>SCRU01000099.1 GCA_004323695.1 Burkholderiaceae bacterium
CAGTTTCTGGATCGGCAACGTGCTGCTCATGATCCTGAACGTGCCGCTGATCGGGGTGTGGGTCAAGCTGCTGCAGGTGCCGTACCGCTATCTGTTCCCCTCGGCCATGTTCTTCATTGTGGTGGGGGTGTTCACCACCCAGAATGACCTGTTCCAGACCTGGGAGGTGCTGGTGTTCGGGGTGCTGGGGGCCTTGTTCATGGCGCTGGACTTCCCGATGGCGCCGATTCTGCTGGGGGTGGTGCTCGGGCCCATGATGGAGGAGAACTTCCGCCGTGCGCTGCTGCTCTCGCGCGGGAACATGGCGGTGTTCGTCACGCGCCCCATCAGCGGGGGGTTCATCGCCGTGTGCGCGCTGGTGGTCATTGGCGTGTCCTGGTCGGCCTGGCGCGCCTCGCGGCGGCGCAAACTGAATGCCCGCGCGGCCGGGGGACTGGATGTGGCGCTGGGCCTGCCCGAGCTGGAACTGCGTAGCGACGACTGAGGCCGGTTGACGACCCCTCATTTGCGACCCCTCATTTGACAAAGACTTTGACGGCGAGCACACTTCGCGACGAAATTTTCAAGTCCGACACAACAACATCCAGGAGATATCCATGACCAAAGACCAGGCCACCCCCGCGACGGTCACCCGTCGCAAAGCGTTGCAGGCTGCCGCCGCCATCACCACGACATCGCTGGCGTTTCCCGCCATCGTGAAGGCCCAGGGCGACCAGCCCGTGAAACTCGGCGTCGACAACCCGCTCACCGGCACTTACGCCATCACCGGGCGCAACGAACTGCACGGCATGGAACTGGCCGTGCAGGAGATCAACGCCAAGGGGGGCATCCTGGGGCGTCCCGCCAAGCTGATTGTCGAGGACTCGACCAGCGGCGACGCGGGTGTCGCGGTGCAGAAGGCGCGCAAGCTGATCGACCGCGACAAGGTCGACTTCCTGGTCGGCAACGTCAACTCCGGCCTGACGATGGCGATGTCCGCGGTAGCCTACGAAAAAAATGTGTTCATGATCGATCCGGGCGGCCACGCCGATCCGATCACCGGCAAGAACTGCCACTGGAACGTTTTCCAGGTCGATCCGTCCACCACGCTGCTGGTCAACGCCATCGCGCCGTCGCTCATCAACCGCTTCGGCAAGAAGTTCTACTGCCTGGTACCCGACTACGCGTTCGGCCACGGCCTGCTCGACGCCTACAACGCCAACTTCAAGAAATACGGCGCGACCAACGTCGGTACCGACCTGATCCCGCTCGGCACGACCGAATACTCCTCCTACCTGATCAAGGCCCAGGCCGCGAAGCCGGACGTGATCGTGATTCTGCAGAACGGCGAAGATCAGACCAACGTGCTCAAGCAGACGGTGCAATTCGGGCTCGACAAGAAATTCCATATCGCCGGAGCCAACATCGAGCTTGAAACCCTTGAGGCACTGCCCGAGAACGCGCGCATCGGCAACTGGGTGATCGAGTGGTACTGGAACCAGCCCGGTGTGCCGCACGTGAAGGAGTTCACCGAGGCGATCAAGAAGAAAACCGGCCGTGTGCCCACCGCGCGCACCTGGTTCGGCCATACCGCCATCCACGCCTGCGCGTTGGCAGCCAACAATGCCAAGTCGCTCGATCCATTGAAGATGGCGCGGGCGCTGGACGGCTTCACGCTGCCGCCGGAGGTGGCGATGCAGCCCCACCCGGCGACCTTCCGCGCCAATCAGCACCTGCTGATCGGTACGCTCTGGGCCGGTCACGCCCAGTCGTCCGGCAGCGCGCCGGACGACCTGTTCCACATCGACCAGGTGATCGACAGCAAGACCATCGCGCCAACGGTGGAAGAAGCCGACTGCAAAATGACGTGGCCGAGCTGAGCACGCCTTGCTTCGGCCCAAAATGAGCGGCCCGCGCAGATTGCGCGTGGCGCCCCTTCATGCTGCCTTGTGGAAGACCGGCCTCTGGCTGGTCTGCGCGGCGCAAGAGCAAACCGCAACCGTGGCGCAAGCCGGGGCAAGGATTTGCAATGCGGCCGGCCACCTGAGGTCAGAATATTCGTGCCACTTGTGGATTGTGCAAAGAGTCGCTAACGGGGACAGCAGGTGACGCAACTCGTTCTTCTCAACATCTTCAACGGACTGGTGATCGGCGCGTTCTACGCGCTGATGGCGCTCGGCCTTTCGCTGATCATCAACCTGACCAACGTCATCAACTTCGCGCACGGCGGCTTTCTCGCGCTCGGCGCCTACCTCGCCTACACGCTGCAGCCGTACCTCGGCTTCTGGGGCGCATTGATCATCTCGCCGTTCCTCACGGCGCTGATCGGCATCCTCGTCGAGCGCGTGCTGATCCGGCCGCTCTATGTGCGCGACCCGCTCTACGGCCTGTTGCTCACCTTCGGCCTCGCCTACGTGATCCAGGATTCGGTGCGCATGATCTGGGGCGCGCAGGGCCTGCCCTTCAAGGTGCCCGAGAGCCTGCAATCGTCGCTCAGTTCCACGTTGTTCTTCCTCACCGGCTACCGCGTCTTCATGGTGGCACTGGTGGCCATCGCGGTGGTTGCGCTGTTCGTGATCCTCAAAAAGACACGCCTGGGCATGCGTATCCGCGCCGGCACGCTCGATCTCGAAATGGTGTCGGCGCTGGGCGTTGACGTGCGCATCCTGCGCAACCTCAATTTCGGCCTCGGCATTTTCTTCGCCGGCCTGGCCGGCGTGCTCGCGGCTGGCATGCTCGGCCTCACCCCCACCATTGGCGACCAGCTGATCATGCCGAGCTTCGTCGCCGTGATCGTGGGCGGGCTGGGCAGCCTGGTCGGGACATTGTTCGGCGGCTTGCTGATTGGCGTCGCTGCCGGCGTCGTGACGGTATTTTTTCCCTCGGCATCCGAGGCCACCATCTACGTGATGATGGCACTCGTGCTGCTGTTTAGGCCGTACGGCCTGTTTGGCGAGGAAGGCGGGACGAAACTTTGAGCAGTCGCACGAACCCAGGCAATCTCGCCTTCCTGATCCTGCTCTGGGCCGTCCTCCTGACGGTGCCGCTGTGGATCGCTCCGGTGGGTGGCTACATCGACCTCGCTTCCCGCGTGTTGCTGATCGGTCTGGCCGCGATGGCCACCAACCTGCTGGTGGGCCACTCCGGTGTGATGGCGTTCGGCCACGCCGCCTACTTTGGCCTGGGCGCTTACGCGACCGGCCTGGTCATCAAGCATCTGGTGCCGAGCACGCCCGTCGGGCTCCTCGCCGGGATCGTGGTCGGTACCGCGGGCGGCGCGCTGGTCGGCTACCTTTTGTCCCGGCTGCGCGGCATTTATTTCGCGCTGGCGACGATCGCCTTCGGGCAGGTGTTCTACTTCATTGCCTTTCGCTGGAACGCGGTCACCGGGGGCGATAACGGGCTCACCTTCCAGCGCCTGGCGATCGATCTTGGCTTCGCGAACATCAACCTGACCTCGAGCGTCGTTTACTACTACTTCGTGCTGGCCGTGTTTGCCATCTGCGCCTTGCTCATGGCCATTTTGCTGCGCTCCCCGTTCGGCCACACGCTGCTCGCCATGCGCGAGAACGAACGGCGCGCCAAATTCCTCGGCATTCCGGTGAACCGCCACCTGTGGATCGCCTACACCCTCTCGTGCTTCTTCGTGGCCACCGCCGGTGCGCTGTACGGCATGCTCAACAACTTCGTCAGCCCGCACGAACTGCACTGGACGCAGTCGGGTGATTTCGTGCTCATGGCGGTGATAGGCGGCATGCGTTCGTTCTGGGGGCCGCTGCTCGGCGCCGCCATCTTCGTGGTCGCGCAGGATTCGCTGTCCAGCATCACCGACGACTGGATGTTCTACATCGGCCTGATCTTCGTGCTGGTGGTGCTGTTCCTGCCCCGCGGCATCGTCGGGCTGATGCAGAGAAAAGCATCATGAGCCTGCTCGAAGTCCGCAACGTCACTCAGCGCTTTGGCGAACTCGCCGCGGTAAAGAACGTCTCTTTGAGCGTCGAGGAAGGCGAGCTGCACGCCATCATCGGCCCGAACGGTGCCGGCAAAACCACCTTGTTCAACATGATCAGCGGCTTCTACGTGCCGACGGCCGGCCACATCACCTTCGGTGGCGCCGACGTCACGGCCATGCCCACGCATGAGCGCGTGGGCATGGGCATGGCCCGCACCTTCCAGATCACCGAGGTGTTCCCGGAACTCACGGTACGCGAAAACCTGCGCATCGCGGTCCAGGTCACGGACGGCTTGCGGTTGAAGATGTTCAACACGCGGCGCCAGGTTGCGGCGACCGAGGGGCGCGTCGACGAGCTGCTGGAAGCAGGCGCGCTTACGGCGAATGCCGGCCGGCACGTCGGCGAACTCTCGCACGGCGACCAGCGCTCCGCCGAAATCATGATGGCGCTCGCCACCCGGCCGAAGCTGTTGCTGCTGGACGAACCCGCGGCCGGCATGGGCAGCCAGGAAACCTACGACACCGCAGTGTTGATCCGCCGGCTGCACCGCAAGCAAAAGCTCACCATCGTGCTCGTGGAACACGACATGCGCGTCATCTTCAACCTCGCCGACCGCATCACCGTGCTGTCCGAAGGTGAAATGCTGGACCAGGGAACGCCGGACGAAATCGCGGCCAGCGAAAAGGTGCAAGTGGCCTATCTTGGGGAAAAACGTGAAGGCTCTTGAAGTCCATCAACTGAACACGTATTACGGCAAGAGCCACGTCCTGCACGGCGTCGACCTGGAGGTCGGCGAAGGCGAACTGGTGACGCTGCTGGGCCGCAACGGCGCCGGCAAATCGACCACGCTGCGCAGCATCATGGGGCTCACCCCCGCGCACTCCGGGCATATCCGCATTTTCGGCACCGACTCGACGCGCCTGCCGCCCTTTCGCATCGCCCGCCTGGGTGTCGGCCTGGTGCCCGAAGGGCGCCGCGTGTTTTCCCATTTGACGGTCGAGGAAAACCTCAAGGTACCCGTCGATCGCCCGGGACACTGGAACATCGCCCGCGTCTACGAGCTTTTCCCGCGCCTGGCCGAGCGCAAGGACCACAAGGGACGGCAACTCTCCGGCGGCGAGCAGGAAATGCTGTCCATTGCCCGCGTGCTGCTGCTGAACCCGAAGCTGATCCTGCTCGATGAACCCTCGCAAGGCCTGGCGCCCCTCATCGTGCAGAACGTCTTCAAGGTGATCGTCGCGGCGCGCGACGCCGGAACGTCGGTTCTGCTGATCGAGCAAAACGTGCGTGCCGCCACTGAAATCGCCGACCGCGCCTACGTGCTCGACCGCGGCGCCGTCACCTACAGCGGCGCTGCCGCGGAATTTGGGCAGGACGAAGCGCGCGTGCAGGAACTGGCCGGCGCCAGCGCGCAGAAGTGGGAATTCCCCGACGATTGAACGCCCAGGCCGCCCGGCAGTGCCTCGGGTGTTGCCGCTTCTGACACATGCCCCGCTGGACGGAGCTCGGACTCCGGGGTCGGCGTATATTCAGACACCCCAACCTTGCCCAAGAAGACTGCCCAATGAAACGCCGAAATCTGGTCCACTCCGCCGCGCTGACCGCGACAGCTACTCTTTTAGTAGCTACCAATGCACAAGGGGCAACGGCCAACAGCCAAAAACGCTACAAGATCGTGATTCAGGTCAGTGACAACGACCCGGCCAAGTGGAATCTGGCGCTGAACAATGCCAGGAACGTGCAGGAGGACGTGGGCGCCACCGATGTGGACGTGGAAATCGTCGCTTATGGTCCGGGCATCGGCATGCTGAAGTTCGGTGCGCCGGTCGGTGACCGCGTCCATGACGCGGTCAAGACCGGCATCAGGGTGGTGGCCTGCCAGAACACCATGCGCGCCCAAAAGCTCACCCAGGAAGACATGAACCCGAACGTCGGCTACGTGCCGGCCGGCGTCACGGAAATCATGAAGAAGCAAAGCGAAGGCTGGGCCTATCTGCGGCCTTAAAGGAATCGGCCCAGCAACCGGCGCGAGGTGCCATCGAGCGCCCGCATGTCGCGCACCTTGAAGTGAACGCCCTGGGCACCCGTGATCAGCAGCGCGGCGCCGCCCAGCCGGCGGATGTCTTCTTCTCCCTTGAGCACAAATTGCGTGTCGCCGCGGTCGGTTTGCACGGTCCAGGTACTGGGCGTGGAAAACGTCGACACGCTTTTGAGGCGCAGGATTTCCGGCACGAATTCGCGCGCGGCCAACTCGTCCTCGATCAGGCCGCGCTGCGCCGCCGGCAACGCGTCCAGTTGTTCGACCCAGACCAGTTCGTGGCCATCCGGGTGAACCAGAGAAAGCCCCTGCCCGGGGGCCGACACGGGAAAGGCGCGCACGGCCGTCACACCGTCGAACCGCTCTCCGCTGGCGGTCGTCAGAACCAGACGGCCAAAGGCGTTACGCACCAGTTGGAATTCACAGGAATGCATCGTCTGCTTTCCTATTCAGTGGACTGGGCGAGATGCACCACGGGGGTCAGCGACGCCGCACCCATGGTGTCATCGACGTCATCGGCGGGTTCATCGCCGCCTTCCATGTCGGCCCGGCGCAATTGCGCTTCGTACAGGCGCCAGTACGCACCCCTGCGGTCCATCAACTCGTCGTGCGGACCGACTTCCACCACTTGCCCGCGGTCCATCACCACCAGCCGGTCCGCCTTGCGCAAGGTGGACAGGCGGTGCGCAATGGCAATCGTGGTGCGCCCCTGCACCAGGTTGTCCAGCGCCTTCTGGATTTCCTTTTCGGTCTCGGTATCCACCGACGAGGTGGCCTCATCCAGAATCAGGATGCGCGGATCGATCAGGAGTGCGCGCGCAATCGAGATGCGCTGGCGCTCGCCCCCGGACAGGCCCTGGCCGCGTTCACCCACCAGCGAGTCATAGCCTTGCGCCAGGCGCAGGATGAATTCATGCGCATGCGCCGCGCGCGCCGCCGCCACGATCTCGGCGCGCGTCGCATCGGGGCGTCCATACGCAATGTTCTCGGCGACCGTGCCAAAAAACAGAAACGGCTCCTGCAGCACCAGACCAATGTGGCGCCGATAGTCGGCCACGCCGAAGCGCCGGATATCGGTGCCGTCCACCAGAATGGAACCGTCGGTGACATCGTAGAAGCGGCAGATCAGGTTCACCAGCGTGCTCTTGCCGGACCCGCTGTGGCCCACCAGGCCGATCATCTCGCCCGGCGCGATGGAAAGGTCCAGCCCACGGATCACCGAGCGATTGCCGTAGCGAAAACCGATGCCGCTGATGTCGATGCGCCCGCGCAGGCCCTGCAAACCAGACCCGCTGCCGATTTTGACCGGCTGCGCCGGCTCGGGCACGTTGGAGACATGGTCGAGAATGTCGAAGATTCGCTTGGCGCCCGCCGCGGCCTTTTGAGTGACCGAAACGATCCGGCTCATCGAATCGAGCCGCGTATAGAAGCGGCCGATGTAGGCGATGAAGGCGGTCAGCACCCCGACCGTGATCTGGTGCCGAGATACAAGCCAGATGCCGAACGCCCAGACCACCAGCAGGCCGATTTCGGTCAGCAGCGACACGGTAGGCGAGAACAGCGACCAGGTCTTGTTCAGCCGGTCGTTCACCTCCAGATTGTGCTGATTGGCGACGCGAAAGCGCTGTGCTTCGCGCTTTTCCTGGGCAAACGCCTTCACGACGCGAATGCCCGGAATGGTGTCGGCCAGTACATTGGTCACCTCGGACCAGACCCGGTCGATCTTCTCGAAACCGGTGCGCAGGCGATCGCGCACGGTGTGGATCATCCACGCGATGAATGGCAGCGGCACCAGCGTGACCAGCGCCAGCCACGGGTCGATGGAAAACAGGATGATGGACGTCATCACGATCATCAGGACGTCGGTGGCGAAATCCAGGGCATGCAGGGACAGGAAAACGCAGATCCGATCGGTTTCCGAGCCAATGCGCGCCATCAGGTCGCCCGTGCGCTTGCCCCCGAAATAATCCAGCGAGAGGGACAGCAGGTGATCAAAAGTGGCCGTGCGCAGGTCTGCGCCGATCCGCTCGGACACCAGCGACAGGATGTAGGTGCGCGCCCAATTCAGTCCCCATCCCAGCAAGGCCGAACCCAGCAACCCCCCCAGATAGGCCGTGACCAGCCAGGGCTGGATTTCCTTCCCGTCCTGAAACGGGATCAGGATATCGTCCATCAGCGGAATGGTCAGATACGGCGGAATCAGGGTCGCCGCCGTGGCCACCAGCATCAGCGTGAATCCCGCGATGAGCTGCTTTCGGTACGGCCGGGCAAAACGCCCCAGGCGCAGCAGCACCCAACTCGACGGCGGCGTGTGCAATTCCCGGGCACACACCGGGCACTCGTCACTGTCGGGCGGCAGCGGCAATTTGCATTGTGGACACAGCGCGGGCTCGTCCTCGATCTGCGGATCGCCGCGCAACAGCGCGGCGGATTGCAGGTCAAACTGCCTGATCAGGCGCAGCGCCTGAACATTGACGGCCAGCGTAAAGCGCCAGCGCGCCAGCCGGGTCCGGGCGTCGTGCAGCTCGATGGTGCCCACGCCGGCATGGTCAAAGTGGCGCAGTGTCAGCCCTGCGCCCAGAGTCCAGCTGCGCCATTGGCGCTCCCCCGACGCCGGGTCGGCTTCGCAAGCCCACAGGCGCCGATTCGTCAACGCCACCAGCCCTTTGGCAAAACAAAGCCGCTGGTCCAAGTCAACCGACAGCGTGCTCAAGACGTTTTCATCGGGTGGGAGCCGTTCGCGCAGCTCATTTCGCGCGGGTTCCGGATCTGACTTGCCGGCGTCAATTGAATCGTGAAATTGCATTTTGTTTCCATACCCCTGGTCCGTCAGCGTAGCCTCGCTGGCGCATGGGCATATGGAATTCTCGCCGATGTGGCGCGCCGGCCGCCGATGGCACCCGGATTCAGGGACCCGCAATTGCGCATCGACCGGCGAGCCGGCCTGCCCGCAGTCGGTTGGCCGTATCGAAACCGCTGAACATGAGCATGAAAAACGACATCAAGCTGCTTCGCATCACCTATTTGCGCGGCCCCAACATCTGGACTTACCGGCCCGCGCTCGAAGTCTGGCTCGATCTCGGTGAGCTCGAGGATTGCCCGTCCCATGTGCTGCCCGGCTTCAACGACCGACTGATAGCCCTGCTGCCGGCTCTGGCGGAACACCACTGCGGCGTCGGCGAGCGCGGCGGCTTTTTGCAGCGCCTGGTGAGCGGTACCTGGATGGGCCATGTTCTGGAACACGTGGTGATCGAGTTGCTCAACCTGGCCGGCATGCCGACGGGTTTCGGCCAGACTCGCAGCACATCCCGGCGCGGTGTCTATCGCATGGTGTTCCGCGCGCGCGACGAGCATGTTGCCCGCGCTGCGCTGGCGCAAGGACATCGGCTGCTCATGGCGACGATCAATCAGCAACCTGTCGATGTCCCCGCTGCCGTCGCACTGGTGCGGGCCCAGGTGGACGACAGCTATCTCGGCCCGAGCACCGCGAGCATCGTGGCCGCGGCAAGCGATCGCCGGATTCCGCATATCCGGCTGAATGAGGGGAACCTCGTGCAGTTGGGTTACGGCGCCGCCCAGCGCAGGATATGGACGGCCGAAACCGAGCTTACCAGCGCCATTTCCGCCGGGATCGCGAGTGACAAGGACCTGACCAAGCAGTTGCTCAAGTCCTGCGGTGTTCCGGTCCCCGACGGCGAAATAGTGGGCAGCGCCGACGCCGCTTGGGCAGCCGCACAGGATATTGGCCTGCCCGTGGCGGTCAAACCGACCGATGGCAACCATGGCCGGGGAGTGGCCCTGGATTTGACGTGCGAAGCAGATGTGCGCGCCGCGTACGAAGTGGCGCAACTGCATGGCAGCGAAGTGATGGTCGAGCAATTTACACGTGGCCATGAGCACCGGATGCTGGTCGTGGGCGGCCGGCTGGTGGCAGCCGCGCGCGGCGACGCGGCCTGGATCGTCGGCGACGGTCACTCATCGGTGGCGGAGCTGGTGGATGGCCAGATCAACACTGACCCCCGGCGCGGCCTGGCGGAAGACTGCCCACTCAACCTGGTCGAAACCCGTACCGACGAGAACATCCTGCTCGAACTGCAACGTCAGGGGTTGACGCCGGACGACATCCCTGCCGCCGATCGTCGGGTGCTGATCCAGCGCAACGGCAACGTGGCAATCGACTGCACCGATACCGTTCACCCGGCGGTTGCCCACGCTGTTTCACTGGCGGCACGCGTGGTGGGACTCGATGTTGCGGGAATCGACGTGGTCGCCGAGGACATTTCGCGGCCGTTGCAGGCGCAGGGCGGCGCCGTGGTCGAGGTGAACGCCGGGCCCGGTCTGCTGATGCATCTGAAACCGGCTGTGGGCGCCCCCCGGCCGGTCGGCCGCGCCATAGTCGATCATCTGTTCCCCGAAGATACGAGCAATGCCGCAGGCCGCATTCCGGTTGTCGGTGTCGCCGGATCTCAAGGCACGCAAACAATCGCCCGGCTGGTGGCATGGCTGGCCCACCTGAGCGGCCGCTATGTGGGACTGGCCTGCCAGGACGGCCTGTTTCTCGACCGCCGCCGGGTCGCGCAGGTGAACTGCGCCGGCTTCGAATCAGGACGCCGGCTGCTGATGAACGTGGCAGTCGAGGCTGCCGTGATCGAAAACGGCGCTGAATCCATCCTGCGCGACGGCCTGGCTTACGACCGCTGCCAAGTCGGTGTCGTGACCGATCTGGATGGTGTCCACGAACTGGCTGAATTCGACGTCTTTACCCCGGAGCAACTCGCCAGGGTCTTGCGAACCCAGGTGGACGTGGTGTTGCCGGACGGGGTGGCGGTGCTCAATGCCGCGGATGCGCTGGTGGCGGAACTTGCCACACTGTGCGACGGTGAAGTCATTTTCTATGCGGACGATCCGGACATTCCATCCATCGCCACGCACCGCGCAGGCGGCGGGCGGGCCGTGTTTGTTCGGGGCGGTCAGGTCGTGCTTGCGAGCGGAGCCGCCGAAACCCGGCTGGCAAGACTGGATCGGCTGACCCACCGCGACGGCCACGGCGCGCCGTCGGACACGCTGCGCCCAGGCGTTCTGCCAGCCGTTGCCTCGGCCTGGGCGTTGAACATCTCTCCTGATTTGATCGCCGTCGGCATCGAGACCTTCGAAGCCGATCTGAAGCCCTACTTTGCCGAACCCGAGTTGCTTGCGGCCGGTTGAGCACAACAACAACAAGCCAAGATCGAAAGATACCGACATGGAAGTCTCACGTATCCGTGCCCTGCGCGGCCCCAACCTCTGGTCCCGCCACACGGCGCTGGAGGCGATCGTGTCCTGCGCTCCGATCGAACGCGCCATCGCCGACCTGCCCGACTTCGAATCCAGATTGCGCGAGCTGTTTCCCGCCGTCGGCGCGCTGCGGCCGAGCGGCTACCAAGGTCCCGTCGCACTGGCGCACGTGCTGGAGGCCGCTGCACTCGCGCTGCAGATCCAGGCCGGATGCCCCGTCACCTTCAGCCGCACGACGGCCACGGTGGACATCGGCGTGTATCAGGTGGTTGTGGCCTATAGCGAAGAAGCCGTGGGTCGGCTGGCATTTGAATTGGCAGAGAAGCTGGTGCAGGCAACGCTGCAAGGCAACAGCTTCGATGTGGATGCATCGATCGCGCAGTTGCGCGATACCGATGAAGAAGAGCGCCTTGGCCCCAGCACCGGGGCGATCGTCAATGCCGCCGCCGCGCGCGGCATCCCCTGGCGCCGACTAACCCGGGGCAGTCTGGTTCAATTTGGCTGGGGCTCGCGCCAGCGCCGCATTCAGGCGGCCGAGGTGGACGCCACCAGTGCGGTGTCCGAATCCATTGCACAGGACAAGGAACTGACGAAACGCCTGCTGCACGCCGCCGGCGCTCCGGTGCCGATCGGCCGCCCCGTGAAGGACGCGGACGACGCCTGGGCCGCGGCCTGTGATATCGGCCTGCCGGTCGTCGTGAAGCCGCGCGATGGCAATCAGGGCAAGGGGGTAACAGTCAACATTACCAATCGCGAGCACCTGCAAATCGGATTTCGCGCGGCCGCCGAGGTGGGTGAAGTGATGGTCGAAAAATACCTCTCCGGCAATGATTTTCGCCTGCTGGTGGTCGGCCAACAGTTGGTTGCGGCGGCCCGGCGGGACCCCCCTCATGTGATCGGCGATGGCATCCACAGCGTGCGCGAATTGGTGGATCGGGTCAACACCGACCCCCGGCGCGGCGAAGGACACAGCACGTCGCTGACCAAGATCCGCTTCGACGAAATCGCCGTGGCGCGCCTGAACGCGCAGGGACTGGCGCCGCAATCGGTGCCAGCGAAAGGCCGCCGCGTGGTGTTGCGCAACAACGCCAACCTCAGCACCGGCGGTACCGCCACTGACGTCACCGACGACGTGCACCCGGAAGTCGCAGCCAACGCCGTCGCCGCAGCGCGCATGGTCGGCCTGCATGTGTGCGGGGTGGACGTGGTGTGCGAGAGCGTGCTTCGGCCGATGCGTGAACAGCATGGCGGCATCGTGGAGGTCAACGCGGCCCCCGGGCTGCGCATGCATCTGTCGCCATCCTTTGGCAAGGGCCGCCCGGTCGGCGAAGCCATTGTCTCGCATTTGTTTGCCCATGGCGATGACGGCCGCATACCCGTGGTGGCGGTCACCGGCACCAACGGTAAGACCACCACCACGCGCCTGATTGCCCACTTGATGGCCAGCAGCGCGCTGCGTGTGGGCATGACCAACACCGATGGCGTGTATGTGAACGGCCAGCAAATCGACAGCGGTGACTGCAGTGGCCCGAAAAGCGCCCGCAGCGTGCTGATGCACCCCGACGTGGATGCCGCCGTATTTGAAACCGCGCGCGGCGGCATTCTGCGTGAGGGGCTGGGCTTCGACCGCTGCGAGGTGGCCGTGGTGACGAACATCGGCGCCGGGGACCACCTGGGGCTCAACTACATCACCACCGTGGAAGATCTGGCGGTACTCAAGCGCGTCATCGTGCAGAACGTCGCTCCCGCCGGCTACGCAGTGCTGAACGCCGCCGACCCCATGGTGCGTGCCATGGCGCCAAGCTGCCCGGGCAACATCATCTTCTTCGCGGCAGACCATCATCATCCCGCCATGGCCACGCAGCGGGCGCAAGGCAAGCGCACGGTCTATGTCGACGACGGCGCGATCGTGGCAGCGGAAGGATCCTGGCGCGAGCACATCGCCTTGAGCGAGATCCCGGTCACGCGCAACGGGAGCATCGGATTCCAGGTTGAAAACGTCATGGCCGCGGTCGCCGCCGCCTGGGCCATCGGACTAAATTGGGACACGGTACGCCGCGGCCTGGCCAGTTTCAGCACCGACGCCGGCAATGTTCCGGGCCGCTTCAACATGATGGAGTACCGGGGCGCCACCGTGATCGCCGACTACGGTCACAATCCCGACGCCATGCGGGCGCTGGTCGCCGCCGTGAACGCCCTGCCCGCCAGGCGCCGCTCGGTCGTCATCAGCGGTGCCGGCGACCGGCGCGACGACGACATCCGGGAACAAACCGGCATTCTTGGCGACGCGTTCGACGACGTTCTGCTTTTTCAGGACGCATGTCAGCGGGGCCGGGCCGACGGCGAAGTGCTTGCTCTGCTGCGCAACGGGCTGGCACAAGCCAAACGCGCGAGTTACATCACGGAAATACGCGGCGAATTTGCCGCCATCGATGCCGCGCTGGAGCGCCTGGAGCCAGGCGACCTGTGCCTGATCCTCGTTGATCAGGTGGAACAGGCGCTGGCTCATCTGGCCCGGCGCGTCACCGAAGCCGGCTCTACCGCGCCGGCCGAGGCCCCTGCTTTGGCGTACTGAACCAGCGCGGCGTTGGTCGCGGTGGGGATGATGGTCCTCACGCCGTGGCGCTATCCCACGGCACGGGGCCAGAAGCCACAGTAGAATTCACGCCTGTCGCGGGTGTAGTTCAATGGCAGAACGGCAGCTTCCCAAGCTTCATACGAGGGTTCGATTCCCTTCACCCGCTCCACTGCATCATTCTGAGGACTTCCAGGGAAATCCAAGGAGTTTTGTAAGTCGTTGTCCCGCAACGATTTTTCAGCCTCCGGTCTTCCAAGGTCGTCCGCAGCGATCCGCTGACAGCCAGGACTTTTAAGTCCACAAACAAGTCCTTTTTGAGGGTTGTGCGGATGCCGGATTGTTGATGGAGGGGCGCGGCTGAGGTGAACAGCATCTGCTTCCTGACTCGTTCAGGAGCAAGCGCATGGCACTCTCAGACTTGGTGGTCAAGCAAGCCAAGACCACCGGAAAGGCGTACACCCTTCCCGACATCGACGGCCTCTCCCTGGCCGTCTCCCCCGCAGGCAACAAGAGCTGGCACTTCCGCTACTACTGGCTTGGAAAGCAGCAGCGGATGTCGCTGGGCAACTACCCGGAGGTGTCGCTGCGCGACGCGCGTTCCCTGCGCGATGAAGCGCGCGCACTCGTAGCCAAGGACATCAATCCGCACCGGCACCGCAAGCAAAAGCGCGCAGCGGCCAAGCTCGCCGGCGAACACACCTTCGACGCCATCTACAAGAAGTGGCTGTCCCACCGCGAACTCAGTCTCAAGAAGGGGCGGCAGACCACGCTCTCGATCCTGCCGCGGGTGTTCGCCAAGGACGTGCTGCCAGCGCTGGGCAAGCGCTCCATCTACGACATCAAGCGGCCTGATCTGCTGGAGGTCATCGCCAAGATCGAAAAGCGCAAGGCGCTGTCCGTCGCTGAGAAAGTCCGTACCTGGTTCAACCAACTCTTCCGCTACGCGCTCGTGATCGTGCCGGACCTGGAGCAGAACCCGGCGTCCGACCTCGACGTGGTGGCGCTGCCGCTGCCTCCGGTGAACCACAACCCGTTCCTGCGCATGGCCGACCTGCCGAAGCTGTTGCAGCGGCTGCGCAAGTACAGGGGGCGGTTGCAGACCCAGCTTGGCTTGCGCTTGCTGCTCTTGACCGGCGTGCGCACCGGCGAACTGCGTCTTGCGACGCCCGATCAATTCGACCTTGATCGCGGTCTCTGGATCATCCCACCCGAGGTGGTGAAGCAACTCCAGGTCGACATGCGCAGGAAGCGTCAGCTTCCCAAGGACATTCCGCCCTACATCGTGCCGCTGTCGGTGCAGGCAATGGAAATCGTCCGCCACATGCTGGAGCAGTTCAAGCCGGCCCAGCATTTCCTGTTCCGGCACGACAGCGAGATGAAGAAGCGCATGAGCGAGAACACCCTCAACAGCGCGCTCAAGCGCCTGGGCTACCGCGACATGCTGACCGGGCACGGCATCCGCGGCACCATGTCCACCGCGCTCAACGAGATCGGCTACCCGAAGGTATGGGTGGACGCGCAACTCTCGCACGTCGATCCCAACAAGGTCAGCGCGACCTACAACCACGCCGAGTACGTGGAGCAGCGGCGGCGCATGATGCAGGACTGGGCCGATCGTCTCGACCTGTTCGAGCAGAACCTGGTCGAAGCTGCAAGCGTGCCGCTCACGATCCATCTGGAAGGCGTGTCCGTCGTCTCTGCGGACGAAGCCGCCGCCAATGAGTCTCGCAAGCCTGCGGCCGAGCCCGCGCCGATCTTGATCGTGACGAAACCGGGAGACGCGATGCCACTGGTGTCGGCCGAGACGCATCGGCTGCCGGCAGTGCCGTTGCCGCGCTCCGTCATGGAGGAACCGCTGTCCGACATCCAGCGCGAGCGGATGGCACTGGTCGACGTCTTCGAGGCCGCGCACAACCTGCCGGTCGCGGAGTACGCAAAGATGGCCGGCAAGTCGCGGCGGTGGATCAGCTACGAAATCAAAGCCGGCAACCTATTGGCGTTGAACCTGGGCAACCGCGGCCAGCGCGTCCCCGACTGGCATCTTGATCCGGTCAAGCACGCGTTGATTCAGGCGGTGCTCAAGCTGAGCCGGGGCGCCGACCCCTGGCAGATCTACCAAGCGCTCCTGCAGCCGCGCGCAACGCTCCGTGGCCGCTCCGCCCTGGAAAGCGTCACCGCCACCAACCTCGACAAGCTGATCATGGCCGTAAGCACGACCGTGAAGGAAAGCGAGTGGTCGCCGCAGTACGTGGCGTAGCGGCACGCGGTCGCTGCACCTGCGTTAGGACACGGAGCGGGCGCGGCGCGCGAATCGTTCCTGGGGCTCGGTCAGGGCTGCGCAGGGGTGCAGCAAATAGGCCATGATCACCATCGGAGCGCCGGCCAGTGGTCGTACCGCGATGCCTCGGGACTGGTAGCCGGCCAACCGCGTGGCGGGTGCGATGGTGATGCCGTAGCCCGCGGCAACGAGCGTCATCGCCATGTCGAAGGTGCCAACCGTCTGCTCAAGGGCCTGTGGTGCATCCTTGAATAGTCGATGCACCTCGGCATGCCACAGTTCTTCAGTAGACGACTGTGCGCTGATGATTGGCTGCTTCAGCAATTCGTGGCATGGCACTTCGCGGTAGACCAAGAGATGGGAGCGCTTGGCGACGGCGACTGCGAGCATGTCATGCCACAACGGTTCGCATACCCAACCCGGCCACTTCATGGCCGCCGGCGACAGCGCGAAGTCGAAGCTATCCCGCATCGATTCACCCGCTGGCGCAGTGGCGCCGGATTCGACCAGCGCGGTGGCAGTTTCAGGCTCTTCGGCGCGCTGCAGCGCCAGCACGTCGGCAAGCTGTGAAGGCACCCACTCGCCGAGCACGGCGACCCGGATTGCGGCGGCGGCATCGTTTGATGGCACGTCCAGTTCCTTCCCAGGGCAGAAAACTCATGGCGCAAGCATCAAACGTGCAATCGCGCCTGTGAGTTAAGTTTAACGTGGTTTATAGCGAGTCCATCGTCGACGCTTTTGCTAATGCAAAAACGTCCGATTCAGAGAGGCCGACCCCCCGGAGCCACCACCTACGAAGCCGAACCCGCCATCGCGTTTGGAGCTGCCGTTCGCGAAGTGAGAACCGACCAGGGCATCGCCCAGGAAACGCTGGCTCACATCGCTGGCATCGAACGGTCCCATATGGGCAAGATCGAGCGTGGCGAGCACACGCCTACGCTCCCCATGATCCTCAGAATTGCCCGTGCGCTGAAATGCAGTTCCGCCCACCTGATGGCCCTGACCGAAGCCAAGCTGGCCGAACCGGCTCCCTCCAAGTCAGAGGACTGAAGCCGGCCATGGGCTTGGCTGCTTACCTATCCCTGCTTGTCGTTATCGTTTTGAACTGCGGGATTTTCCCGCTTTGGGGCCTCGTTGGCGAGACGCAGGTAGGGGTTATCGAGCGGCACTTCCCCGAATAGTGGCTCAGGCCGCGCCAGCAGGTAGCCGTGCAGCCGCCGCGATTTGCGCGGGCCGGTCACGTCGCAGGTCCAGATGTTGAGGCCGCTGGCCTGCTTGCGGTGCGCCGCCAATTTTTCGAAGCGCTTCTGCACCCACTGCCACGCTTCCAGTTTCTCTTGCCTGGCGATGGTCGCCACCTGCGGATGTTCCTGGGCGTAGCGCTGGAACACGCCGGGGCTGACCAGGTAGGCCGTGCCGGCGACGGTATGCACGAGGGCCTTGGCGTCGTTGATGATGAGCTTGCGCGACCGCACGCCCAGGGTCAGCCAGGCCATGAAGTCTTCGCCGGAGGGCTCGGCCTGTGGCCGAGGTGCCGAGGCTGGCGGTGCCGGCGGCGGCGCCACCGCGCTGGCCCGGGAATCTCCTTCGGCGTCTGCCTGCGCGTCGGCGACGGGCTCGGGCGGCATCGGGAGCGGTGCCGACGCGGCAGGTGCCATATCCAGTAGATCGAGCAGCGCACCGACGCCGTTGTCCGCCGCCGCTGCCGTCATCACTGGCGTGACCGGCGACTCGCCGCTCAGGGCAGGCTCTGGTTTCGTGCGAGCCGCACCAAGCGCTGCGGGAACCTGCTGCGCCATGTCCTCTTGCTCCTGCTCGACCTGCACCTGGCCGGCGAAGGGCGCGGGCCGTTCGGCTGCCTCCCAGATCAGCGCAGGCGACAGCTTCAAGAACGTGAAGCTGTGCGACCAGCCGGCATCGCTCGCGACAGTGGCCTTCCAGATCGCCTTGCCGTCCGGCGTGGGCAAGGCGATGCCGTGGTCCTGCAGCACGTTGAACACCGCCGTGTTGCTGGCCGGGATGCCGTCGATGCCTTGCTGCAGCAGATGGGCGCGCAGCTTGTCCGAGACGGTCTTGCTCACCAGCCACAACGCATCCTGGGTCAGCCAGCCGTCCGAAGCCTGGGGCTGGTTCAGCTTGAATTCCTCGCGCAGCAGGAAGCGCAGGCCATCGAGCAGCTTGCGCTGCAGGGCGTGCTTGGGCGCGGCCAGTGCCTTGCTGGGATCGCCGCCGAGTTCCTGGGCTACCGAGGCTTGGTCCGCCTGCACGACCAGCTCGCCGAGCGTGCCGGCATGCTCGTACTGGCCGGCCAGCACGTACAGGAGCGCGGCCCACAGGTCGGGGTAGCCGGCGAGCCAGTCGAAGATGCCCGGATCGAGCAGCCGGGCGTAGAGCAAGCCGGTGGCGGCGCTGTGCAGCCGGTACTCGCGTTCCTTCCGGTAGCGGAAGCGGTACGGCCGTCGCAGCGGGCCGTGCCAGGGATGCCAGACCGTGCCGTCCGCGTACTCCACGTGCAGATCGACGGCGACCTTGCCGACGTCGTGCAACAGCGCCGCATAGGCGGTGCCGGCCGTCCAGGCTTCGGCCTGGGCCGCTTGTGCCTCCGGTGTGGTGCCGGCGGGCAGCAGGTGCGACTGCCGCAGCTTCAGGGCGTAGGCGACTATCTCCAGGCCATGGTCCAGCATGCCGCCCGGGTAGGCATGGTGATGGGCCTCCGAGGCGGGGAACTGCTGGACCAGCTCGGCGTAGCGCTCCAGCGGGCCGAGATACAGCGTGGCGAACTGGCGGCGCGACAGTGAGGTGCGCTGCCAGATGTGTTCCAGCAGCAGCTGCCGGCGTGGTGTCGCCAGCAGCGATGCGGCCGGCTCCGGCCGCATCAGCCCTTTGCCGGGATCGGCGGGAGGTGTGGGTGTCGGCGCGGCGCCAGAGGTAGACGGCGGCCGTTTGCGTTGGAACAACGAGAGCATGGCGAACCCCGGACGGCGGGCGGGTCGGGAGAGCCTTTTGGCCTTTTCGGGTAGGGCCATTCCCCTTGGCCCCATTCCCTTGCCCCTTCCCCAGCCCTTTGGCCTTTAGGAAGCCTTTGGATATAGAGCAACCGAGGCGAGCCAGCCACAACCAATGCGGGCCTGGCCCAAGGCGGATTGATGCGGGAAGGCAGGCTGTGCTGTCCCTACGATGGAGCCGATTCATCCACCCGGAAACAGCACCATGCGCCCTCACATTGACAGCGTAAGGAAACTTCCTTACCATCCAGGCATTGCCATCAGGAGTGCTGCCATGCCCGAAATCCATGAAATCGCGACGCTGACCTCAAAGGGTCAGATCACGCTGCCCAAGTCCATCCGGCAGGTGCTGGGCGTGGACACCGGCGGCAAGGTGGCGTTCGACCTTCGCGGTAGCGAAGTGGTCGTGACCCGTGCCGATGCCGAGCATGAAGACCCCGCCATCGCCGCATTCCTGACCTTGCTGGCCAGCGACATCGAGGCTGGCCGGAACATCCGCGGCCTGCCGGAGGATCTGGCTCGCACGATGCTGGAGCACGCAGGCCACAAGGTTGTCCTGGGTGATGACTTCGATGAGGACGTGGAAATCTGATGCAACAGCATGGCTGGACGCTGCTCTTTCACGACAACCTGATCGAGCAGTTGACGAAGCTGCGCGCGGCGGTGCTGCGTGCGCAGGAGAACGACCCGAAGGGCTTCGCGTCCAACGCCAACGTCAAGTTCTTCCGGGCCCTGGTCCAGTTGATACAGGACGTGGTGCCGAGCGATCCGGCGCGCGACGAATACCGGCAGGGCAACACCATGGGGCCAGACTACCGCCACTGGCGGCGGGCCAAGCTCGGTCGGCGGTATCGGCTGTTCTTCCGCTACGACTCGAAGGCGAAGGTCATCGTGTACGCCTGGGTCAACGATGAGCAGACCTTGCGATCGGCGGGCAGCAAGTCCGACCCCTACGCGGTGTTCGAGAAGATGCTGGGACGCGGCAACCCGCCGGACGATTGGGCCGAGCTTGTGGCAGCGAGCAAAGCCGACTGGCAGAGCGAACGCAAAGGCTGATGCGCCGGATACCTTCATGTTCGGCGTGATTAGATGTTGCACAGAATTTCCACCATGGGTTGAAAGCTTACGCAGGATTCAATCAAGCGAGCAAAGCACAGCACGACCATGAGGCAGCCATCATGAAGACCGCCGCACGGACCACCTTCGCAGAACGACTCGGCCGCACGCTGGGCCGGACTTGGCGAGGCTGTGCGCGTTTGGATCGGCGGGCCAATGGTTGGTTGCTCTCTCGCGGATGGGCACCTGGCGCTGCCAATACCGTGCTGCTTGTCGTCAAGCTCGCCGTAATCGGCGTCCTGCTCTACGCCGCGTTCTGGCTCGCGTTGCTGCTTCTGTTTGCCGTCGCCGCAGCATGGACTGCCCGCAATGCCGAATGGGATGAAGAGCAAGAGACTGAGTGGAAGACCGGTGCCGCTGGATTCGGCCTGTATCGAGGCGATGTTCGGATCGACATAGGCGACCCGAACGAAGACTCGTGAAAGGCGGCTCCTACCTCAGCGACTTCGAGATCGTTCCCGGTCCCTTCGCACCCGCCGACTTTGCTCCATCGGTTGCCATCGTCATCATCTGAACGACGTTCCCCGCCCGCACTCCCACCCAGCCCAACGCTGCCACCCAAAACCCAGGTAGGACGATGAACATCGTCGCCATGACGAAGTTGAGCAGCATGTCCCCGAAGGCGTTGTTCAGCCCGATCAGCGGATCGAAGTTGCTGTGCGGCCGGTTTGCACCGAACCCCCAGCCGTAGAGGGCATCGAGGATGGTGGAGTCAAGCCAGCGCGCGAGCTGGAACCAGAAGTCCACGAAGAACAGCGCGAATTGCACGCAGCTCACCGCGACCAGCGCCTTCAGCTCGTAGGTGCCGAAGACCAGCACCAGCGGGATGCAGACAACCAGCGCCATTTTGAGCAGCGACAGCACCATCGGCAACGCCTGCCGCACCACATCCATCGCCGGGAAGAAGCCGAGCGAGCCCATCGTCATGCCCAGATCGCCGGCGCCGCGCGTCACGATGTTGGGCAGCGTCTTCTCGATCTGCCCGCCGTAGTCGGTGTAGACCGAGCCCTGGTTCATCTTCTGCTGCCGTGGCGAGACCACGGCCCGGATCACCGAGTCGTTCACCTCGGCCTGTGACAGGAAGCCCGCCCAGCGGCCGATGCGCGTCAACAGGTCGGGATCGACCTGGGCCAGCAGGCGCGCACGTAGGCCGCTGTTGCCGTCGGACCACCACTGCCTGCAGGTCGGGTAGCCCCCGCCGCTGTCCACCTGGGCCAGCCCCGCATCGCGCGTCGCGTCGTAGGGCCAGGCCGTGCGGGGCGTGTTGGAGTGGTAGGTGTCGTAGAAACCCGCGTTGTCCAGGAAGTAGCTCGACCCGATCCAAGTCACGTCGTTCATGTCGTCGTCGGAGAGCGTGGGCCGGCTCATGAACAGCTTGGCCCGCGACGGGCCGTAGCAGTCGTGCACGAAGTCGCCCACCTCCTGGGCCAGCACCGGGTCGTCGATGCGCGTCGCATCCACGTCCATGCGCATCTGCCGCAGGTCCGTGCCGCAGGGGATCGCCGCTACCGCGCCGCCTGTGACCGCCTTCGAGATTGAGTGCATGAAGAACCACCACACCGGCACCAGCGCGCTCTGGTTGTTGAGCGTGGTGTAGGCGTTCGACCAGCCCGTGTCGTTGGGCTGCGGGACGCTGAACTGGCATTGCGCCGAGCGCGTCGTGTCGAAGCGGATCGTGCTGAGGTCGACCGGGATGAAAGGCACGCCCGCGAACAGGATGACGACGATCGCCACCCACACGCGGTTCTCGATGCGCATCGAGGACAGCACGCCCTTGTTGCCCTCGTCGGCACCTTCCGCGCGTGCGCGCAGCCACTCCTGCACGACGATCACCACGAAGGGCAGCGCGAACACGCCGCTGGCCACCAAGATATTCCAGATGCCGTTGTTGACGATCCACCCGACGAGCGTCAGGTAATACTCCAGGTAGTCGGTCGTGTAGAGGGTCATGGCGTGCTCCTCGCCTCAGTCGTTCAGCCGCTGCGCAGCAGTTGGCTGCCTTCGAGCAGCACGAGAGTGACGACGGCCGCGATCTCGACGCGCAGCAGGCGCTGGTGCGCCTCGGCTGAAGGCTCGCGCTCGCGCAGGCGCCGACGCATCCACCACCAGCCGTAGGCCGTGGCCGCGTAGACCAGCAGCCGCCACACCAGGAAGTGGGCCGAGTGCTCGCGCAGCCACCGCTCCCAGCCGTCGATGCTGCCGACGACATGCAGGCCGACGACGTTCACGCCCGCGGCAATGCCGGCGACCGCCAGCACCCACAGCAGCGCGACGGCCACGCGCCGGTTGAACAGCCAGGCGGGCCGCAGCCAGGTCCATGCGCGCGCGGCCATCAGTTGTTCCTCGGCTTCTGCACTTCCTTGAGCCGGTCGCGCGTGGTGTCGCCCTCGAAGATGCCGCGCGAGCCGGCGGCGCGGGTGTCGTGCCGCTGCACGATCGCCATCGCCGAATTGCCGGCCAGCGTGCGCCGCAGCTCCAGCTCGGTCTTGAGGTTGTTGATCTCCTGTTCCAGCGCGGTGTTCTCCTGATCGACCGCCTTCACGGCCAGATCGTTGGCGGCGACGTTGGGCTCCTTCTTGCCGGTGAGCAGCGTGCGCTGCAACAGCAAGGCCTTCTCCAGCACGCTCGACAGCGCGGCCTCGGACGCCAGGCGCTTGCCGAGCAGGTCTTGATCGGGCTCGTCGCGCAGCGCCTCGATCACGCCGCGGGTGATCGGCAGCGAATTGCTGCCGGCGGCTTCGAGGTTCGCCACCGTCATCGGCGTCGAGCCGGTCACGAGACCCTGCAACGTCTGCAGCTTGGTTTCGTACTCTTCCTGGATCACCGGCGTCAGGCCGACGCCGGGCGTCGTCTGCGTCTTGGTGCAGGTCTCGCAGGTGCGCTGCTCGCGCTCGCCGAGCACGCGCGTGGCGAAGTCCGCTGCGGCCTGCGGCGAGGACCAGGTTTGGCAAGTCAGCCGGTTGCCGCACGAAGCGCGCGGAATCGACGAGGTGTCCGTGACGCCGCGGCTGTTGAGCAGGTTGTAGCCGGCACGGGTCACGTCGCCGACCACCTTGATCGAGCCCTGGCCCGAACCACCCGCGTTGCTGCCGCCGACCCAGGGCACGCCGTTGTTGCCCTTGTTCGATTCGGCTTGTTCCACGGCTGACACGGCATCGGTGCTGCTCACCGCGTCGCGCAGCGCGAAGCCCTCGGCGAGCTGGTCCCAGCCCGCCTGGCCGCCGGCCATGTCCGCCATCCGGTTGGCCATCGCCTTGCAGGTCAGCTTGCTGCGGTCGAAGTCGAGCCGCGCTTGCAGCACGCCGTTGGTCAACAGGTTGTAGAGGCCCGGATCGGCGCGCTGGATGATCAGCGCCGGCAGTGAGGCGACGGCACTGGTCGCGCTCTGGATCACGTTGCTCATGATCTGCTGGAAGCCGTTGGTGATGCCGTTCAACTGGTTCTGCAGCGTCGTCGTGATGCTCATGTCGCCGCAGATCAGGTTGCTGTTCCAGCCGATGCCCACACCGATGCTCTGCATGTTCCCGGCGCCGCCCATTGACACGGCGCGGCCGCCGCCGATGCTGTAGAGCACGTCGTCGCCGATCACGCTGCCGCTCACGCCGACGCTGGTGGGATTGATGCGGGTCTGCGCCCACGCGACGCTCGCCGCAGCGGTGACGGCGCAGGCGAGCGCGATGCTGAGCGTGTAGGGCTTGGCACATTGCGCGAGATGGGAGAGAGACGTTTTCATGGGCGCACCTCAATTGACATCGACGCTGCCGAGGAAGACCTGGCCGCGGCGCTGGCAACAGGCATAGGGACGCCACAGCGCCCAGGCGTAGTCGCCCTGCTGGGCCTGCGTGAGGCTTCCGCTGTGCGGGAAGACCACGCAACTGTTCGAGAGCGTGGGCGTGAGCGGCTGCCACTTGCCCGTGGAGGCGTCCGTTTCCATCAGCGCACCGGCCGGCCAGTAGCCGTCGCGGCTGTTGGCAAGCAGCGGCTGGTACACGTGGATCTGGTTGCGCCGCGTCACGACGTCGCCCGCGCGCTGCGCGACCACGGCGCCGCTCTTGTGGTCATCGGTCTGGTGCAGGAAGCCCCCGCGTGCGTACACGTTGCCCCACAGGTTCAGGCCGGTGCGCGTGCCGATCTCGCGCCGTCCGGGAAAGAGTGCTTCGGGGTAGAAGGCTTCCGGGATGTTGTAGCGCCAGGCGATGGTGTCCAGCGTGCTGAGCAGGTACGGCATGAAGGCCGTGCCCGCGCCCTCGCACGAGTAGCCGAAGGAACTCGCGAACTGGCTGAACACGTAGCCGCCCGGGTGGCCGATGACGTCCGCGTTCTTGAACTTGGCGAGGTTGTTCTCGTTGTCGTGGTTCGTTGTCCCGTCGCCGCCTGCCCGCGCAGTCGGGTTCGGCGTGCTCATCGCGCGGACCTCGACCCACGGGTTCTCGCCGGTGTTGCTGTAGCTCGATACCACCGCGTCCGGCACGTAGTGCCGCACCTTCACCGATGTGCGCACCGTGCAGCCCGTCCAGGTGCAGAAGAGCCAGTAGCAGATGCCGACGACGCGGTACTCGATGCAGTCCGGCGACAGGGCCGAGGACACAATGGTGGCGGTGTTCAGCGCGAAACTCGATGCCGCGCCGCCCAGCAGCACCGAGGCGATGGCAAGGCGAGCGCGGCGCGACGATGCCGACAGCAGGCGCTTCATGGCTGCGTCTCCCGATGGGCTTCGATGCGAGCCACGGCGCGCGCCACGTCGGGCTCGCCGTAGATCACGTAGCGGCGATCGACCACGACGGCGGGCACCTTGGCGATGCCCAGCCCCCAGGCATCGGCCACGCCCTGGTAGGCGCTGCCGATCCGGCCATGCAAGGCCTGGCCGCCATCGCGCAGGCGCTGCTGCACGAGCGCGGCAGCGCGGCTGGGGGCGTTGGGCAGACCGGCCGCCAGCTCAGCCTCGATGCGCTCGGGCAGGTCCAGCTCGATCACCCGCACGCCGGCCGTGGACTGCACCGGATGGCGGCTGTCGGTCACGAACAGCACGTCGGCGGCAGAAGCGACCTGGCCGCACAGGGCAAGCAGAAGCCCTCCTGCGCACGCGATGCGCATGGCCGGCAGCCGCGGGATGGAATTGAAGAAGGGAGCCGTCATGGCGGGCGTCCTGGGAATGAGAGCAAGGCCCCTAGTCGAACTCCGAGGGCATGTCCGCTGCGACAAGGAATGCGCACTGCGCACCCCCCGCTTTCGCAAGCAGCGCAAGGAAGAGAAACGGGAGCCGAAGCTCCCGTGGGGATCAGGCGACCGCAGCCATGGCCGCAGCCGCAGAGGCCTGAACGGCGCGACGGGCATGGGCCTGCCAGAACGGATCGACTAGGCGGCCGGCGAGCACGCGGGCACGCAGGCGCAGGCCCTCGGCTGTGCTGTAGTTGTCCCAGCCGGCCTCGTAGGAGGCCTCGCCGCTCAGGTCTTCGACCTGCTTGGCAACGGCGGCCGCTTCCTCGTCCGATGTGACGGGCTCGGACCAGCGGATGCCCGCGCCCCACACCTGGCCGGTGAGCACGAGGCGATTCAGGGAATCGCGCACGAGGACCAGCTCCGGCCGGAAGTCCAGCACGTCGCCGTCCGGGTTCAAGTCGAACTCGTGTTCCGACACGCAGGCAAGGGCCAGCGCCATCGCCTCTTCGATCAGGCCGTGCTGGCCGAGTTCGAGGACGGAAGGCACCCAATAGGTGCCATAGATCGGATCGTCTTCGGGGTACTCGACCTGGCCTTGGCAGGTGATGGTGAACTGGCACCAGAACACGTCCTCGCGGATGAAGGTTCCGGCGCGGTAAGGCGTGGCCACGAAGGTCACGCCATCGACAACATGGGTCTTGGGTTGCATGGCAGTCTCCAAAGAAGGTGAGGGAACGCCTTGCCGCCCCTGCGGGCGTGGGCGACCCGCGTGGGATGAACAACAAGCGAAGGAAGAACGGGCATCCGCCACCGCAGCGCGGCGGCTGTTCGCGTCGAGGGATGCAAAGCGAACGGGATCGATCAGCGCGGCCAGGGCCGCGGCGTAGCCTTGAAGATCGTCGGCTACCTGGGCATGTCGCCGAGGGACTCGGCAGGCATTTCCTTCGATGCGGTTTTGGTGGTGCCGCCGGCCGCCAGCAGGTCGATGGCCGACAGCAGTGCATCGCCTTCCACCGGGCCATGCAGCAGCAGCGTCTTGCCGGACTGGCGATCCTGCAGGCGCAGCGTGGGCGTGACCTTGATGCCCTCCTGCGCGGCGCTCGCCGACTGCGCGCGGATCAGTGTGTCGGGGCGGTCGCTGTCAAGGCACTGCTGGGCGGCCGTCGTGATGCCGGGATAGCCCAGGCCCTCGGGCAGGCCCTGGCCGTCGCCGCGGGTGTGCGCGTAGACCCACTCGACGGCCTGCCAGAACGCGGCCGGGCCACCGGCCTCGCCGACGCACTCGACCAGGCGCGCATTGGCGGTCGCAGCCGGCTCGTGGGTGGTCAGCGGCAGGTGGTGCCACTGCCAGTTCACCTCGGGGTGCACGTCGATCCACTGCTTGAGCACCGCGAAGTAGGCCCGGCAGAACGGACATTCGAGATCGGCGTACTCCACCACCGTGAAGCGCGCATCGTCGCGGCCATAGCGCCAAGGCGGGCCGCTGGCGGCGGCAGGTGCCAGCGTGGACGCCTGGCTGAACTCGGCCGACGTGGAAGCGTCTTCGGCGATCGGCGTTTGTGGCTGTAAGCCCAGCCAGGCTGCCGCGATCAGCGCAACGACAAGCAGTACAGCGACCAATGCGACTGAGCGGGATGGAATGAAGCGAGCGACCTGCATGGTGTTTTCCTCACGCCAGCGCATCGAGCGCCAGCGACTCGATGCCGCGGGCGCGGTCGATTTTCTCGGCGATCTTGAAGGCAGCATCCAGTTCGCCAATGCCGTATTGCTGCATCAACTGGAAGCGTTCCGCCTTCTCTTCCGGCTCGGTCTGAGCCAGCGCCAGGTACAGGCTGGGCGGCACCGCACGGAATAGCACTTCCATGCTCTTGGAGAGGATGACGCCCTCGGTGAACTTGCCCGCCTCCTTGCGGGCCGACAGCATCAGTGCCTTCTGCGCCGGGTTCAGTTCGCGGAAACGCGCGATCTTCTCCACCTCGTCCGGTGGCATCGACAGGCAGATCCACCATTCGATCATCGACAGCATGGGCTCGGCGGCCTTGGGCAGGTCGTCGATGTTCTGCGTCGCCAGCCAGTACCAGGCGCCGAGCTTGCGCCACATCTTCGTGATCTTCACGACGTAGGGCGCGAGCAGCGGGTTCTTCGTGATGATGTGGCCTTCGTCCGTCACGTTGATGATCGGCCGGCCCAGGAACTGGTCGCGCTCGGCGATGTTGTTCACCGTGTTGATGAGGCTGATGTACGCGATCGAGAGCTGCGCGTTGTAGCCCTCGCGCGCGAAGGTGGCGAGGTCCACGATGGTGATGTCGGCCTCGGGCCAGGGCGTGCCGGGCCGGTCGAACATCTCGCCGTCCACGCCCTGGCAGAACATATCCATCGCGTCCGCCATCTCCAGCAGCCGCGCGCGCCGCACCTCGGGCAGCGACGTATCGCGGGCACGCTCGCGCAACGTATCGCGCACGTCGCGCGTGAGCACCGTGCGCTGCTCGGCCACGCAGTGCTGCGCCGCGTCGAGGATGCACTGGCGGATCAGGCTGCGGTCGGCGCGCGTCATGCGCGCTTCTTCCTTGTCCTCGCCGCCAGTGATCATCAGCCGCGCGGTGATTTCCAGTTCGCCCAGCACGTCACGCTGCTCGTCGGCATCCGCTGCCTGTACCGCCTCGTCGCGGTCCTCGTCCAGCGCGTCGGCATCCAGCGTCTGCACCTGGCTGGGCGTTTCGACCAGCCGGTGGGCGTCGGCGAACGGAGCGAGGCTCACCCCGGCGCCGGGGGCCAGCTTGACGCGATGCACCTTTATACCCAGCCGCGCCGCGAAGTCGCCGAACAAGCCGAAGCTGTTGCCCGCCTCGACGATGAACAGCCGCGGCCGGTAGATCGCCGTCACCTGGTTCAGGATGTTGTTGAGCGTGGCGCTCTTGCCCGAGCCGGTGGGACCGAACAGGAACAGGTGGGCGTTCATCTGCCGGTCGAGCCGGTTCAGCGGGTCGAAGGTGATCGGCCCGCCGCCGCGGTTGAAGAACGTGATGCCCGGATGGCCGGTGCCCTGGCTGCGGCCCCACACCGGCGCGAGGTTCGCGGCGTGCTGCGCGAACATCAGTTGCGTGTACCACTGGCGCTTGTCGGTGGCCGGATCGAACACGCACGGGAGCCAGCGCAGGTAGCTGTTGAGCGGCGCCACCTCGTCTTCCTCGCGCACCGGCTGCAGGCCGGCGTTGAGCATGACGTTGACCAGTTGCAGGCCGCGGGCGTCGAGCTGCGCGAGGTCGCGTCCGCGCAGATAGAAGGCAAGCGCACCGCGGTAGAGCTTGTGCGCGCTGCCGATCAGGCCGCGCGCTTCCTGCACGTCGCGGCGCGTCTGCTCCGAAGCCAGCGTCTCGCCGACCGACTTCTTGCTCAGGTGGTTCAGGTGCCCTTCGAGCACGTCCTGCGGCGTCGCGACGACGGTCAGGCACATCACCGTGTCCTCGGGCATCTGGTCGAACAGCGCGTTGACGGCATCGCCGCCCTTGCGCGTTTCGCCGGTGACGTGGCCGGTCGCAGGCGGCATGCGCAACCGATCCATCACGATGATCCGGTGCGGCATGCCGTCGAGCAGCCACGTGCCGTTCGCCACGTCCGAGCGCGGCTGGCCGAAGAACAGGCGCTGCGCGAAGTCTCCGCTGGCCAGCTCGATCTCGCCGTCTTCGACTGCCTCGGGGTAGCGCGTGAGCGCATAGAAGCGCTCGCGGTCGTCGGCGCTGGGGCCGAGCAGCGTCGGGTGCGGGTTGAACCAGCGCAGCAGCCAGTCGTGGATGTCGGCCGCCTCCATGCGGCGGGATTTCACGCCCGCGTTGGCGAGGCCGCCCACGAGCCGGTCGCAGATCGTCGTCAGCGCCTGCTCGGGGGACTGGCCGCGCCGCGATGCGGTCGCAGCGTTCGCGCGCCGGTAGACCACCATTCGCACGCGCCGGACCTGGCCGCGCCACGGCAGCCGCGTCACCGTGGTGTCCTCGAACAGCCCGCCGGGCTTGGCAATGGCGCGCAGGTGGTGCCCAAAGAAACGCAGGTAGAAGTCCGTGAAGGCGCTGCCCTGGGCGCGCGGCCGCACATAGTCGGCCAGCCCGCGCAGGTAGGTGTCCCAGGTCGATTCGTCCTGGGCGTAGAGCTGCACCACCCACGGGTTCTCGTCGAGTTCGTCGAACGAGTCCTGCAGCGCGTTCTCCAGTGCATCGCGTGCCTGCCACAGCCAGGCCATCTCACGGCCTTCGGTGCCGACCGGGGCCAGTTCGAAGAAGCCCGCAACCGACTGGCCGTCTTCCAGCAACATGCTCTTGGAGCCGGGCAGGTACTCCACCCACGGCAACAGGTCGGCGAAGGACGGTGCCACGCCGTAGAGCGCCTGCAGGTCCGCTTCGGTGGTCGGCGGGCGCGGCTGGCTGCCCACCGCGCTGCCGGGCTCGGGAATGCCGTGCGCGGCCAGCGTCGAGACATGCTGCGACCAGGCGTCATCGGCATCCAGGTCGAGGCCGGCGGGCGTGACGGCCTTGCGTGCCCAGGGCAACGACCAAGCCATCAGTAGTCCTCCAGGCGCTCGCCAAGCATCGCGTACTGCACGCGCTGGTAGAGCGGGAACACGGTGGTGTAGCCGGGCACGGGCACCGGGTCGGTGCCGGCCAGGTGCGGGAACACGTACATCACCAGGTCCGGGTTCGGCAGGCGTCGGAACTGGCGGTAAATCTCGTTGGCCGCGGTGCGCGTGTAGGCGGCAGCGGCGGCGGGCACCGCCTGCACGTCGGCCTCGGTCAGCGGCCGGCGCAAGTCCTGGCGTGCATCGAGCAGTTGCCGCGCTGCCTGCCCACCACCGGCGCTGCCGCCCGTCTCCTGATTCCACACGTCGAGCATGGTGTGATCGCCGTGCGGCAGCAACTTGTCCTTGCTGGTGGCGCAGCCGCCCAGCACCAGGACCGCGCACAGGATCGCGGCCGATTCAATCCAAATCCGACGCATGCTTGCCTCCGATGCGTTGATTGACCCGGCGCCCCTTGGCGTCGTAGTCGATGTTGAGCGGCTGCTCCAGATGCACCGCGACCTTGGCGCCGGGCCGCACGTAGACGGCGGCGAAGGCTTGGCCGTAGAGCTTGTTGATCCAATCGGCCATGTCGCGGACGCCCCCGGCCAGGATGCGGCCCATCGCCTCGTTGCCGCTGATGCCTACCGTGCCAAGCGAGCCGTTGCTGTTAGCGACCACGGCCACGCTGCCGTTGTCCGACTTGATCAGCGAAGCGGCGCCGGCGCCGGCCGCGGTGATGAGGGCTTGCGAACCCAGGTACTGCTGCGCGTTGCTGCGCCGTTCGCCGCTGACGCAGGGGATGCCGTAGGGATCGCTGATCCAGCCCAGGCCGCCTTGCGTCGTGCTGTTTGCACCATTGCCCTGGCCGCCGCCGCTCTGGTTGCGGTTGCCGTCCTCCGGCATCGTGCGCACCGTGCCGTCGTTGAAGACGAACGTCACCGAGCGAATCTGCCCGCGCACGCAGGAGAGCGTCCAGTCGCCCGAGGCCGTGCCGCTGACCACCGCGCCGGCCACGTCGGGGATGTCGATGCCGTTGGCGGTGAGGTTGTCGGGGCCGATCAGCACCTTGAAGGGATACGGGTCGTTGACCGTGCCGTCGATCGGCACGCGGCCGATCAGCGCGGTCATCGCGATCGAGCCCATCAGCGTCGAGTTCGACGGCACCGTGTAGACCGGCTTGGCCGACGCGCCCACGGCGCGGCTGCCCGCATCCGCGACGGTGCTTGCCACGTTGTCGGCGGTATCGGAAAGCGTCTTCTGCGCCGGTCCGAAGCTGGTCGGGAAGTTCAGGCCGCCGCTGCTACCGTTCTTCGCCGAGGGCTTCGCATCGTCCGGCTCCACCCAGCGCGTGCCGTTGGTGTTGCGCGCACTGCCGCCCTGGTTGCCGCCGAAGCTCTTGCCGTCGCCTTCCTCCAGCCCGAGGCCCACCGGCAGGTCGGCCTGGCCGCTCTTGCCGGAGAGGCCGTCCAGACGCCGCTGCAGGTCTTGCAGCAGGCCCTGGGTCTGCTGGCGGTCGCCGGCCAACTGCTCGCGGTCCTGCTGCAGGCGGCCGCGCTCGCCGTCGAGCGCGGACTGGATGCGCTGGTCGATCGCGCTTTCCCGCGCGCGCATGCGCTCGTTCTCGGTCTTCTGGTTCTTGTTGTCGTTGAGTGCCGTCTGCAGCTCGTTGCGCAACTGCTTGACCTGGGCCACCAGCGTGGCGACGGTATCGCGCGGCGTGTCGCCTTCGATACCCAGCGCTTTCATCTCTTCGGGCGTGAGCGGGTTGGCGCTGCCGGGAGGTGCCGGCCTAGCGCTGCGCTCGCCCGAGAAGAGCTTGATGCCGACGAACAGCAGCACCAGCGCCATCGGGATCAGCAGCCACTTCAGGAGGGGGTTACTTTTCATCGCGCGCTCCTCCTCCTTCGGCCTGGCCGGCCGCCGCTGCCGGCGGCAGGTTCACCGTCGCGTCGATCGGCGCCAGCTTGGGCAGCAGCGACTCGGCCAGGCCGTGGCCACGGGTGACGAGATAGACCACGGTGGTGTCGGCCGCGCGGCCGGCCGGCCCCAGGGTCGGGTGCTGGAAGGTCGCGGCGAGGAAGTCGCCCTGCAGCGCACGCGGATCGAGGTCGAGCCAGCGCCCGGAAGCGTTGGTGAGCTTCACGGCCGTCACCCACTGGTCTTCGAGCCGCCACGCGGCCAGCGCCTGCGCGCGCACCGGCAGCGTGGGCAGCAAGGTGTCCAGCGCGAGGTTGCGGCGCAGGTTGACGCGGCCGATGCCGGCCATGGGCTCGACGGTGCGCAGCGGCGCGTACAGGTTCTGCGCCGCGTAGCGCGTCAGCACCGCGGCCACCGGCGTTGCGCGGCGGGCGGCTGGTGCCAGGCGCTGCGCATCGTCGTCCGCGGTGGCCGAGGGGCTGGCCGGCTCGCCGTAGCGGGTGGCCGGCACATCGCCATCGACGATGCGCATGGGTTCGAGCGCGGGCTGGCCCGCCTTCGCCGGCTCAGCCGCGATGTCGAGCAGGATCAGCGCGCCGGACTCCACGTCCTGTAGTTGCAGCCGCGTGGGCGGGATGGGCGCGCTGGCGCGCAGGTAGATCGCCCCGCCGGCGCTCTGCACGCGCAACTGCTCGCCGACGCCGGCCGGCACCCCGATGCGCACGTTGCGTTCGATGAAGACCACACGCTCCTGGCCGACCACCAGCGGCACGGCCAGCGGCAGGCGCTCCCAGCGCAGGATTTCGATGGCATGGCCCGCGGGCACGAAGCCCAGGCACAACAGGACGCCGGCCAGGGCCGGAAGGAAGCAGCGCTTCATGGGGTGTCTCCCTGCAGATTGGCGCCGGGGCTGGCGGGCTTGCCGGCTGGCGCCGGGGGCGGCGGGGTTTCGATGCGCTCGGGCGCACGCGCATAGCAGTCCAGCACCAGGCCGAAGGGATTGCGCTCGGGATCGATGTCCATGCGCACGACCTTCAGCGCGTAGCGCACGAGTGCGCGCTTGACCTGCTCGGCGCCCAGGTACTCGTCGGCGCTCACGTCCAGCGTGACGATCCAGTCGTTCGCCGACACGGCGCGCACGCGCGCGGCGGGATCGTCGCCGTAGCCGCGGCCGGGAATCTCATAGATGCCGCGCACGCGCTGGCGCAACTCGCCGTTGCTGCGCCGGAATTCGTAGTCCTGCTGCAGGAAGGCCCGGCAGCTCGGCGTGAAGTAGGCCGACAGCCCATGCAGGTTGCGCGGGTAGTCCTGCTCGCCGTTGGTCGGCCAGCGTTGGGCCTGCTGCCAGATGTAGAAGGTGAAGGCGTAGACGCTCTCCGGCGGCACGTCCCACCACTTGCGCGTGCTGCCCGAGCGCAGGTCGGGCGGCACGTGGATGGTCAGGCTCTTGGGTGCGCTCCACCAGCCGAAGCCGAGCAGCAGCACCACGACGAACAGCGCGGCGCCAGCCAGGCGCAAGGTCTTCACATGCGCCTGCAGGTGCGCGACCTCGTTCTTGAATCGGCTCATGCTGTACCTCGACGCAGGGACGGGTTGGGTCGCAGGCGCCGCGTGGACCACCAGCCCGAGCGGGTGATGAGTTGCCCGCCGCCCGCGTGGGCCGCCAGCGCGGGATAGCGCAGCGCGAGCCGCCACTGGAGCTGGCGGTACAGCCAGGTGTCGGGCCGGCCGCGCTTCCACCGCCGCAACAGACCACCGCCCACGAAGACGCCGATGCCGATGCCGGCAACGACCAGCGTGGGCACCATCGCAATGCTGTGGGTCAGCCAGGCCAGCGGCACGCCGGCCACGAACCCGACCGCGCCCGACAGGCCGGCGCAGACCCACAGCTCGTCGGCCGTGAGCCCGCGCACGACCACCGGATGGCGGTTCAGGCGATGCGGCATGAAGGTCACCAGCCCGTCGCGCGGCGGGCTCTCCAGGGCGCCGGCCATGGTTGCCAGCCCTTACAACACGCCGGTGGCCTTGGTCAGCAGCCAGATGCCGACGACCAGAAGGATCGCACCCACCGCCACCGTCAGGCCGAACTGGCCCCAGGTGGCGCGGCCGGTGTGGATTTCCGCATAGCGCGTGTAGGCGTGGTAGCAGACGCCGACGAACATCGAGGCGACCACGAGCAGCGCGATCAGCAGCACGATGTCGTAGCCGTAGTTCTGTAGCGTCTGCATGAGGCCGCTGCCAGCACCCCGTGACGGGTCTTCCATGGTCGGCAGCGCTGCGAATGACGGCAGCGGGGTAGCCGCGATGCCCAGTGGTACGAGCGGGGCCGCGATGCGGTCGGCGATACGTACATTGGGACGAAGAGAGGTCTGAGAAGCGTTCATGGCGATACACCCTTTCATGGTGGTCAGGACAGGAGGAAGAAGCCCAGCACCAGGTACATCGCGACGAAGCGCACGATGACACCGAGGAACTGGCGTTGGGTCAGGTGGTGCTCGGTCCAGCCGACATAGGCGGTGCGCATCGCCCACACGCCCCACAGCAGCAGAACGGCGAAGACGAAGCCGAGCACGACGGTGGAGACGGCCGCGGGCGCGAACCCGCCGTTGGCCTGGAAGGCGGCGACCTGATCGGCGGAAGGCGTCATGGCGACGGCGCCTCCTTGTCGCTGGCCGCGCCGCTGCGCGTGTAGTCGCCGGCCAACGGCACGGGATCGCGCGGCTGGGCGCGCTGGGGAACGAGGTAGTCCCGCACGCCTGCGCGCATGCGTTGCAGGTCGGCGCGCAACCGGGCGTAGTCGAAGTGGTAGCGGGACCGCTCCTGCGGCGCGATGACCGTCGCGCGTTCGGCGAGGCGGTCCAGCAGTTCGAGCTGGCGCGTCACCGCGGCGAGCATCTCGCGCTCGGCGACGTTGTCGGGGGCGTCGGCAGCAATGGCGGGCTGCAATCCCGAGGCGGCAAACAGCAGCAGCGCACCAAGACGGGCCGCCACAGCGGAGCGCCGAACCTGCGGGGGATTGCGAGTGGTTTCCATCGAGCCGTTCTCCGAGCGATGCGGATGGCTCGATGCTCAAACGGCCGGTCTTCCGGCGCCGCAATCAATCGGAACCGGCCTCCTACCGGTTTCCACCGCAATGTCTGCGGTCCGATGCCCACGGGTGTTTTCGAACGTCTGACCGACGATCAGCGGCGGCCGCACCACCAGCGCACCGGATAGCCACGGTCACAACTGGCCAGTCTGCGTTGCCTCTTGGTAGAATTGACCAGACTTGGCAATCGAATATAGCCGCCCTTCATGGATTCCAAATGACTGAAGTCGACAGCGAGATCCTCACGCTCGAAGAGGTCGCGGCCTATCTCAAAGCCGGGAAACGGACGGTCTATCGCCTGGCTCAGAAAGGAGAGATTCCGGCGTTCAAGTTGGGAGGGACATGGCGTTTCCGGCGGTCTGAATTGGATGCCTGGATCGCTGACAGCATCGGCAAAAAGAAGCCAGAGGCGGACTGAGCTTTGGATCAGGGCCAGTCGCTTAGGGAACACAAAGGGGAGAACCGGCGTTGACGACACCACAGCTTCTGACACCGCACCAGCGGCAGTACGTTGCCTGGCTGCTCACACGCCGCGCGGCGGGCGACACCGTGGAGTCGTTGGCCTCGACGCTGGTCGATTCCCAGGTCGATCTCAACCCGCATCAGGTGGATGCCGCCCTCTTCGCCTGTCGCAACCCGCTTTCGCGCGGTGTCATCCTTGCCGACGAAGTGGGCCTCGGCAAAACCATTGAGGCAGGCTTGGTGATCTCGCAACGCTGGGCGGAGCGACGGCGCAGGATTCTCATCGTCGTCCCGGCCAACCTGCGCAAGCAGTGGCATCAGGAACTGCAGGACAAGTTCAGCCTGCAAGGGCTGATCCTCGAAGCCAAGAGCTACAACGCGATCCGCAAGCAGGAGCAGCAGAACCCGTTCCTGATGGCCTCCGGCCCGATCATCTGCTCCTACCAGTTCGCCAAGGCCAAGGCCAACGACATCAAGGAGATTGCGTGGGACTTGGTCGTTCTCGACGAAGCGCATCGCCTGCGCAACGTCTACAAGACCAGCAACGTCATCGCCAAGACGCTCAAGGAGGCAATGGCGCACGTCCATTCCAAGGTGTTGCTCACGGCCACGCCCTTGCAGAACTCGCTGCTTGAACTCTATGGCCTCGTCAGCATCATCGACGACCGCGTCTTCGGCGATCTCGACAGCTTTCGCGCGCAGTTCACCAACGGTGGGCGGGATGCAGCCTTCGCCGGTCTGCGCGAGCGACTGTCCGCCGTCTGCAAACGCACCCTGCGCAAGCAGGTACAGCCCTACGTGTCCTACACGGCGCGCAAGGCCATCGTGCAGGAGTTCACCCCGTCGAACGAGGAACAGGAACTGTCCCGCCTCGTCGCCGAGTACCTGCGCCGCCCCAACCTGCAGGCGTTGCCGCAGAGTCAGCGGCAGCTGATCTCGCTCGTCCTTTGGAAGTTGCTGGCGTCCAGCACGCACGCGATTGCGGGCGCACTGGAAACGATGGCCAAACGCCTGCAAGGCGTGCTCGACGCATCGCCCGTGGTCGATCTGGCAGACGAGCTGGACGAAGACTACGAGTCGCTGGATGAAACCGCCGAGGAGTTCGTCGATGGCGACGACGACCCGGCATCGGGTGCGGCCGGGCCAAGCAAGGAAGAGCGCACCGCCATCTCGAACGAGATCGACGAGCTGCGCCACTTCAAGACGCTGGCCACCAGCATCCGCGACAACGCCAAGGGCATGGCGCTGCTCACCGCCCTCGACCGGGCGTTCGCAGAACTGGAGCGGCTGGGCGCGGCCAAGAAGGCCATCATCTTCACCGAATCCAGGCGCACGCAGGACTACCTCCTGAGCCTGCTGGCCGACACGTCCTACGGCAACGGCATCGTCCTGTTCAATGGCACCAACAGCGACTCCCGCGCGCAGGCCACCTACAAGGACTGGATCAAGCGGCACGAAGGCACAGACCACATCACCGGCTCCAAGACCGCCGACACCCGCGCGGCACTGGTCGAGCATTTCAAGGAACGCGGCACGGTGATGATTGCCACCGAAGCGGGCGCGGAGGGCATCAATCTCCAGTTCTGCTCTCTGGTCATCAACTACGACCTGCCTTGGAACCCGCAGCGCATCGAGCAGCGCATCGGCCGTTGCCACCGCTACGGGCAGAAGCATGACGTCGTGGTGGTCAACTTCGTGGATCGCAGCAACGAGGCCGATGCCCGCGTTTACGAACTGCTGGCACAGAAGTTCCAGCTTTTCGAAGGCGTGTTCGGTGCCAGCGACGAAGTTTTGGGCACGATTGGTTCCGGCGTGGACTTCGAACGCCGCATCGCCGACATCTATCAGAACTGCCGGAACCCAAGCGAAATCAAGGCCAGCTTCGAGCAACTCCAGCTCGATCTCTCGGGCGAAATCAGCGAAGCGATGGTCAAGACGCGCCAGATTCTGCTGGAGAACTTCGACGAGGAAGTGCAGGACAAGCTCCGCGTCCGCGCCGAAGACAGCCGCAGCGCCCGCAGCCGCTTCGAGCGGATGCTGATGGATCTGAGCCGGGCGGAATTGGGCGACTGCGCCAGCTTTGACGACGATGGCTTCGACCTCCGGCGCGCACCGGACGGCATCGAAGCCAGCGGACTCTCTGGCATCGACGGTTCGGTCATCCCACTTGGGCGCTACGAACTGCCGCGCCGATCCGGCGATGCCCACCTGTACCGCATCAATCATCCGCTGGCGCTGTGGCTCACGCAGCAGGCCAAGACTCGCGCGCTCGATGGAGCCAAGCTGGTGTTCGACTACGACGGCTATGGCACCAAGGTCAGCACCCTGGAGCCGTATCGCGGCAAGGCCGGGTGGCTCACGCTGAAGCTGATCTCGGTCGAAGCCCTGGGCAATCAGGAGCAGCACCTCCTGGTCGCGGCCAGCACCACCGACGGTGTCCCGTTGGCCGAAGAAGACCCGGAGAAGCTGTTGCGCCTGCCTGCGACCACGCAGGCGGCGGGCCTGTTCAACAACGCGGGCAACGCCACCTTGGTGGCCGACGTGGCAAGCCGAAAGATCGAACTGCTGCGGGAGATCAATCAACGCAACCTCGGCTACTTCGAACAGGAAGTGCAGAAGCTGGATGCCTGGGCGGACGACCTGAAGCTGGGCCTTGAGCAGGAGATCAAGGAGATCGACCGCGAGATCAAGGAAGTGCGCCGCACGGCGGCGACGTCGCCCACGCTGGAAGAAAAGCTGGCGCACCAGAAACGCCAGCGTGAACTGGAAGGCAAGCGCAGCAAGCTGCGCCGCGAACTGTTCATCCGGCAGGATGAAGTCGAAGCGCAGCGCAACGACCTCATCAGCCAGTTGGAGGTGCAGCTTCAGCAGCAGGTGGAAGAGCGCGCGCTGTTCACCATCGAATGGGAACTGGTGTGATGGCGGCCCTCGAACAGCAGTACATGACCATCCTGAAGAAGGTACTGGCGGAACGCTTCGTGCCTTCGTTGCCTCCGCTGCTGGACACCACCAAGCCTGCGGCGGAACAACAGGCCAAGCAACTCTCGCGGGCCTTCAGCGCATTCGTGCTGCACAAGCTGCTCGACATCACGCCGCAGTCCGCTGCCGAGTCGGTCGTGGACGACTTCAATGACAAGGGCATCGACGCCATCCACTACGACGAGGATTCCGAAACCCTCTATCTGCTGCAAACCAAGCTGAAGGAGTCCGAACAGTTCAAGCAGGACGACGCGCTGCCGTTCTGCGAGGGCATCCGCCTGTTGATCCGGCAGGAGTTCGCCGGGTTTAACAAGAACTTCCAGAATCGCAAGGCCGACATCGAGGCCGCGCTCGATACGTGCAGCCACATCAAGTTGGTCGTGCCCTACACCGGCGATGGCATCTCCAAGACGGCCAGCGATGCACTGCAAGCCCTGCTCGACGATGAAGACCTTGACGAAGAACGGCTCGACAAGCAGGTGCAGTACTACACCGCAGCCGAGATCGCCCGCGACCTGCTGGCGGAACAGGCGTACCAGCCGGTTCACACCGACATCGCCTTGCAGAAGCACGCGAAGGTCGAGACTCCGCGCGCCACGTACTACGGTATCGCGCGCTTGGCCGATCTGGTCGCGCTTCACCAGGACAAAGGCAAGGCGCTGTACGAGCGCAACATCCGCTACTTCCTCGGCAGCAGCAAATCCGATGTCAACAAGGCCATCAAGACGACCTTGCGCGACGCTCCGGCAGACTTCTTCTACCTCAGCAACGGCGTCACTGCCGTTTGCGACCTGATCGAGCCCAAGGCCACGAAGAACGGAATCAAGAAGTTCAAGGTTCGCGGGCTTTCCATCATCAACGGTGCGCAGACGGTCGCATCGGCGGCGGAATTCGTCGCCCAGCATCCGGGTAGCAACATCGACGATGCCAGGGTGATGCTCACCTTGATCAAGGCCCCGGCGGATGGGCCCTTCGGCAAGCGCGTCACCAAGGCGCGCAACCACCAGAATCCGGTGCAGACGGCAAACTTCGCCTCGCTGGACGAAAACCAGGAGCGCCTGCGGCAGGAGATCGCGCACCTCGGCTTCGCCTACCACTACCGTCCGGAAGCATCGGAGACCGGCTCCCAAGCCATCTCGCTCGACGAGGCACTGCGCGCGCTTGCCTCGCAGCAGGACGATCCGCGCTACGCTGTCTGGCTCAAGAGCGAACCGGCGCGGTTGGCGAATCCCGAATCCGCCGAGTACCAGTCGCTGTTCCCGGCCACCCTGACTGGCGCGGCCCTGGTCAACGCCCTGCTGTGCCACCGGGCCATCCGCACGCTGGTCGTGGACTATGAGCAGAAGGCGGCAGCGCGCAGCCAGGAAAAGCTGATCTACCGGCACGCCCTGCACGTCATCACGGCCGTGATGATGAAGCGCCTGCGGCAACGCATCGGCGCGGCGGCGGTCATCGACCCGGCCACCATCCCCGCGCTGATCAGCCAGCCGCTCGATCAGCTCAGGCAGCAGACGTTCGACCTCGGTCAGCAACGTCTCACCTTCGAGGGGCCGCTGGCCTATTTCCGCAGTCAGGGCAGCGTCGCGTCGTTCATGGCCGATCTGATGGAGGCGCACTTCGCGCTGACCGCCGACCCGGTGCCGCCCAACCTGCGCAATATCAGCACTGCGGCGGATGCGTATCCGCGCAAGCGCCTGCTCGACTATTTGTCGAGCAAGGCACCCCAACTATGAGAGCGATGCCATGAGCAAGCAAAAACTAGAACTGACATGGATCGGCAAGGAGAAGCGTCCCAAGCTGGAACCGCGCATCCTGCTTGAAGAGCCGGACAAGTCGTATCACGCCAAGCAGCGCGTGTCTGAGGGAGACATTTTCGACAACCGCCTGATCTGCGGAGACAACCTGCTGGCGTTGAAGGCACTGGAGCAAGAGTTCACGGGAAAGGTGAAGTGTGTATTCATCGACCCGCCCTACAACACCGGAAGCGCATTCGCCCAATACGACGACGGATTGGAGCATTCGATCTGGCTGGGATTGATGCGTGACCGTCTTGAGATCATCAAACGCTTGCTTTCCACCGATGGCTCCTTGTGGATCGCTATTGATGACAACGAAGGACATTACTTGAAGGTGCTATGCGACGAGGTTTTCGGGCGTCAAGCGTTCGTCACGTCGATGGTGTGGGAGAACTTCTACGGGCGGAGCAATGCAGCGGCGGTTTCGCCAGCCCACAACTACGTTCTGCTGTACTCCCCATTGGGGCAAGACTGGAAAAAGGTTCGCAACCTTCTCCCACGGGGTGATGAAGCTGCAAGCAAATACAAGAACCCTGATAACGACCCCCGTGGTTCTTGGCGTCTGGGCCCGATCTTCGCCGCTGGCGAACGGCACGAGGGACTCATGTACACGATTACGACGCCATCGGGACGGTCGGTGAGTCCTCCAAAGGGCAGCCACTGGCGCATGTTGGAGGAGGACTTCTGGAAGATGGTAAATGAGGGCCGGATCGTGTTCGGTGAAAAGGGGGATAACAATCCAGCCGTCAAGCTGTTCCTACGTGAAGTTCAGGATGGTTTGGTGCCGCGGACTTGGTGGTCGCACACAGAAGTCGGCCACTCACAGGAGGCAAAGCGCGAGATCCAGGCACTCTTCCCAAACGAGATTCCATTCGACACTCCGAAGCCAGAACGCCTGCTCAAACAGGTGATAACTATTGCCACCAACCCTGGCGACATCGTCTTGGACTCCTTCGCCGGTTCCGGCACCACAGGGGCTGTTGCACACAAAATGGGGCGTCGTTGGATCATGGTTGAAGTAGTTGAATCAACCTGCGATTCATATGTGCGTCCACGCCTAAAAAAGGTGATTGATGGTGAAGACGGCGGTGGCATCACAGAGAGCATTGGATGGGAAGGCGGCGGTGGTTTCCGCTATTGCCAGCTCGCGCCCAGCCTGATCGTCAATGACCGCTGGGGCAACCCGGTCATCAATCCCGAATACAACGCCGCGCAACTGGCCGAAGCGTTGGCCAAGCTGGAGGGCTTCAACTACGCACCTTCCGAGGTGCAGTGGTGGCAGCACGGCCACTCCAGCGAGCGCGACTTCATTTACGTCACCACGCAGAACCTGTCCGGCGATCAGTTGCAGGCGCTCTCCGAGGAAGTGGGTTCCGACCGGAGCCTGCTGGTGTGCTGCTCGGCTTTCCGAGGCGTAACGGCGGCGAAGGCGGCGGAACGCTGGCCGAACCTGACCTTGAAGAAGATTCCGAAGATGGTGCTGGCCCGCTGCGAATGGGGCCACGACGACTACAGCCTCAACGTGGCGAACCTGCCGATGGCGAAGCCCGATCCGGTCGATCCGGCAGCCAGCGCCAGCAGGCCCACCAAGACTCGCAGGGCAGCCACCGGAAACAACAATCAAGGCGGCCTTTTTGAACAGAGCGCCGGGGAGAACCAGAAATGAATACCCGCGTTCTGCACGCCGTGACCGGTCGTCTGTCTCTTCGTCCTCCGCAGGAAGAATCTCTCCGGCGGCTGCTTCGTGCGCTGGAAGCCGCGCCCGAGCTGTTGGGCCATGAGCGGGATGTCGCATCCATTCTCTCCACGCTGAAGTCCGAGTTCGCCACGCTTACGGACTTCGAGCGCGAATTCCCGTCGCTGTGCTTCGCGCTGGCCACGGGCGTGGGCAAGACGCGGTTGATGGGTGCGTTCATCGCCTACCTGCATCTGGCGCACGGCATCAACAACTTCTTCGTGCTTGCGCCCAACCTGACGATCTACAACAAGCTGATCACGGACTTCACGCGCAACACGCCCAAGTACGTTTTCAAAGGCATCGCTGAATTTGCACAACAGCCACCGCTGATCATCACCGGCGACAACTACGACCAGACCGGCGCGGCGGTGGACGATCAGCCGCAGGGCTTCGCCCACGACGTGCGCGTCAACATCTTCAACATCTCGAAGATCAACTCCGAGGTGCGCGGCGGCAAGGAGCCGCGCATCAAGCGGATGCGCGAGGTGCTGGGCGACAGCTACTTCAACCATCTGGCGAATCTGCCCGACCTCGTGCTGTTGATGGACGAATCGCACCGCTACCGCGCGAGCGCGGGAGTTCGGTCCATCAATGAGTTGAAGCCGCTGTTCGGCCTGGAAGTGACGGCAACGCCATTCGTCGAATCCAGCAAGGGGCCGGTGCCGTTCAAGAACGTGGTGATGGACTACCCGCTGGCGCGCGCGATGGACGACGGCTTCGTCAAGGAACCGGCGGTCGTCACCCAACGCAACTTCGACGCCAAGGCGCATACGCCGGAGGAAGTCGAGAAGACCAAGCTGGAAGACGGCGTGCGCCTGCACGAGACCACGAAGGTGGAGCTGCTCACCTACGCCCGCGAGAATGGCGTCAAGCCGGTGAAGCCGTTCATGCTCGTCATCGCGCGCGATACCACGCACGCGGGGCAACTTTTGGCGCTTCTGGAATCGGAAGCGTTCTACGAAGGGCGCTACGCGGGCAAGGTGATCCAGGTGGATTCCAGCCGCACCGGTGCGGAAGAGGAGGAGATGATCACGCGCCTGCTGGCCGTGGAGAGCGTGGACGAGCCGACCGAGATCGTTATTCACGTCAACATGCTCAAGGAGGGTTGGGACGTGACCAACCTCTACACCATCGTCCCGCTGCGCGCCGCCAATGCGCGCACGCTGATCGAGCAGAGCATCGGTCGCGGCCTGCGCCTGCCTTACGGCAAGCGCACGGGTGTCGCGGCGGTGGATCGCCTCAACATCGTCGCCCACGACAAGTTTCAGGAGATCATCGACGAGGCCAACCGTGGCGATTCGCCGATCCGTCTGAAGCAGATCATCCTCGATGCACCCTGCGCTGACGACAAGAAGGTGAGCGTGCAGGTCTGCTCGAGCGCGGCGACCCGGCTTGAGCTGACGGATGCCCCACCGGCGGTTGACCCAGCCTCGGCGGCGGCCAGCGGTGGAGGTGACACCGCCCCTACGCTAGCGCCGGTCTTCACGACCGAGGCGGAAAAGCAGGCGGCACGCGTGGTGATGGATGTCATCGGCAAATACGAGGTCAGGCGCGATCTGGTGCCGACAAGCGGCGCGCTGCTCAAGCCGGAAGTTCAGAAGGCAATTCTGGCGGACGTGGTGGAGCGGTTGAAGCCGATGCAGGGCAACCTGCTGGCGGGCATGGACGGTGCCGCACCGCCGATTGATCTTTCGTCGGTGGTGGCGAAGACCACCGAGATCGTGGTTCAGCAGACCATCGACATCCCGCGCATCGCCGTGGTGCCCAAGGGGGAGATCACGACCGGCTTTCGCTCGTTCTCGCTGGACGTGAGCCAGCTTCGCCTGCAGCCGGGGGAGCGTGAGATCGTTGGCCAGATGCTGCGCACCAACGAGCAGTTCACGCTGGCAGCGGAAATCGGCCTGAAGGAGCAGCGTCCGGAGGACTACATCGTCCACGCGCTGGTGGATTTCGACGACATCGACTACTTCACCCACGCCGATCTGCTCTACGACCTCGCGGGCCAGATGGTGAGGCACCTGCAGAGCTACCTCTCGGAATTCGAAGCGGTCAGTGTGCTGGATCGGGATCGCCGCCTGATCGCGCGGGAAATCCACGCACAGATGATGGCGCACTTCTTCGAGGAGGCGGCCGAGTTCGAGGTGCAGGTCAGTCGCGGCTTCACGGAACTCAAGCCCTGCAACTACACCGCCACGGCAGGCCAAGCGCCGCGCCACTACCGCGAAACCGTGGATGACGTAGCGCGCATCAAGACGATGCTGTTCGGCGGGTTCACCAAGTGCCTGTACCCGCTGCAGAAGTTCGATTCGGACACGGAGCGCCGCTTCGCCGTCATCCTCGAACGCGACGCCAACAAGTGGTTCAAGCCCGCGAAGGGGCAGTTCCAGATTTACTACAAGCTCGGCACCGAGCAGCCGGAGTACATCCCCGATTTCGTCGCCGAGACGGATGCAATCATTCTTATGGTCGAGACCAAGGCGCGTGTCGACATCAACACGCCGGGGGTGCAGGCCAAAGCTGCTGCGGCGACGCGCTGGTGCAAGCATGCATCCGATCATGCGGCTAGCGTCGGCACCAAGCCATGGAAATACCTGCTGGTGCCCCATGACGAGATCAGCGAGTCAAAGCGCTTGACGGACTACCTGCGGTTTGAGGTCAAGGGGTAATTGAGTTGCCGACCTCGGTGAGCAAGAGCGATTCCCGCAAGGCATCGAGGCGGCGGCAAGTCCCCGCTTCGTGGGCATGACGAATCGGCAGGGAAGAGGAACAAGAAATGCAGCAGCCTGACGCGCAGCAAAAGACTGTCCTGGAGACGATTCTGGACTGGTCAAAGGATCGTCCACTCTGGCAGCGCGACGCCCTGCGCCGCATCATCGCAAACGGCCGACTCACGGACGCTGATATCGGCGAACTGGTAGACCTTTGCAAACAGGGCAAAGGTGCACCTGCCGGTGCGCCGAAAGCGGTACCACTGGGGATAGCTCACCTTCCCGCCAACCCCGGTCAGGCCGCCGCGGTATCGCTTCTGTCGATCACCGACGTGACCGGCGTGAACAACCTTGCCGCCGGCCAGACCCTCGGCTTCGAGCCGAATGGAATTACGATCATCTACGGCGACAACGGTGCCGGCAAGTCCGGCTACGCACGTATCCTGAAGCGTGCATGTCGAGCAAGGCATGCCGGAAAGATCGAACCCAATGTGTATGCCGATCAACCTCCGAAGCACATCGGCGGGAATATCGCGTACGGGGTCGGCGGTATGCCGCAGCCGGTCGAGCAGTGGCAGAACGCCGCAAATCCGCATGCAACGCTATCAGCGGTGAGCGTGTTCGATAGCGACTGCGCCTCAGTGCATATCCGCGAGAAGAACGAAGTTGCATTCCGACCATTTGGACTGGACGTACCGGATGAGCTTGCTGCAGCTTGCCAGTCGGTGAAGGATGCCCTCGCAGCTGAGCAGAAGCAGCTTGAGAAGGTCCGCAATCCGATCTTTGCGGCGCCAACCTGGAAGGCCACCACGGCTGTGGGGAAGGCGCTTGCGGCGCTGAACGCCAATACTGACGCAAAGAAGATTGAAGCCCTGGCGGTGCTCTCGGCAGACGAAAGCGCCCGTCTTGAGCGTCTGCGAGAAGACCTGTCGAAGAATCCGACCAAGGCGGCAGCGGAACAGACCGTTAAAGCCGATAACGTCATGCGGCTGATTACCGTAGTGAACAGCGTTGCAGCCAGAACCACCGATGAGGAGCTGCTGGCAGCCGCTGCCCTCGCGAAAGACGCACGGTCGAAACGGGACGCTGCACGTCTTGCCGCAGAGAATGCCTTCACGGGCGAACCCCTTGCCGGCGTTGGCAGCGAGACGTGGCGGGCGCTATGGGATTCCGCCCGTCGCTACTCGACGGAGATCGCATACCCCGGAGAGTCGTTCCCGCCGTCGGCCGAAGACGCGCATTGCATGCTTTGCCAGCAGCCATTGGAAGCTGAAGCACGTGCACGGATGGCACGCTTCGAGGATTTCATCCAGAAGGACACGGAACAGCTGGCATGCGAGGCAGAGAAGGCGGCTCAGACCGCACGTCAGACCATAGTTACCGGGGCAATCGGCACGCGGGCGGTGAAGGCTAGTCTCGACGAGCTGGGCCTCCAGAATCAGGAGCTGCAGCAGCAGACGCGCCGCTTCATCGCCTCAGCCCGGCTGCGGCGCCACGTTCTGCTCAAAGCCTTGGGCGGAAACGGCGAGGTACAGCTTCCGCCCGTTCCACTGTCGCCGCTGCCTGATCTCGGCCAGCTTCAGACCACGATCCGCAGCTATGCCGCCGAGCTGCGCAAGTCCGCTGACGCGGATGAACGCAAGAAGCTGGAAGCCGATTTCGCCGAGCTGAGCGACCGGGCGCTACTCGCCGGCATGCTGCAGGTCGTCACTGACGAGATCCAGCGGCTGAAGACCATCCGGTTCCTGACCGAGTGTGCAGGCGAAACGGCGACGAACACCATCACCAAGATGGGCAACGACATTGCCGACACCGTGATTACTCCCCGGCTGCGAGACAGATTTCAGGAGGAGATTGTAAGGCTTGCGGCCTCGAAGGTTCGCGTCGAAATCGTGCGTGTTGATTTCCGAGCAAATCTGACCCCTTTGAGCTGAGATTTTTCATCGAAATTTGACCCCTTTGAATAAAGTCCCCTGCTTAACTTTTGAGCGGGGGGATCAAGGAGTGATCAAAGTG
>SCRU01000100.1 GCA_004323695.1 Burkholderiaceae bacterium
GCGGCCAGGATCAAGATCGAGATGGACTCGAAACCCGAGGTCATGGACAAGCTGGACCGGCGCATGATCCAGCTCAAGATCGAGCGTGAAGCGATGAAAAAGGAGAAGGACGAGGCCTCGCACAAGCGCCTGGCCCTGATCGAGGAGGACTTGGCCAAGCTCGAGCGCGAATACAACGACCTGGACGAGATCTGGAAAGTTGAAAAGGCGGCGGCGCAGGGCTCGGACCAGGTGCGCAAGGAGATGGATCAGATCAAGTTCCAGATCGAGGAGTCCACGCGCAAGGGCGATTTCAACAAGGTCGCCGAGTTGCAATACGGCAAGCTGCCGGAACTGGAAAAGCGCCTCAAGGAAGCGCAAGCCAAGGAAGCCGGCAAGGGTGTGGGCGCCGCGCGCAAGCTCTTGCGCACGCAGGTTGGCGCGGAAGAAATTGCCGAGGTCGTGGCGCGCACCACCGGCATCCCGGTCAGCAAACTCATGCAGGGCGAACGCGACAAGCTGCTGCAGATGGAAGACAAGCTGCACGAACGCGTGGTGGGCCAGGACGAGGCAATTGGCGCTGTCGCGAATGCGATCCGGCGTTCGCGCTCGGGCCTGTCGGACCCGAACCGGCCGACCGGCTCGTTCCTGTTCCTCGGCCCCACGGGCGTCGGCAAGACCGAGCTGTGCAAGGCGCTGGCGGGTTTCCTGTTCGACAGCGAGGATCACCTGATCCGCATTGACATGAGCGAGTTCATGGAAAAGCACTCGGTGGCGCGGCTGATCGGCGCTCCGCCCGGCTATGTGGGTTACGAGGAAGGCGGGTACCTGACCGAGGCCGTGCGCCGCAAACCGTACGCCGTGGTGCTGCTCGACGAGGTGGAAAAGGCACACCCCGATGTGTTCAACGTGCTGCTGCAAGTGCTCGACGACGGCCGCCTGACCGATGGCCAGGGCCGCACGGTGGACTTCAAGAACACGGTGATCGTGATGACCAGCAACATCGGCTCGCCGCTGATTCAATCCATGGTGGGCAAGCCCTACGAGGACATCAAGGACGCCGTGACCGATGAGCTGAAAAATCATTTCAGGCCCGAATTTCTGAACCGGATCGACGAAACCGTGGTGTTCCACGCGCTGGATGCGAAGAACATCGAGGCGATCGCGAAGATTCAGCTGCACATTCTCGAGCAGCGGCTGCAGAAGATGGACCTGACGCTGCAGGTATCGGACGCGGCGCTGGCCGAACTCGCCAAGGTTGGGTTCGATCCGGTGTTCGGCGCGCGGCCGCTCAAGCGCGCCATTCAGCAGCGCATCGAGAATCCGCTCTCGAAGCTGCTGCTCGAAGGCCGGTTCGCGCCGAAGTCGGTGATCCCGGTCACGGTCGATCCGATTCGCGCGCCGGGCGAGTTCCGGTTCGAGCGCACGATGCATTGAGAGTAACGGGAGGTTAGGATCGACGCATCCCAACCTCCCGTTTCTCCACCGTGGTTTCCAACTCCAATCCAGCAGACATTCCCGAGGGTTTTCTCCCTGTCGACATGGGAGGCCCGTTCATGGCCCACAACGGGCCGCTGTACGCAAGATGGAGCGGTGATCGTGTGCTGCTCGGCTTTCGCGTGCTGCCGCAGCACACCAATCCGCTGGGCATCTGCCACGGCGGCATGATGGCAACTTTCGCGGACATGCTGATGCCGATGGCCGCGATCTACCAGATGCAGGGTGAGCGCCGCTTCCTGCCCACCATCAGTCTCAACATCGACTACCTCGCGGCATCGCCGCTGGGCGCCTGGGTGCAAGGGCACGCCGACGTGCTGCGCACCACGCGCAACATGCTGTTTGGGCAAGGACTGGTAACGGCCGACGGCGACCCGGTGCTGCGTGTCAGCGGCATCTTCAAGATGGGCCCGGTGCTGACCGATGGCGCGGGCCGCGACCCGTTCGGTTTGCGCGAGCCTCGCTGAGATCGGCGCGGGGCCGCCGGCGCGCGCGGCAAGGCTTGCAACGCGGCTTCATGCGGCGGAACCTGTGGCTCTGAGCCGGGCCCGCAGTGTCTCCAGCTCATCGAGTAGTTGCAGGGCCAGCGCCGCACCGGCAACGTTCACGCCCAGGTCGCGCTGCAGGCGCACCGCGACGCTGGCGTGGCGCAACTGGATACCCGTGAAGCGCCACTGGTCCGGGGCCTGGCCCGCCGGGGTGAGCACGCCTTCCTCGACCAGTTCGGCGATGAATTCGGTGTGTGCCGTGCAGGCCTGGCAGAGTTCGTCCAGCGTTAATCCGGTCTGCTCTTCGAGGATGAATACGGAGGCTGGTGGCTGTGTATGGTTGGGGCTCATGCTCATACTCCCAGTTTGCTGCGCGGATTGAACGATTTGAACTGCGCGGCCATGCCCTGGTACAGCGCCTTCGCGGCGTCGCCGTCAGCGGGGGGCAGGGCGATTTGCAGCACGAAATAAAAGTCGCCGGGCGTGCTGGCGGGCGTCGCCCCCGGAATGCCGCGGCCCTTGAGGCGCAGCTTGCGCCCGGCGCCGGAGCCTGCAGGTATCTTGAGCTGGACCTCGCCCGTGGGTGTGGGCACCTTCACTTCGGCCCCCAGCGCCGCCTCCCAGGGCGCGACCGGCAGGTCGAGATAGACATCGTGCCGGTCCACGCGGTAGTGCGCATGCGGGCGAAATTCAACTTCCAGGTACAGGTTGCCCGCGCTGCCTTCGCCGATGCCGGGTGAGCCCTGACCCGCCAGCCGGATGTGCTGGCCGGCCCGAATGCCGGGCGAAATGGTGAATTCGATCTGGCGCTCCTGCATCGACACATGCCCCCGGGCATCCACCTGCGGCATCTGCAGCGTGATGATGCGCGTGGCGCCGTTGTAGGCGTCTTCCAGGTCAATCTGGATGCGCGCGTGGCGATCCTCGCCTTGCGCATGGAACGAGGCCTGCGCGCCGCGCGTGCCACGACCGCCGCCGGCGTGGCGCCCGAACAGGGATTCGAAGAAATCGCTGTAGTCGTGCGCGCTTGCGCCATCGGCACCGGCGCCCGCGGATTCGAAACCCGCGTTCCAGTCGGGCGGCGGGCGGAAATCCTGCCCAGCCTGGTAGTTGGGGCCGAGCCGGTCATAGGCCGCCCGCTTTTCCGGGTCGCGCAGCGCCTCGTACGCCTCGCCCACTTCCTTGAAGTGCCGCTCGGCATCGGCTTCCTTGCTCACATCGGGGTGGTATTTGCGCGCCAGCCGCCGGTACGCGCGCTTGACATCGTCCTGTGTCGCGTCGCGCGCCAGCCCCATGATCTGGTAGTAGTCCTTGAATTCCATTCACGCCTCCGTGGAGTTCCCCATCATAGGCCGCGTGCCTAGCTGGGTGTGTTCAAATTCCGGCAAAGGAATCCACTTTGTCCGATCCGATCGCCGCGGTCGTCCGCCTTGTGTTGCGCGTGGTTTTGCTGCTCATGGCGCTGGTTTTCATCGCCAGTTTGCTGCTGGCCGCCGTGCTGCTGCTGGCGGTGTGGGGTGTGCGCCGCCTCTGGGCGAGGCTGACCGGCCGGCCTGTCAGCCCCTGGGTGTTTCGCGTCGATCCGCGTGCGCAGTGGAACCGCTTCTATCACGCGGCGGATCGGTGGCCGCGCGGCTCGACCCGTTTCGGGCAAGATGCCCACACGCAGCGCAAGCCACAGGACGTGCAGGACGTGGAAGTCAAGGACCCCAAGGACTCTGCCGACCACTGAGGCTCATCTAGCGTACCGACGTGGCAAACCGCCTGGGCGATTGCCCCATCGCAGCCTTGAACATGGCCGAGAACGCGCTGTCGCTTGCGTAACCAGTGGCGGCCGCCACTTCGCTGACCGGCCTGCCACGCGCTAGCAACGGCAGCGCATGAGCCAATACGGCCTGCTGGCGCCATTGCTGGTAACTGACGCCCAGTTCTTCTCGGAACAGCCGCGCCATGGTGCGTTCACTGGCGCCCGTGTCGGCGGCCCAGTCGGCCAGCGTGGCATGTTTGCACGGTGCGCGCAGCACGGCTTCGCACAGGGCGCGCAGGCGCTTGTCGCCGGTCTGGGCATGCGGCAGCGGCACACCGAAGGGCTGGATCGCTGCCTGCGCGATCTCGTCCTGCACCAGCGCGGCCAGCAGGGCTTCCCTTGACAGCGTGGTTGGCGCATCGAGCGCCTGGATGAGTTCGCGCAGCAGGGGCGAGACCACGATCACGCGGCAGCCTTGCCAGCCCGTTGGTGTGACGCTGGCGTCCAGGTACAGCGTGCGCAATTCGGCCGCTTCCCGCACGTTGACTGCGTGCATGGCACGCGGCGCGATCCAGACGGCGCGTGATGGCGGAACGATGTAGGTCATCTCGTCGGCCATCGCGTCGTCGGGCGTGGCCGTGACCTGCACGATGCCGGTCGCGCAGTAGGCGAGTTGCGCCCACGCATGCCGATGCGGCTCGAAATGGGTGTCGGCGGTCAGCGCGCGGGCACGTACCCGCACGGGCCGCTGCACGCTGGGCGTGAAGAGGTCGGTGTCGTCAACTGGAGTGAATGTGACGGGTGGGTTGCGGGGCATGGAGTGCGGTAGGTCGGCTCGATATTACGATGCCCGCCTGCTTACTTCAATCGCGGCGAATTCGCGCTGGTGCATCGATTGCGCAAATCCGCAAAGCAGGATGCTGATCTGACGCCTTCCCGGCTTCCATTTCATGTAAACGACATGTAAAGACCGGCTGCGCCTGCGCAGCGGCAGGGCGGTGCGCAGAGAATGAACGCTTCGTCCCTATGGAGAACATGCGATGAAGCAAAAAATGGTGATGTCTGCATTGGTGGCGATGTCGATGGTGTTTGCGGGTGCTGCGCTGGCGCAGGGCGGCTATAGCCCGGAGCAAATACAGCAGATGCAGCATTCGCATGACAGGCATGACAGGCATGGCGAGCGCGGAGCTGGGCCGGATCACAACTTCTACCGGGGTGATCGCCTTTCCGCTGAATACCGTAACCGGCAATACGTTGTAGATCACTGGAGAGCGCACCACCTGAGTGCGCCTCCACGCGGCTACCACTGGGTTCAGGTTGGGGCCGACTATGCGTTGGTGGCGGTTGCGACGGGCATCATTGCGCAGGTGCTTCTGAGCCACTGATGGGTGGCTCTTTGACTATGCCCGCGTTGCGCCGGCACTGACGCCGCGAAGCGGCCGGGCCAATGCCCGGTAGGCGGCATTGAACGTGGCCGGGAACGTGCCGCCGCCAAGGGGCGTGGCGTGCAGAGATAATCGGTCTGCCGCCGTTTCATCCATGCTTTTCTGAATCCACCATGACCCAACAACTGGCGGGACACCTGCTGGTCCAGTGCCTGATCGCGCAAGGCACCAAATTCGCCTTCGGTGTGCCGGGCGAGAGCTATCTGGCCATGCTGGACGGCTTTCATGCGTACCAGGACAAAATCAAATTCGTCACCTGCCGCCAGGAGGGCGGGGCCGCCTTCATGGCCGAGGCG
>SCRU01000101.1 GCA_004323695.1 Burkholderiaceae bacterium
GGACTGCGCCAGCGCACGGTGAGCAACCAGATCGTTCCCATGCTGTGCGGCAGCGCGTTCAAGAACAAGGGCGTGCAGGCGCTGCTCGACGCCATCCTCGACTACCTGCCCTCGCCCGTCGATGTGCCCGCGATCATCGGCCACAGCGAGGACGACCAGGAGATCGAGCGCCACCCGTCCGACAGCGAGCCGTTCTCGGCGCTGGCCTTCAAGATCATGACGGACCCGTTCGTCGGCCAGTTGATCTTCTTTCGCGTGTATTCGGGCGTGGTCAAGACGGGCGACACGGTGTACATCCCGGGCAAAACGCGCAAGGAACGATTGGGGCGCATCCTGCAGATGCATGCCAACGTGCGCCAGGAGATCAAGGAAGTGATGGCAGGCGACATCGCGGCGGCGGTCGGCCTCAAGGACGTGACCACGGGCGACACGCTGTGCGACCCGGACAGGATCATCATCCTCGAGCGCATGATCTTTCCCGAGCCGGTGATCTCGCAGGCGGTCGAGCCCAAGACCCAGGCGGACCAGGAAAAGATGGGGCTCGCGCTGCACCGTCTCGCGCAGGAGGATCCCTCGTTCCGGGTTCAGACCGACGAGGAATCGGGCCAGACCATCATCTCGGGCATGGGCGAGCTGCATCTGGAGATTCTGGTGGACCGCATGCGGCGCGAGTTCGGCGTCGAGGCGACGGTCGGCAAGCCGCAGGTCGCGTACCGCGAAACCATCAAGCAATCTGTGAAAGATGTCGAAGGCAAGTTCATCAAGCAATCGGGTGGGCGCGGCCAGTATGGCCACGCGGTGCTGAACCTGGAGCCGCAAGCCCCGGGCAAGGGCTACGAGTTCGTCGATGCGATCAAGGGCGGCGTGATCCCGCGCGAATTCATCCCGGCGGTGGACAAGGGCATCCAGGAAAGCCTGAAGGCCGGCGTGCTCGCGGGCTACCCGGTGGTGGACGTGAAGGCCACGCTGGTTTTTGGCTCGTCCCACGATGTCGACTCGAACGAGAACGCGTTCCGCATGGCCGGCTCGATTGCGTTCAAGGACGCCATGCGCCGCGCGCGGCCCATCCTGCTGGAGCCGATGATGGCGGTCGAAGTCGAGGTGCCGGAAGACTTCATGGGCAACGTGATCGGCGACCTGTCGACACGGCGCGGCATGATCCAGGGCATGGAGGACATCGCCGGGGGCGGCGGCAAGCTGGTGCGCGCCGAGGTGCCGCTGGCCGAAATGTTCGGCTACTCGACCACGCTGCGCTCGCTCACGCAGGGCCGCGCCACCTACACCATGGAGTTCCGGCACTACGCGGAGACGCCGCCGAATATCTCGGAGGCGATCGTTCGCGGACGCACACTGCGGTAGTGCGGCACGGGCGGCACAGACGCCCGTGCGGCGCGACTCACAGACCGAACACTGTCAACACGCCGGTGTAGCCGTACAGGTGGTGACGGGCGATCTCGCCGCCCGCGAAGAAGCCCACCAGCGGCACGTCGCCCAGCGCACGGCGCACGATCTGCAGCTCCGCGCTGGGCGCACCGAAATGCGGGCCACCGCGCCCGGAGCAGCTCACGTAGATCGCGCCGGCGATGCGCCCGGCCGCGCTGGGAGCGGCGTCGGCCTCGCCCGCGGCCAGCACGGTGGCGGCGCTCACAGGCAATTCCTCGGGCTCCAGCTCTTCGCGGATTTCGGCGCAGATTCGTATCAGGTCGGCGCGTGCCGCCCCCGCGTTGCGTTGACAAAACGCCAGTCGCATGCCGGCCTCCGCGACCTCGGCAATGGCCACGCCCTTGCGCGCCGGATCCAGACCAACAATGTGGCGCACGATCACGTCGCTGCCGAAGTGGCCGGTGCGACTCACCGAGTCGCTGCCCGAATCGCTCAAGCCCACCAGTGTGGCGCGGACCTTGGCGAGCGCGGCACGCGGCTGCGCAAGCGAAACGCCCAGATCGTTCATCAGCACATCGAGTGCGGGGCGGCCATCGAGCCCGGTCAACACGTTCCCGTCCACGCCGGTGATCTCGCGCACCGGCGCCACCGGCTGGCACCCCTGGGTCACGCGCGACACCAGGTTCACGCCCTCGCCAAAGGCGACGCCCGAGAGGCCGCCACTGAACACGCCGCTGGCGGCGCCGTGCCCCTTGATGTTGCCGTTGCCGCCGACGGCGAACTGCACGCTTTGCGTGCGGCTCGATGCCAGCCCGCCAAACAGGTAGCCGGTGGCCGTGCGAGCGGCCATCTCGGCCACCAGCTCGCCCACGTCGGGCGCGTTCGAGTCCGCGTGGATCAGTGCCGTGTGCGCGTCGAAACCCAGCCCCAGCGGGGCCACGCCGGAAAACACCCGGTATTGGTCACTGGGCAGATCGCACAGCATCACGGCCAGCGCCGGCTCGTCAAAATACTCGACATTGTTGGAGGCAATGCCGACTCCCACGGTGCCGGACCAGTCAGTGATTTGCGGCAACTCTGCGCCGAGGAATTCCAGAATCTCCGGTGCCGCGCCAGCGTAGTGATCGGTGATGTAGAGCAGCCCCAGCGTCGGCAGGCGCGCATAGCCGGGCAGCGCCATATGAGCGCGCAACTGGGCCAGCACCAGCGCCGCCGCCATGCGCCACTGCGGGTGCGTGGCATGACCATAGGGAAATAACTTCACGCGTGTGCGTCCTGCAGTGAGCCTACGCCCCTCGGGGGGTTTTCTTTTTTACGGTTTTTCTGGCGCCAGCCCTTGCCTTGTTTAAACCGGTAGCTACTGATTTCGCAGCAACCCGGGTCGCACTGCCGGCCATGCCGGTGGCCGTGTCGAGGGCCCCCTTGGCGAGCCCGGCCGCCATGTTGCGGGTGGTATCCAGAGTGGCCTGCTTCGCGGCCTCTTTCATGGCGCCCGCCGCAATCTGCTGGAACTGCTGGGTCAGCGCGCCCCACCACTGAAGCGGATCCACCACGCCGGGCGCGGCCTTCGCGTTCGCCTTTCCTGTCGCCTTGCCGCTGGCCCTGGCGGACGGTTGGGTCGCCGCGCCGGCAGCGGCGGCGTCCGCCGCGGCAACTTTCTCCGTGGCCTTTTGCACTCCGGACAGGACCGCGTCGGCCGCCTTGAGTTTGAAGGCATTGGCCAGGTCGCCCATGTTGAAGTTCATGCCGTGCAGCGTGGCCAGCGTCATCTTTTGCACCTCGAGCGCCTGGATCGTGGCCTTCAACGCCGTGGCGTTCTGGTCCAGCCAGAACTGCACGGCCTTGAGTTCGTCGATCCGCTTCTCCAGTTCATCCACGTTCAAGGTGGGCGCGACCCAATTGCCCAGATTCGGCAACTGCGGGATGTTTTGCGCGGCACCCTTGGCCAGGGTTTGCAGAAAGTCGAAGCCGGGAATCAACTTGCCGAAGCCGGGGTTTTGCAACAGGCTGCTCATATCTGCTCCTTTGGGGCGATTTCGGGTGGGGGCCGTGTCAGCTTACCTCAACCCGAAGCGGATGGCGATGCGAACCAGTCAGTGTTTATGCCCATTCATGTTGCTCCCCAGACCCGCCCCCATGCCGTTGGCCACACCGGGCTCCATGGTGCTGACGGGCACCTTCAACTCCACCCTGCTCTCCGTGCCAGCGGCGTCCTTGAACAGCAAGGTCATCGGCACCGTGCTGCCCATGGCCAGGGGCGCCTTCAGGTCCATCAACATCACGTGGTAGCCGCCGGGCGTGAGTGCGACGGTTTTCCCGGCAGGCAGATCGAGTCCGCCCTTGACGGCGCGCATTTTCATCACGCCGCCATCCAGCAGCATCTGGTGCACCTCGGCGACCCCCGCCGCCGGGGTGGACACGCCCACCAGCCGCTCGTCCACCCTGGCAGTGATTTTCATGAACGCGCCCGTGGCCTCCTGGCCCGGCACCGACGTGCGAATCCAGGCGTCCTGGATGGTGACCGTCTGCGCGTAAGAGGCGCCGCACGCCAGCGTGAGGCTGATCAAAAGAATTCCGGCAAGAGTTCGGGATTTCATGGAGTGCTCCGGGTGAAAAACAAAAGATAGCAAGAAATGCGCGCCGCCGAGTTGTCCGGCCTGCAAGCACCGCAGCAGAGCCCGGGTTTCCGGGCAATGAACACGACTGATTCTCACCCGCAGACGCAGTTGCGCGCAATAACTATTCGGGGCGCTCAAGCTTTGCCGTTTCCGGATGGTCACGCGCACTGATTGGTGCGATCATTCGCGCCGAAGACCGGTTTCTTGTTTCAACAACTTCAGCACAAGGGGACCTCATGAGCAGCAGCAATCGACGCGCATTTTTGATGACCGTGGCGGCCGGTAGTTCGGCCCTGGCGGCAACCCAGAGGATCGCGCTGGCCGCCGATGCGGTACTGCAGGACACGGATCCGCAGGCCGTGGCACTGGGCTACAACCAGGACACGAGCAAGATCGATCAGAAGAAATACCCGAAGCACACGACCGCCCAGCACTGCTCGGACTGCCAGTTGTTCACCGCGATGGGCACGGCCCCGACGGGCCATTGCCAGCTGTTTCCCGGCAAGCTGGTGCACACCAACGGCTGGTGCAGCGCCTGGACCAAGAAGGCCTGACAGCACTAGCCCCCACGCTTGCCACTGCGTGCGCTGCGCTGCCCCCCGAGGGGGCTGAACTTGCTCGGGGCGGCCCTGCTGCGTTCGCATCCGCGCGGCAATGCCCGGCTTACGCGGGTGCCACGATCGTCTGGTCGATGGCGCCGAACACGCTCTGGCCGTCACGGCCCTTCATCTCGATGCGGATGGTGTCGCCGAACCTCATGAATTCGGTCGCGGGTTTGCCGTCCTGAATGGTTTCGATGCAGCGCTTCTCGGCAATGCAGCTGTAGCCCTTGGGCCATTCGGTACGGCCGTTCACCTCGACCCCCTTGTTGCTCACCGTGCCCGAACCCACGATAGAGCCGGCCCGGACATTGCGCGTCTTGCCGATGTGCGCAATCAGCTGACCGAAGTGGAACGTCATTTCGGGGCCGGCCTCGCACAGGCCGACCGTGCGCCCGTTCCATGCCGACTGCATGATCAGGTGCAGGCGGCCCTGGTCCCAGGCATCGCCCACCTCGTCCAGCGTGACCGCGACCGGCCCGAACGCCGTCGCGGGCTTGGACTGGAAAAAGCCGAAGCCCTTGGCCAGTTCCGCCGGGATCAGGTTGCGCAGCGACACGTCGTTGACCAGCATCAGCAGCCGAATGCCCTCCAGCGCCTGCTCGGGCGTGCAGCCCATGGGCACGTCGCCGGTAACCACGGCGACCTCGGCCTCGAAGTCGATGCCAAAAGCCTCGCTGGGCACCAGCACATCGTCGCAGGGGCCCAGAAAATCGTCGCTGCCGCCCTGGTACATCAGCGGATCGGTGTAAAAAGTGGCGGGCACCTCGGCGTGGCGCGCGGCGCGCACCAGCTCCACGTGGTTCAGGTAAGCCGAGCCGTCGGCCCACTGGTAGGCGCGCGGCAACGGCGCCATGCACTGGGCCGGGTCGAACGGGAACGCATGGCGCGCACGGCCGGCGTTCAGCGCGTCGTACAGATCCTGCAGCTGGGGGCTCAGAAAGCCCCAGTCGTCCAGCACCTGCTGCAGGTGCGCGGCAATGCCGGTCGCATAATGCGCGCTCGCCAGGTCGCGCGAGACGACCACCAGCTGGCCATCACGCGTACCGTCCTTGTAGGTGGCAAGTTTCATGAAAAGGACTCCGTCGAGATTGAATGGGCTGGAGTCGCCCGATTGCGTGTAAATTACGCATTGTTAAATTGATTTAACTAATCGAAACGAACAACAAGCGAGCCGGATTCTAGTTCAAATGACCAAGGAGCGCGCGGGAATTCAATCGGTGGAGGTCGGCTTCGCGCTGCTGGACGTGCTGGCGCAGGCCGCGCAACCGCTGATGCTGCGCGATCTGGCTGCGGCCGCCGGCATGAGCGCGGCCAAGGCGCACCGGTACCTCGTGAGTTTCCAGCGGCTTGCACTGGTCACCCAGGACGCGGGCAACACCCGCTACGACCTCGGCCCGGCGGCGCTCAGGCTCGGCCTCGCGTCGCTGTCCCGGCTGGATTCGGTGAAACTGGCGCGCGAGCGGGTCGGCGCGCTGGTGGAGCGCATCGGCCATACGCTGGCGCTGGCCGTCTGGGGGAACCGCGGGCCCACCATCGTGCACTGGGAGGAATCGCCGCAGGCCGTCACCGTGAACCTGCGTCTGGGTGATGTCATGCCGCTGCTGAGCTCGGCCACCGGGCGCTGCTTCGCAGCCTATCTGTCGACCCAGACCCATCTCGACAAGATCGCGCCCTTGTTGCAGGCGGAACTGGCGCATGCCAAGAAGTTGCCAAACCTGCTGGGCCGCGGCGATCTGCCGATCTCGATGACCGAGGCACAGCAGGTGCTCGATACGGTGCGCGAGCACGGCATGGCCCGGGTGCTCGGCACCCTGCTGCCGGGCATCGTGGGCTTTTGCGCCCCGGTATTCGACTCCGACGGCCACATGGTGCTGGGCATGGTCGCGCTGGGTTCTGCCGCGACGGTCGACCCGGCCTGGGATGGGGCCGTCGCCATGCCGCTGCGCGCAGCCGCCGCGCAGTTGTCCAGCGACCTGGGATACCGTGGCTGAGACACGGCCTCACGCGCCTGCGCATCGTGTTTTCCGTCTCGGGCTGTCGCTGGCGTTCGCCGCAGCAGTTCTGCTCGCGTATGTCGCGCCGCCCACGCGGAACGCAGGCAAGCTCCCAAATACAGAAGAAAATACGGCAAAAGCCCTTACAAGATATGTCAATATAGCTATATTTTCAATAGCAAATACCGAGTCAACTGGAGTTGCGCCATCGACCCACGCGGCAGCGCCCGGTGCACCGGCCCCGACCGAGCCGGCCAGCCCCCTGGCGGGCGCGACACTCAAGGTTCCGGGGCCCGTGCGGCTGCAGTACGACGTGCGCGCCGAGGTGCAGGGTCTGACCGCTGACGCGGTGGCCGACCTGATCTGGCGCCATGACGACCAGGCGTACAGCGCACGGCTGGACCTCACGCTGCCGCTGGTCGGCACGCGCACCCAGACCAGCGTGGGACGCATGACGCCCGAGGGGCTGGCGCCGACGCGGTTTACCGACAGGGCGCGGCACGAGCAGACCGCCGATTTCGAGCGGGCCCCCGACGGCGTGGGCGGCAAGATCGTTTTCAGCGCCGGCACGCCCGCGGTGCCGCTGCTGGCGGGGGCCCAGGATCGGCTCAGCGCCTTCGTGCAACTCGGCGCCATGCTGGCCGGTGCACCGGGGAAATACCCGGTGGGAGCGGCCATCCGCCTGCAAATCGTGGGTCCGCGCGACGCCGAAACCTGGCTGTTTCGCGTGGACGGGATGCAGCGGCTTCGCCTGCCCTACGGCACGCTGGATACGGTCAAGCTGACCCGGAATCCGCCGCACCCGTCCGACTCGAAGCTGGAAATGTGGCTCGCGCCTTCCATGGGCTATCTGCCCGTGCGCATTCGCCTGACGCAGGCGAATGGCGACCGGTTCGACCAGCGCCTGCGCGCCAGCGAGGGGCTCTGATCCTGCAAAACATCGCAAATTTCACGAAACCGCAGGATTTCGCGGCCGCTGTCCCTCTTGAAACCGGCTGAAACGTTGTTAACTGTAGTGATGATGCTTCCGGACACAAAAATCATGCAAATGCTCTACGACTCAGAATCCTTCGTGGTCGTGCACGTGCTGCCCGATGCCGAACTGCAGGGCGCTGCAGGGGATTTGGTGCAGGCGGCACCCGTGCCCAGCCTGCCGGGCCTGACCCGCCATGGTTTCGAAATCGTGGACAAGCGCTCGGGCAAGGAGGTTTACCTCGACGGCTCCTGGGCGGAATTGTTCCAGCAGCAAATCTCTGCCTGGCAGGCCAAAACGCCGACTCAGGAAGAGGTGGAAGACACGCTCGAAGGTTACGCCGAACTGGCCCAGAACCCGGTCGTGCTGCATTGAGCCGCGCGCCACGCGGACCCGCCGCCATGGCGGGCGGCGCATCGGCGCCCGCCGTTCACGCGTGCCGTTTGATCGAATCCGCCAGCGTGTTTACCAGCGTGTCGATGTGCTCCTTTTCCACGATGAAGGGCGGCGCCAGCACCAGCACGTCCCCGGCCGGCCGCACCAGGGATCCGCGGTGGAAGCAGTCGATGAAAATCTCGTAGGCACGCTTGCCCGGCAGACCCGCCATGGGCGCGAGCTCCACGGCGGCGGCCAGCCCCAGCGCGCGGATACCGATCACATTGGGCAAACCCTTGAGCGCGCCATGCATCGCGTTGCCGAGCAATTTGCCCATCTCGCCGGCGCGCGCAAACAGGTGCTCCTGCTGGAGCAGTTCCAGCGTGGCAATCGCCGCGGCGCAGGCCACCGGATGCCCGGAGTAGGTATAGCCGTGGAAGAACTCGATCACGTGCTCGGGCGCGCTGGTCTTCATCATTTCGTCGTAGAGCCTGTCACGGCAGATCACGCCGCCGAGCGGGATCACGCCATTGGTCACGCATTTGGCAAAGGTCAGCATGTCGGGCACCACGCCGTAATAGTCGGACGCGAACGGCTTGCCCAACCGGCCGAAGCCGGTGATGACCTCGTCAAAAATGAGCAGGATCCCATGCTTGTCGCAAATCTCGCGCAGGCGCTTCAGGTAACCCTTGGGCGGTGCGTACCAGCCTGCGGAGCCTGCCACCGGCTCGACGATGACGGCCGCCACGTTGCTGGCGTCATGCAGCGGCAGGATGCGGTTCTCCAGTTCCAGCAGGATGTCTTCCTCCCATTCGGGCTCGGTGCCGTTGTAGTACGCGTGGTGCACCGGATCATGAATGAAGCGCAGGTGGTCGACGCGAGGCAACAGCGAGGCGCCGAACACCTTGCGGTTCGCCGTCATGCCGCCCACGCTCATGCCGCCAAAGCCCACACCGTGGTAGCCCTTTTCGCGGCCAATGAATACATTGCGATGACCTTCGCCGCGCGCGCGGTGATAGGCCAGCGCCACCTTCATCGCGGTATCGGCCGCCTCGGAGCCCGAGTTGCAGAACAACACCTTGTTCAAATCCGCGGGCGCCAGCGCGGCGATCATTTGAGCTGCCCGAGCCGCCTTGTCGTTGGTCGCCTGGAAGGCGGTGGCGTAGTCCAGCGTGTCGACCTGGCGCTTGACCGCCTCGTTGATGGGCTTGCGGTTATGACCTGCACCGGTGCACCACATGGCCGAAATACCATCGATCACCTTCTTGCCATCGTGGGTGGTGAAGTACATGCCGTCGGCGGCCACAAAAACGCGCGGATCCTTCCTGAAGCTGCGGTTCGGCGTGAATGGCAACCAGTGGTTGTCCATGTTGAAGTCCTGGTAAGCCATGGTGTCTCCTTCAATCAGTTGAGGACAGAGCTTGCGCTTCGCGCTGCGGTCTGTCCCGCAAGGCTCAGGTTGCACAGACGCTCATTCTGGCACCGCCGCGCAGGCGACGCCACCGCGCGGGGGATCGCGCCTCATGCTGCGACAATCCCGGTTCCATGAACCATGTCTATATCCTGACCCTGTCCTGCCCCGACCGCCTGGGGCTGGTCCATGCGGTCTCGGGCTTCCTGCTCGAGCACGGGGGCAACATCGAAGAAGCAGCCCAGTACAACGACCACACGACTGGCCTGTTTTTCATGCGCGTGCAGTTCCATTGCGAACGGTTCGCGCGCGCCGATTTGTGCGCGCAACTACAGTCCTTTGCCGAGCCGTTCGGAATGCGTTGGCAGCTGCACGCAGCAGCAGAACCGGTGCGCACCGTCCTGCTCGTCAGCAAGGAAGGGCATTGCCTCAATGATCTGCTGTTCCGCTGGAAGTCGGGGCTGTTGCCGCTGGACATTCGCGCCGTCGTCTCGAACCACCGCGACTTCTACCAGCTCGCGGCCAGCTATAACGTGCCGTTTCATCACGTGCCGGTCACACCGGCGGGCAAGGCGCAGGCGGAAGCGCGCACCTTTGAGATCATCGAGTCCGAAGGCGCCGAACTGGTGGTGCTGGCGCGCTACATGCAAATCCTGTCGGATGAGCTGTGCGCCAAACTGGCAGGCCGCGCCATCAACATCCATCACTCGTTCCTGCCCAGCTTCAAGGGCGCCAAACCGTACCATCAGGCGCATGCCCGCGGCGTCAAGCTGATCGGCGCGACGGCGCATTACGTGACGGCCGCGCTCGATGAAGGCCCGATCATCGAACAGGACGTAGCGCGCGTCGACCACAGCAAGGCGGTGGAAGACCTGGTCGCGATGGGGCGCGACACCGAGAGCCAGGTGCTGGCGCGCGCAGTGAAGTGGCACAGCGAGCGCCGCGTGCTGCTGAACGGCCACAAGACCGTGGTTTTCAAGTAACGCCGTCGTCCGAAGGACGCTGCATGTACTTCGCGTGGCGCTTTTCCAGGAAGGCGCGGATGCCTTCCTGGCCGTCGGGCGTCAGCGCGGCCGTCGCCATGCGCTCGCCGGCGAGGGCATAAGCCTGCCCCTGCGGCAGATCGATCTGCCGATAAAAAACCTGCTTGCCCCAGGCCTTGGACAGCGCGCTGCCGCGCGTGGCCCGGTTGATCAGATCCAGCGTGCTCGCTTCCAGCTGCCCGGCGGGAACCGCCTTGTTGATGAGGCCCCAGTCGGCGGCAGTGGCGGCATCGATCGCATCGCCGGTCAGCGCCATTTCCAGCGCGCGCTTGCGCCCCACATTGCGCGCCACTGCAACCAGCGGCGTATGGCAGAACAGCCCGGCCTTGCCGCCCGGAATGGCGAACGATGCCGTGTCGGCCGCCACGGCGAGGTCGCAACTGGCGACCAGCTGGCAGCCGCCTGCCGTGGCCAGCGCATGCACGCGCGCCACCACCGGCTGCGGCATCGCCTGCACCGCGTTCATCATCTCGGTGCAGACAGAGAACAACGCGCGCGACTGCGCCAGCGTGGCACCGGCCATGTCGGCGAAATTGTGGCCTGCGCTGAAGACCGGGCCATTCGCCGCAAGAATGACCCCCCGTGCGTCGGTAGCCGAGATCGCGCGCAGCGCTTGCGTCAGCTCCAGCATCACGTCCAGCGCCAACGCATTGCGCTTGTCCGGGCGATTCAGCGTCACCGTGGCGATCGGGCCGTCGGCGGCGACCAGCAAATGCTTGTAGTTCATCGAAATATTGTGGCAGAACGCCTGACTTTGGGTGTGCTGCCGGCGCGCGCCGCACGGGACTCTAGGCAGGCAGGTCGGCCATCTTTTCACCCATGCGGACGGCGCTCCCTGGCTGCCACGCCGCATTGAATTGAAGCGAACCTTTCGGAAACAGCAACACCACGGTGGACCCCAACAAGAAGCGGCCCATTTCGTCGCCTTGCGCCAGATTCACATCCTGCTCGCCGTAGCGCCACTCGCGCACGGCCGCGCCGCGCGGCGGGCTCACGACGCCATGCCAGACCGTCGCCATGCTGCCCACCACGGTGGCACCCACCAGTACCAGGACGAAGGGGCCGTGTGCCGATTCAAACACGCAGACGACGCGCTCGTTGCGCGCAAAAAGGCCGGGCACGCCGCGCGCGGTGGCGGGATTCACCGAGAACAGCGAGCCCGGCACGTGAATCATGCGCAGGAGCCGGCCGCCGCAGGGCATGTGAATTCGGTGATAGTCCTTCGGGCTCAGGTACAGCGTGGCGAAATGACCGCCCTCGAACATTGCCGCCAGCGCCGCATCGCCTCCCACGAGTGCGGTCGTGGTGTAGTGATGGCCCTTGGCCTGAAAAATCCGGCTCCCCTCGATCGCGCCCAGCTGGCTGATCGCACCGTCCACCGGGCAGATCAGGTCGGCACCCGCCAAACGCCGCGCACCAGGCCTCAAGGCACGGGTAAAAAAATCGTTGAAGCTGGCGTAGCTGCCGATATCCGGATTCGCCGCCTCGCTCATGTCAACGCCGTATCTGGCGACAAACCAGCGGATCAGCCCGGTGCTGAGTCTCCCGCCGCGGCTCGATGCGACGACGCCGGCAAAGGCCGTGAGTGCATGCTTGGGCAACAGGTATTGCGGCAGCACGGAGAGGCGATCGGGCAAGGCGGCTACCGTGAGTGAAGAGGTGGGCGGATTCTACCGACGCGGCGCGCGCCACGGCATCGGGCTTTTGCCTAGAGGCGAACCCTTATGGAACAGGTCGCCACAGCGCGGATGTCAGCCCGGCAGCGCGCGGACCAGATCGGGCAGGTGTGACAGGCCGAACAGCAGCAAGCCGATCAGGCCGCCCACCAGCGTGCCGTTGATCCGGATGTGCTGCAGATCCTTGCCGATGTGCAACTCCACCAGTTGCGACATCAGCCGCGCATCCCAGCGCTGCACCGTGTCCCGGATATGCTGCGCCACGAACTGCGACACCTCGGGCGCCAGCGTGCGCGCCCAGTCCTCGAGCCGCTGGCTCAAGGATGCGCGCAGCGCTGCATCATGCGCCAGCGACTGCCCCAGCCAGCGCCCCAGCGCGGCCATGTTGCGCGCAACCCTCGATTTTTCATCGGTCAGGTCACGCTGGAGCGCGGCGCGCAGGCCCTGCCACAATTGCTGGATATAGCGGCCCAGCCCGGCGTCATGCTGCAGGTAGTGGCGGATTTCCTCGCCCTTGCGCGCAAATTCCGGATCAGTGCGCAGCTTGTCGATCAGTTGCTGGACCGCGTCATTGAACTGGTCGCGCAGCTGGTGCCGCGGGTTGCCCGCGACATCAGCCAGCAGGCTCTCCAGCGCGTGCGCGATCAGGTTCGCACCCTGATCGCCCAGCCAGTCGGTCGGCAACACCCTCTCCTTGAGCGGGTGCTCGCGCCTGACCCATTGGACGATGGACTGCGCGATGAGGCTGCGCGACGCCGGCTCCCGCAGCAGCTCCGTCAGCCGCTCGAGCGCGGCGTCCAGCAGCGTCTGGTGGCGATCGTCCTGGGTCAGCGCCGCGAGTACCGTGGCCATCGAGCCGGGCAGGTCGAGCTGCCCGATCAGTGTGCGCGCCGCCTGCTTGATGAAGCGCTCGACCTGCGTGTCCTGTACCGTATCCAGCGTCGCGGACAGCAGCCGCACCACCTGGCGGCCCAGCAGGCCGGCATGGCCCGGCGCCGTGAGCCAGCCCGCCACGAGGGCCACCGGGTCGTGCCGCTGCATCAGCATGATCAGCGAGGGTGGATCGAGGAACTTGTCGCGCACGAACACCGCGAGGTTCTCGCCGATGCGATCCTTGTTGCGCGGAATGATGGCCGTGTGGCGCGCAATGAACGGAACAGGAATGCGCCGGAACAACGCCACCACCGCGAACCAGTCGGCCATCGCGCCGACCATTGCGGCCTCGGCCATGGCCTTGAGGATGTCCACGCCCAGGCTGGACGGCAGCCAGCTGGTGACCGCGAACACGGCCGTCACGAACAGCAGCAGGCCCAGCGCCTGGCGTTTGGAACGCACCAGCTCAGCGTGCTTGTCCATGCGGGGCTATTTCTTGTCGGAAAGAGGTGTGGCAGCCCGGCACGCCGCCGTGGCGCCAGGCCCTGCTGCGCGGCGGACTTATCGCGGCGCCATCCGGTCCAGCGCCGCGGCCAGTTGCGCCACGGTGCGATCGATGTGGTGCCACTTCTCCAGGCCGAACAGGCCGATGCGGAAAGTGCTGAAATCAGGCCCCTCGTCGCACTGCAGCGGCACGCCGGCGGCGGTCTGCAGGCCGGCTTCGATGAACTTCTTGCCGCTCCGGATACCGGGGTCGGTCGTGTAGCTCACCACGACACCGGGCGCCTTGTAGCCGTTCACCGCGACACTGGCAAAGCCGCGCGATTCAAGCAGCGCGCGCACCCTGGCGCCGAGCTCGACTTGTTCAGCCTTGACCTTGTCGAAACCGTAGTCGCGCGTCTCGCGCATGACGTCCCCCAGATTGACCAAGGCGTCGGTCGGCATTGTGGTGTGGTAGCCGTGTTCGCCCTTTTCGTAGCCTTCGGCGATCTGCAGCCACTTCTTGAGGTCACACGAGAAGCTGGAGCTGCTCGTACCCTCGATCACCTCGCGAGCGCGAGCGCCCAGCATGACCATGGCGCAGCAGGGCGAGCTGCTCCAGCCCTTTTGCGGCGCGGAAATCAGCACGTCCACGCCGGTGGCCTGCATATCCACCCACATCGCGCCCGAGGCCACGCAATCCAGCACGAACAGCGCGCCCGTGGCATGCGCGGCCTCGGCCACGGTGCGCAGGTAGTCATCGGGCAGGATGATGCCGCTGGCCGTCTCCACATGCGGCGCGAACACCACGGCGGGCTTTTCCCGGTGAATCGCGGCGGCCACCTCGGCGGCCGGTGCCGGCTGCCACGGGGCCTGGGCGCCTTCGCCCACGCGGCGCGCCTTGCACACCACGGCGCTGGCCCCCATGCGCCCGGCGTCGAAAATCTGGCTCCAGCGGTAGCTGAAGTAGCCGTTCCGCACGATCAACACCTTCTTGTCATTGGCAAACTGGCGCGCCACCGCCTCCATGCCGAAGGTGCCACTACCGGGCAGCAGCACGGCGCTATGTGCGTGATACACGTCTTTCAAGGTGGCGAGGATGCCACGCATGACGCCCGCGAAGCGTTTGGACATGTGATTCAGCGAGCGGTCCGTGTAGACCACGGAAAATTCGAGCAGGCCGTCGGGGTCGACGTGAGGCAATAAGCCGGGCATGAGGTCTCCTTGTTCGGTGGGATGAGCGCAGGCCGCACCGGGCGCGCTCCAGAGCGTGCCAGCTTAGCACGCGACTCTTCCACCCGCCGTCGCGGGCCAGGCGCGCGGGTCTCTGTCATGGCTCCCAATCAGCATCAAATGGCGCTTTAACCGTTACTCCATATCGATATATAGCTATGTTTTATGGAGCATCAAGAAACGCGAGAGGCCGCGCCGAAAGCGCTGATCCACCGATCAGGTAGACGGAGCCCCCGCACCGGCAGTTCGCAGGCCAACCGGGTTCCGGATGGCCCGGCAGTGGAACGAGCGACTGGAACCATTTGGCCGAAAACACCCTCCATCAGGGCAAATTTTGCGGCAGCCAAGGCGAATCAATCTTAGTGCCGTGTTTTGTGACTTTTTGCACGGTATGTCGTTTGAGGCCCGACGTGTTTTGGCGTAGGATGAAGCATCAGTTGCGTTTTGACACGTTCATTACATATTTATCGATGTGACAGTGGAAAGTTACAAGCTCACAAGAATGAATGCAAGGGAAATGGTGCGAAAACATGGGGCCTTACAGTTCGCCTGCGGATGGTAAATCCGCCAATTTTCTGGACTTGATCAGCCAGAGTGTGTCGATCCGTCGGCACATCGACCTGCTGCGCTGGTTGCAAAGCGATGTACAGCAATTTCTGCCGCATGACATACTTCTGACCGGCTGGGGCGACTTCGAGCAGGGCTCCCTGCAACACGACATCCTGTCCGAACTGCCCGGCGTGCGCTCCTACGCGATTGGCTCCGACAGCCTGCCCTTTCTGCTGGGCAAGTTTCACGACTGCTGGACGGCCGCATCGCGGAATCCGTGCATCGTGAACTTCCGGGAGTTCGAGTACCTGCTGGGCAGCAACAGCCTTGCCGGCTCGCTTGGCAGCGCCTTGCGGACGATGCGTTCGGTGCTGATTCATGGGATCCGGGATGAAAGAAGCTCCCATGACTGTCTCTATATCTTTCTGAGCGAAGACGAAATTCCGCATGCCCCTGCGGGAACGGCCCTCAACGTCCTGCTGCCTTACATCGACACCGCGTTGCGGCAGGTGAAGCATCTGCCACAGCAGGGAAGGCACTCGTCCGCGCCGCCCCAGAACGCGCACGAAGATGTATTCGGCTTGAGCGAGCGCGAAAGCGAAATCATGGCATGGGTCGCCATGGGCAAAACCAACTCCGAGATCGGCACCATTCTCAACATCAGCGGATTCACCGTGAAGAATCACATGCAGCGCATTTTCAAGAAGCTGAATGTGTACAGCCGCGCGCAGGCCGTCTCGAAAGTCATCAATGTAAACCTCGATGGCTGAACTCAACCCCATCAACTCCGCGGCCGTCTGGAACGAGCACCGCGAGCCCCGCTCCATGGGGCTGGGGGGGAGTCAGCTTCTCAACACGCTTGAGTCCGCACTAGGCCCTCTGGTCCTGGTATTTTCTCTGTGGGCCCTGGCGTTCCACTTCGAAAATTCGGTACCGCCGGCGTACCTGATTCTCGCCTTGATAGTGTTCTCCCTGGTGTTTCCGGGCACATCGCAACTGCACCTTCCAATCGTCCGGGTGTTGTTCAACATTGCTTTTCAGTGGCTGTGGCTTGCAGGAATCCTGCTTCTGACCGGCTATGCAACGCAATATCTTCTGGATTTTTCAAGGGCCGTCATTCTTCACTGGCTGTGGGTTGCGCCCACCGCCCAGGTCGGCGCCCATCTCACCCTTCGGGTCGCGGCCCCCTACCTGTTGAAACTGCAAGGTCCGCCGCGCGGCGCCGTCATTGTTGGAGTGAACGACCAGGGCGCCGCGCTGGCCAGGCACATCGTTGAATCGACCTATTCGGGTATCGAGTTGCTGGGGTTTTTCGATGACCGCAGCGAAGAGCGCAGGGGCATGAAGGACGAATACAAGCTGGCGGGAAAGATCGACGAGCTGCCGGCGTATGTCAAGAAACACCGTGTCCGGTTCATCTACCTGTCCCTGCCCATGACGGCACGGCCACGCATTTTGCAGGTTCTCGACGGGTTGAAAGACACCACCGCGTCGATTTATTTCGTTCCCGACATGTTCATCACGGACCTGATTCAAGGTCGAACGGATTCGGTTTTCGGCACGACGGTCATCTCCGTTTGCGACACCCCGTTTCGGGGCTTGAATGGCTTTCTGAAGCGGGCCAGCGACATTGTTTTATCCATCCTCATCCTGCTCCTGGTGTCACCCATCATGCTGATGATCATGCTGGCGGTGCGGCTGGGGTCACCGGGCCCGGCGATCTTCAAACAGCGGCGCTACGGCCTGGATGGCGAGCAGATCGTGGTGTACAAATTCCGATCCATGGCTGTCACGGAAGATGGCAACACAATTCAGCAGGCTCGCAAGCACGACAGCCGGGTGACTCGCCTGGGCGGCTTCCTGCGCAAAACATCGCTGGACGAACTACCCCAGTTCATCAACGTACTGCAGGGAAGGATGAGCATCGTGGGCCCCCGGCCGCATGCGGTGGCTCACAATGAGCTGTACCGCAAGCTGATCAAGGGCTACATGGTCCGCCACAAGGTCAGGCCCGGCATCACGGGCTGGGCGCAGGTCAATGGCCAGCGCGGCGAGACCGATACGCTGGAGAAAATGCAGTCACGCATCGACTACGATCTGGATTACTTGCGTAACTGGTCGCTGAAACTTGATTTGATCGTTATTTTGAAGACCGTGCGGCTTGTCTTCAAAGACGGTTCCGCGTATTGATAAAAAACAACGGTTCGGATCATTAGTGCGAAAGAGCCATTGCGGCGATCCTCCGTGGACTTCTAAGATAGCAAGTCCTTCTTCCATCCTGCTGGGCGACTGGGAGTGGTGGAGCCCCTTGTTTCTTTGCTTCGCCGAGCCGGCGGTAAGGTGTTTCCTTGAATTCTTCTCGCAACTCCACCCTGCTGCCGCTTGCATTGCTGGCGCTTAGCTGCCTCACCGCTCACGCCGATGAGCTCGACACGCTGCAGTTCAGCGCGCAAGAGAACATTTTGTACGACAGCAACGTGTTTCGGCTCTCCAACTCGGTCCAACCACAGACGCTCCTCGGGACATCCGACCGGTCGGACGTGATCGAGACAACGACATTGGGGCTGAAACTGGACAAGCATTACGGCCTGCAACGTTTTGTATTGGATGTCAACGCAGCAAACTACCACTACAACCGTTTCTCTTTTTTGAATTTCACCGCCTACAACTACGCTGCCGCCTGGCATTGGAGCTTCACGCCAGAGTTGCATGGCATTCTGTCCACCGACCGGCGTGAATACATTGACTACTCTGCCGATGTGCAAAGTTCTGCGTTGATCAATCACCGGACCGATCGCTCTACCGTCCTCGATGCCGAATACGACCTGGGTGGCGCGTGGCACGTTGTTGGCGGTGCCTACAATCGGACCAGCACCAGCAGTGTGACCACAGTTTATGAAGGCGACTACCGAATCACAGGTGGCGATGCCGGGCTGCGCTATGTCTTTCCGTCCGGTACTTCCATCACCTACCGCTTCAAGTCGGACCAAGGTCAATACACTGGTCTGCCGGCAACGACGGTATTTGCCACCAATTTTTCGGATCGGGAAAACGAATTCAAATTCGACTGGGCACCGACGGGCAGAACCACTTTGGGAGCTCGTGTGTCCTATTTCGAGCGGTTGAACGATGGCCTCGCGACTCGCAACTACTCTGGCATCATCGGCGATTTTGATGCAGCTTATGCGCTGACCGCTAAAACCAGCATCACGGCCGGCCTCGCACGTAACCTGTACAGCTATCAAACGAATACCGATAGCTATTTCATCCAAAACAGCGTGTATATCGGGTCGACTTGGAAGGCGACGGAGAAAACAGCCTTCGTACTGCGCGCTCAGCATTTCTGGCTGAATTTTGCAGGACCGCTACCCGGGTTCGCACCGGACGATCGCCAGGATCAGGTCACCCAGTCTTTGATGTCCGTTGAGTGGCAACCAATACGTGCTCTTAAGGTGATAGGGTCACTATTGCACGATGTGCGCAGTTCCAATGTACCTGGAGACGATTACACAAGCAACGGTATCAGCATTACGGCGGTGGCGAGCTTTTGAGAAGCCCATGTCCGTCCAAAGCCCGTTCCAATCGTAAAAGTACCAAGATGAAGTCCATTTTCCGCCGCTTTGCCCTAGCGCTGCTTTTTTCTTTCTCGCTGGTAGCGACCGCACAGACAGATCTGTCATCTCAACCTTTGATCGCACCCCAAAGCTCGGCATCAACGGTTCCCCAACGTGCAGAGTCCGGAAACCGCGACTACCGGCTGAGTCCAGGCGACACTATTGGCGTACAGGTGTACCAGAATCCGGACCTTTCGGTCGATGCCCGCGTGTCGGACAGTGGCGTGATCAGCTATCCCCTTCTTGGCAGCGTGCAGGTTGGCGGATTGACGGTGGCCGAGGCCGAGAAAAAAATCGCAGACGCACTGGTGATGGGCAAGTTCGTGAATGCGCCGCAAGTGACCATCGTGTTGCGGCAGATTCGCGGTAACCAGGTATCAGTGCTGGGTGAGGTGAGCCGGCCTGGCCGATTCCCTCTGGAAACCGATACCACTCGTGTCACGGACGTCCTGGCTGCAGCGGGCGGCATAGCGGCGGCGGGTGGGGACACGCTGGTCGTTACGGGGCAGCGTGACGGCAAACCATTTCGCAAGGTGATCAATATCCCTGAACTCTTTGCGGGCGGCAACGCAAGGGACAACATCGTGCTTGCAGGCGGCGACACCCTGTACGTCAGCAAGGCTCCCGTGTTCTACATCTATGGCGAGGCGCAGCATCCTGGTCAATACCGCATGGAGCGCGGCATGACGGTCATGCAGGCGCTGGCGCAGGGTGGCGGGCCGACTGCGCGAGGCAGCCAGAACCGCCTGCGCCTGGAGCGTCGGGACGCGGACGGCAAGACAGTTGCAATCAGTCCTAAGCTTACCGACCTGATTCAGCCAGGAGATGTTCTATACGTCGGCGAGAGTTTTTTCTGAACTGCCATGACTCTGCTTCAATTTCTTCTGATTCTGCGTGCGCGCTATCGGGTCATCGCTGTGATCATTTTCGCTATGTTGGTGGTAGCTCTGTCCGCTAGCTTGTTGCTGCCAAAAAAATACTCTGCGCAGACAGCCTTGCTTGTGAACGCCGGTTCCACTCCGGGCCCGGTCGGCGGGCCGGCGCAACCCGGACCGATTCCTCCGGGCTACATCGCGACACAAGTTGACATCATTAGCGGTGACCGGGTCGCCAAGCGCGTGGTCAAGATGCTGAACCTCGACCAAGACCCTGCCAACAAAGCGGCTTGGCTAAAGGCATCAAAAGGACAGGGCGACTTCGAGACGTGGCTTGCTTCGTCACTCCTGAAGGGCCTGGAAGTGCGTCCCGCGAGAGAGAGCAATGTTATCGATATCACTTACATTGGCCGCGACCGGAATGGCGCGGCTGACATTGCGAACGCATTTGCGCAGGCTTATCTGGATGTCAGTCTCACGCTGGCGACCGAACCCGCGCGTCTCAATTCTGCATGGTTCAATGAGCAGACCAAAACCGCACGCAGCGCGCTGGAGCTTGCACAGGCGCGGCTGTCGGCCGAACAGAAAAAGTATGGCATCGTCTCAAACGATGATCGCGTTGATTACGAGAATGCGAAATTGGCACAAATTTCAACCCAACTCACTGCTGTGCAGGCAGAAACCATAGACAGCCAAAGTAAGCGCAACGTGCATGGCAGTTCCATGGAAGTGATGCAGAGTCCGCTGATCAACAGCCTGAAAGGTGATGTTGCACGCATGCAGGCGAGGGTACAGGAACTCAGCGTGAATCTGGGGCCCAACAATCCCCAACTGCAACAGGCGCAATCTCAATTGGCAACGCTCAGGGCGCAACTGGCGGATGAAACCGCTCGGATCAACGCGTCAATAAATACGACCTACCAGGTGAATAAAGATCGTGAAAGAGATCTGCAGGTTGCCTTGGCAGCCCAAAAGGCCAAAGTCCTGAAGTTGAACGCCGAGCGCGACGATCTCAATGTCTATCGTCGCGATGTCGATGCGGCCCAGCGCGCGTACGATGCAGTGACGCAGAGTGCGTCTCAGACCCGCTTGCAGAGCTTGACCACGCAAACGAATGTGGTACGCCTCAACACGGCCACGGCACCCCTTTATCCATCAAGCCCGAAAATTCGGCTGAATATGTTAATAGCCGCTATCGCGGGGACGATATTGGGAGTGGCTTTCGCGGTGTTACTGGAACTGTTGAACCGGCGTGTGCGTTCCGCCGAAGACCTGGTACAAATGCTGGACTTGCCTGTGCTGGGGACTGTCGGTTCGAACAATCTGCCGCGTATACCACCCGAGACGCGCACTCTGATGCTGGGAAGCAGAAAGCCCGCATGACCACGAACAACTCACCTGCGGTCAGGCCGGTTTCGCTCCCGATCCCGAGCCATTCAAAGACAGGTGCCGGCCTTCTGATGGGCGTCATCCTGGTCGACGCGGGGCGATTGGCAGAGCCCGAGGTCGAGCAGATTCTGTCGTTTCAGCGTGAGCGTGGGGGGCGTTTCGGGGAGGTCGGACAAGCGCTTGGACTCCTAACCGAGGAGGATGTTCGGTTTGCCCTCTCCGTGCAGTTTGACTATCCCTACCTGGCACCGGAAAGCAAGCTGAGTCACGACCTCGTTGCAGCTTATCACCCCAACAGTAACCGAGTGGAAGAATTACGCGCCTTGCGCAGTCAGTTGATGCTGCGCTGGTTCAGCATTGGCACGGGCCGAAACGGATTAGCCATTGTCAGCGCGGGACGAAAGGACGGGCGAAGCTATCTCGCGGCCAATTTGGCCATCGTGTTTTCCCAGCTTGGCGAGCGTACGCTGTTGATCGATGCCGACATGCGGCGCCCACGCCAACACGATCTGTTTAGTCTGGGTGAGCGTATTGGACTGTCTGATGTCATTGTGGGTCGAGCGGGGCTGGAGGCGATCGCAGCTATCCCGGGGCTGAGCAGCCTGTCCGTTCTGCCCGCTGGCACCATCCCACCGAATCCGCAAGAGCTACTCGGGCGGTCCGAATTTTCAAGTTTGCTCGCAACTTTGGGTGAAGACTTTGGGGTCATGATCATTGACACACCCGCCGCCAGTGACTGCGCGGACGCGCAAACCGTGGCAGCGCGTGCAGGTGCGGCGCTGATGGTTGCGCGACAAAATGCGAGTTCCATGCCACAAATAGTGCGATTTTCCCGTAGCCTTCGCGAGTTTGGCGTAACACTGGTGGGCTCAGTGCTCAATGACGCTTAGTCCGCACATGCAATAGGCATGTCGCTACGGCAAGTTCGTAACTCAATAACCAGCACCGGTGTTCGGCGACATGCGCGCTCTAAATCTTAGGTCTCTTGGGTCGCGGCGACATTGGGATCTGGGTGCAGCGGCTCGCCAGCAGCGCCAAAATACCGTCGATGGATGAATGCGACGCTTCGGAAAAACCGTGTCAACGAAAATTTTTCGTCGTAAAGTGCTCGGCCATTCTTTTCGAGCGATTCCATCAAGGCAGGTTGCTCGAGCAACCGCTGCAGGCATGCAGCAATACCTCTCACGTCGCCCGGTCGAACAAAACATGCGTTCACACCATCTGTGAGAATCGATGGAATCTCCCCAACGGGACTGCACACCACCGCCACTCCGTTAGCTAAAGCCTCCAGGATGACTAGAGGTAAGCCCTCAACGTAAGAAGGCAACACCAGTACATCGGCGCAAGCCATGAGTTGCGCCGCCTCATGCTGATCGACCCAACCCCGAAATCGCACCACACCGTCAACCTGTAAATCTTTGGCCAGCGCGCGATATACAGGTATGTCGCCGCCCCCGGCAAAGATAACCTCGAGTCGGGAGGTGTCAAGCTCGGGTGCCGCCAATGCCTCCAAAAGATCGGACACGCCCTTGAGCTTCGACAAATTCCCAAGGAAGAGCACCCGCTGAACCGAGCCCATCCTCCGCGTTCGGCGGACCTCGACAGGCTCAGGAACGCCGTTCAAAACAATGTCAACGCGGTCTGGCGGCACCCCTAATTCGTTGATGACGAAATGTTGTGCGTTAGCTCCCAAAACGACACAACCAGAAGCAAGAGAGAATACCCAGCGCACCACACCCTGCACGGGCCACCAGAATCGACGGTAGGAATGATGTAGCTGCGCGTGCAAATGCAGCACAACTGGCACACCCAACGCACGGCTCAAAATTATGACGGCACTTTTACGAAACAGGCTGAGCCTTTCCGCAACATTGACATGCACGCCACAGAGCCGCCCGCTGATACGCCCACGCGCCAACTTGATCAACGCCGTTGCAAGCACCAATAAGGAGAACGTTGCGCTACCTCCTCCCCGTGTATCGAGATGGCGTAACTCGGCCGCTCCAGCCGAGCGGCATGGATTTTGCCCTTGAATGAGGTAATCCGCCACCTTGAACATACCCCCGCCTTTGGGCCCCCAAGGACATGCGATGTAGATGTAGCGATCATCGTGGCGGCGGACCGCTGCGAACGACACAGATTCACCCGGCATTTTTTTCAAGCGGAGCCGCCCATGACTTGAACCATCGTTCACCCTCTTTGCCGGTCACCACGAGATCCTCACCCATTCCTTTCGGTATTTGTTGAAGATGAAAAGGCGGCAATATCTTGAAGAATATTGCTCGAAATCACCTCTCGCGCCGGAAGTTGCGCGTGGAGCAGCCCTCGCACCAAGCCTGCGGCATTAAAACACCAAGACACAATCGAATAAATCCCCTTGGCAACAGACCGCTTGCGATACACCATGAATAAAAAGGGCACCAGGGCGGTCGTGACAAAGACGATCCCGCGAACAGGCACGGACAGGGGCCACAATGCCACGCTGAACAAGACCCCCCACCAAACGATAACAACTGCGTAGAGCTGGAGTTCCCGTACGCCGCGCCAGAGCATACCCAGTCGCGACTGACCAGCCGCTGCACGGACCAACTCACCCAAGCCGCATATATAGCGCGTTCTCCAGCGCCGCATGAGCAACTGATAGGGAGGCGTGTCATGGCCAAAATGACTCGCGGCATCTATCGGCAGACGCCACAATTTCCAGCGAAGGACACGCAATCTAGTCCCCAGGTCAAACTCCTCATAGCTATGTAAATTTCGATTGGACAAATAGCCCGCGGCTTCAATGGCGCTACGCCGATACAGCCCCCCGCCGTCGAGTCGATCGACAAGACCAGGCAATCGATGTGCCGAAACGCGCTCGCTGCGCGCCACGTATTCCAAACTTTTTGTGTTTTTCTCCACGATATTCCCCCCCACTCCGGCAACGTCGCCATGCGCCACCATGAATGCGAGGGCCTCCTCCAAGAAACCCGGCAGCATCTGCATATCTCCATCGAGAATGTAGACAAACGCGCCTCGCGAATGCTGGTAACCTAATTGAGGTCCGGCGCCACAGCACCGTTCATCGCCATGTTTCAGTTGCACGATGTGTACGGGGTACCGCATCGCTAGCTCCACCGTCCTGTCAGTCGAAAACGAGTCTGCCAAGATGACCTCACCATCCAGAGTGGCGATGGCCTGGAGCGCACTTTCGATCGTGGCCTCAATGTGCTCTTGCTCATTCAGTGCCTTGATGATGATTGATACCCGGCACGACGCAAGGACCGGCGTCTCGCGAGACACAGGAGCCTTCACGGTTTCGCCCCCGGACTGACGGCTTCGGTCTTTTGGGTGATTCGATTGCCTCGCCAATCTTCCCACTTCGCGACAAAGCTTCCCGGGACCATGAGTATCATCATTGCAGTGAGCCACCAGCGCGTCCCCATCGCTGCACGCCAGCCTCTAAATAACCAACGGAAACCTTCGATACGAGAACCCGATACCACCACTCGCCGCGCGAGCGTTACTTTGATTTGCGCGATAAACCATAACGCAGATTTTTGCTGAGACTTGGTCATGGTGCCGGACAGAGCGCGCGCTTGCATGCGAGGAATCCAAGGCGGCATGGTCACGACGTTGCGCTGCGTTGACAGGCTATCGGCGAGCGCTACCCGGTACGCTACCAATGGTGTGTGCACTATTGCGATAGGTGTGCGCTCAGCGAGGCGAAACCAAAAATCCAAGTCCTCGCCGTAGAATTCACCGGGTGGGAAACAAGGCTGCATCGCGGCGAGACGGGTTGCACGCACTGCTACCGAACTGGCGCTTAGTGACGGCCCCCTTATCCATCGTCGAGGCAGGTTGTCGATAAGTTCTACCTCGGGAGCACATACCGGAACGAACCACCTCGGTGGCCATTTTCCTGCAGCGTGTGGCACCTTCAAATAGTCGCAAGCCACCGCGTCCGCCTCGGGGGAAACTTCCTGGGCCATCAGCAGGGTACTAAGATAGCGCGGATCGTACCAGTCGTCCGCATCAAGAAACGCCACCCATTCCCCGCGTGCAGACGCAATGCCACAATTGCGGGCTACCGAGACGCCTGCGTTCGCCTGACTGATCATACGAACCCGCGGGTCAGTTATCGACCTGACGAGTTTTGCGCCGTCATCGCTGGAACCATCGTCAACAACAATCACTTCCAAGTCGGCACAGGTTTGCACCAGCACCGACTCGATCGCGCACATAATGTAAGGCGCCTTGTTATACAGGGGAATGACAACCGAAAACTTCAAGAAACAAAGCGACTTTGAGCGCCGTGATTTGGGACAAGTGCCAACGCGGCATGCCGCCGGCTGGCCGCGACCCGCTTTTCGTCTTTACGCTGCCTGGCATCACTGGCGGCAGCCGCCAGCGTCATCAACAACAGCAGGTGGGTGATTAGCTCAATACCATAGCCATAGAGTGACAACGGCACCTCGGCGACGGACCGCAACGCAATGATGACGAATAAGGCGAGCGTAAGCCCTCTGCTGGAGGATGCGTAGCGCAGCGACAGCACGAACAAAACCAGCGCATATATGACGAAGGAGGCCGCGCCCACAGCGCCGGAGCGCGACAGAGCATCCATGAACTGGTTGTGCGCGTGGGTTGCGTTAGGCATGCCTACGCTGTTACGAAAGGCCACATCCCAAATGCTGGGGCCGTAACCAAATACCGGGTGACGCAACCACTCTGCGTAGGCAACTGCCCATATCTGAGTTCGCCCTGTCAGCGAGGTCAGTTGCTCGCCTTCAGAACTGCTGAAGAAATTGACCACCCTGTTGTCTACATGTCCAAATATAAGAAACAAAGCGAGCGCGAGCACGCCTGCAATGAACACTAAAACACAAAGGACACCGAGCTCTGGTCGCATCGGGTCGCTGAAACGACGCCAGAAAGACGGCCCTGATCGAAAGGCGATGAGTAAACCGGAACTCAGGATAAAGCAAAGCCAAGCGGTCTTTGACTGAGCGACAAACAGCACCGCGAGCGCAAGCCCCCAGGCAATGCGATTCAACGATGCGCGCCGATACGGTAGCGCCAGCAAGCATACCAGGCACACTTGGGCAAGCGCTCCCATCCCCACCGGAGAGGGCGCCAATCCGCCAAAGCGCGGCAAGCCCGGGATCAATCCTTGGGTATAGGTGGTATCCAGTACCATGTTGGTTTTGATTGGAATCAGAGCCACGCCGACGGCCATGAACACCAGAAGGGCATCCCTTGCTGCCTTGATTGCGAGATCACGTTCGGTGCCGGTGATCAATACTGCGGCTATTCCAATTACGAGCGTATAGAAAAAATCGTGGGTAAACTGCGGATGCGCGCCCCATAGACCCGGCGCGGCCACAGTACCACCCCAGAAAAGAACGTAAGCACCCAACAGCGCTGGCGACGCGACAGTTGTGCCTCCACTTTTGACAAATTGAACGAGAATTCGCTCTGCCGCAACCGTGAGCAGCAACAACGACGCAATGGGCTGTGTTAATGCCACCAATGGGGGCGTCGGCTCGACTGACTTCAGCGCAATATAGGCGGCGTTGCTGTCAAGACTTCGCTTGGAGAGCAACGTCGCAAGTGCCACCATGAACAAAATAACATAGAAGATTACGTGCATGTAGCTGCGCGGGCGGCGACTCTTCATATCTGGTGCAGCGGACATATCGAGAGTCATTCAGAGCGTAGCTTGGCGTGCGCAGCGCTCTAAAGCGAAACCAAGTACGAACCATTCCATGGCCAACAGTCTCACCGTTACTTAGCCGCGACTCCCGCGAGCGGCTGCGAAATGCCCCGGTTCAAAATCCGCGCAAGAAGTGGAAAGAACCGAACAACCATCGCGGCTGTCTGTTTACCCAATATCCTCGGCCAAATGACGATCAACAGGGCAAAAACAGCGAATGCCGCAAGCGAGCTGACGACCAAGGACAGCAACGGTAGGAATAACCTTGCGACCATATGCTGCGCCGACAGAACAGTCGCCAAGCACAGGGCACTCAACACCATGCCGCGCAGCGCGTGCGGCACCAGCGACTTCCAGCTCAGTTGCAATGCGTGCAATGCGGCGCACCCAATGACAATCGCTCTCGACACGAGCAGCAGAGCAGCAATCACGGCTACCGCACGGATTCCGTGCCTTGCGAAAAAATAAAAAGCAAAGGCACCACAAACCAGGACCGGCAACTGGAGCACAAATTCTTGATTTCTGCGTCCTGTATTCCAGAGCACAGGCGTCGACACGCCCCAAATAACATAGGCGGGCATGGCCAAGAACAGGGCTTTCAAGACCCAGGCCGCTCCAACCCACTTTTGACCATATAGCAAGTGCACCAAGTCGGAAGCGATCAACGCAAGGAAAATGAAGGCGGGAACCGCCAGCACCAGAATTACCGCTATCATTTGGATGTAGGCACTACCAAGGCGTTGCCTCTCATCCTGCAACCGGGAGCCGGCAGACAAAAACGCGGGCTGCAATGCACCGAGCAACAATGAATTCGGCATGGTAGCCACGTTGTAAGCGACATTATAAAGACCGAGCGCGTACGCATTGAGCAGACGCCCGATCAAAATCCTGTCCATGTTATTAAGGCACCAATTGACGATATTGGTCAAAAACACCGATCGACCAACACCAACAACTGCTGCCCCGTCGCGATACCACAAAAGAGGTCGCAAGCGATGCGGCTTCAGCGCATATTTTGCAGCCAATGCAACCGCCGCCTGAACCAGCCATGCCGCAACCAGCGAATACGCTCCCCATCCCCACAGGGCCATGGGCACGCCAACGACAAGATACCCCACCGCGTAGCTAACGACCTGGATCAAACCGATCGCGCGAAAATTCAGGTCGCGCTGCAACAGAGTACTGGCTGGCGCTGCGGCCGCCGTGAGAAGGCACGCCAGCGACAACCATTCAATGATTGGTTGCGCTCGGGGCTCCCTGAAATAACCGGCGAGTGAAGGTGCGAGCAAGTAAACGACAAGCATTGTGAAAACGCCAACGATTACTTGCCAGGTCCAAGCAAAGCGAACGTCCTGCTCGCTAAGTGTCTTGTTCAGCACCAGACTAGTACTAAAGCCAAAGCCAGAAAAAAAAGCTGCAAATGTAAGCACCACCATGCCAATGGCAAAAATGCCAAACACATCGGGGCCCAAGGTGCGGGCCAGCACCACTTGCGCCGCCATCTGCAGCACAAAACGACCTGCG
>SCRU01000198.1 GCA_004323695.1 Burkholderiaceae bacterium
GCAGGAATGTTCACCGTCTTGGAGATGGCCGAGTCGATGTACGGCTGGACCGCTTCGAGCATGCGCAGATGGTCCATTGCGCTCATTTCCAAAGCGGAAACGAACGACGCTGGCAGCACATCCTTGACCTTGTAGACCTCACCTTCAACGGTGAACTCGGCTCGGTAATTGCAAACCGCTTCCAGAAGTCCATCAGCCATGCATGCGGTAGCCTTGCTTTCGCTTAGTGACCGCAGGAACACACGAAATGCGTGATCGAGCACCAGATAGTGCTTTTCCGTACCGTCAGCCATGCGCTTCTTGCGACTGTACCCCCACGAAAACGCGGGCTCAATTCCGTTCGATGCGTTGTCGGCGAAGGCCAGACTCACCGTGCCCGTGGGCGCGATGGATAGCAAGTGGCTGTTGCGAATTCCGTTTTTGCGGATCTCAGCCTTGATGTCTTCGGGCAGCCGTGACGCGAACGTTCCCTTTTCCAGATACTTCTCCGCGTCAAACAGCGGGAATCTCCCCTTTTCCAGTGCCAGTTCACTCGATGCCTTGTAGGCTGCATCGCGCATCAAACGGGTCACTTCACGGCCAAACTCGATTCCATCCGTTGAGTCGTACCGGATGCCCAGCATGATCAGGGCGTCGCCCAGACCCGTGTAGCCCACTCCGATGCGGCGTTTGGCTTGCGATTCATCACTCTGTTCTTTGAGCGGCCAGAAGGTCACATCAAGAACATTGTCGAGAAATCGCACCTGATCGGCCACCGCGTCGGCGAAGCCGATCATGTCGAACTCGGCTCCCGGCTTGAACGCATTGCGCACGAACTTCGTCAGCACGATTGGCCCGAGGTCACAGCACCCATACGGTGGAAGCGGTTGCTCCCCACACGGGTTCGTGGCCTCGATCTTCTCCGCATAGCGCAGGTTGTTGTCCGTGTTCATGTTGTCCAGGAACACGATGCCCGGCTCGGCGAAGTCATAGGTCGAACGCATGATCTGATCGCGCAGTTCACGAGCGTCGATGGTTTGGTACACCCACAGACCGTCTTCGCGCTGAAACGCGCCGGACTCGATCTGCTGGGCGCCTGGCGTGGCCTTGTGAACCAATTGCCACGACTCACCAGCTTCGACGGCTCGCATGAAGGCATCGGTGACGCCGACGCTGACGTTGAAGTTGTTCCAACGTCCCTTCGTACGCTTCGCCGTCACGAATTCAAAAATGTCAGGGTGGCTGATCGACAGGATACCCATCTGGGCACCCCGGCGTGCGCCGGCACTCTCCACGGTTTTGCACGACATGTCGTACACGTCCATGTAGGAGCACGGGCCCGATGCCGAGCTATCCGTGCTCTTGACGTGAGCCCCACGAGGGCGGATCGCGCTGAAGTTGTAACCCACACCGCCGCCGCGACGCATGGTCTCGGCAGCCATCGTGAGCGCCTTGTAGATGCCGGGCTTGCCTTCATCATCATAGCCATCCATGCAATCGCCCACCGGCTGCACGAAGCAGTTGATCAGCGTAGCCTGGATGCCAGAACCAGCAGCCGACATGATGCGTCCTGCGCCGATAGCGCCCTTGTTCATGTTGGCTTCGAACCGATCGAACCAGAAGTCACGGAGTTCGGGTGTGCTTTCGGCTTGTGCGACGGCAAACGCCACACGAGTGAAAACTTCCTGCTCGGACGATTCCTCGCCCTTGCAATATTTTTCCAGGAGAACTTCCTGGGTGATGCCTTGCGGGGCATGCAGATCGATGGATTCCATCTGAACCTCTCAAAAGAATTGCCCCGTTCGGAGCGTTTGTAAATGGGTACGGCAGAACGCCGCAATGAAAACCCGCTGGAGAAGTGACTTCCCCATTCGCAAACTTCTGTTAGCTTGCGAATGGACAGTCGGCGCGAAGCGCAGAGATTGGATTGGTTGAGGTCAAAAGAAAACGCCGCACTCCAAAAGGGGTGCGGCGTTTCGGTGGAAACCTTCCATTCGCACAGGGCGAATGGTTGGGGGTTCAAATGCCTAAACGACCCACAAGGATCGTGTGACAACAGGAGCGCTGGCACGAGAACCCAATGAGCCATTTGTTGAATCAAATCTGCAACTAGGCCACGACGGCGCAGATTCAAGTCAACGGGCAGGATCACCCGGATGAGGTCTGACTAGGATCTCGTCTCAACCCTCTTGAAAAGGGCGCTAGAACACGAAAGTCATTCGCGTCCCCAGGTGTACCTGGCGTTGTTGGCATAAAGCCATTCCGGATTGCCGCCGGTGACGGGGTCAAAGACCATGAAGAAGGTTGGACTTTAGTCTCTATCTTTCGGCTTGTCCACATCGAAAACAACCTTTTGTTGATGCTCTTTCGATGCGGCTCCATGATCAATCTGACCAAACAATTGAGCCATGGATGATTTTGTTGACACCTACCCCGTTGGACTACACATGACGCCTTCGCCTGCGGACGCTCAGTTTGCCGCAGCACTGGTTGCTGGCGGTCTCAAGAACCAGGATCGAATCGATGAGATTCGGAGTCGCATGATCTCCCGCAAAACCATGTCGCTACGAACAAGCTTTTGCAGCCGGCACATGAGGCGCGATTTCAACATCGCAAGCGCGAAAATGTACGTCTACAGCCTGAACAGACAGTACAAGGCAAAGATCAACGAGGCGCTGGTAGACCTGCACTGGCAAATTTCTATGCTGGCGGTGGACCCGACTCTGATCACGTTTGGTCCAATGGATGTTTCCTGGCTGACTGCTGGCACCTTCAATTTCATGATGGTTAGCTCTGAGAGCGCCTCAATGTTCAGGGCGCTACGCAAGGTCGATGACATTGTTGCCCGGCTCTATACCGCCGAGCGTGACGGGCTAATAACACGGGAACAGCGCCGCGAGATCGTGGCGCCCGTCAATCTCGCCTACAACGGCTTCAAGCAAGTCGCCATGAAACTGCAAAACAAGTCCATCGAAGACTTGCTGTCCGAGTCACACCTGGCCTAGCAACAGGTTTTCCTCAAGCCGATCAAAAACCGGCATCCGCGCCTCAATAGCGCTCTCTACAACCCAGTCAGTCGAACTTGCGCCCTGCACAACAGGTGCGAGCATGGTTGCACCCATACGGAAAGCAAAATGTCTACAGACCGTCAAAAAGAGATCATTGCAAGCGCATACCGCCACCTGAGCGAATTTCTACCGGGCTTTGTCGTGCGCAAGCAGCAGCAGCAAATGGTTCAACGAGTCTCCGGCGTGTTGTCAGCAGAGGGGCGCGGTCTGATCGAAGCGCCTACCGGAACAGGAAAATCCATCGGATACCTGATACCTGGCATCGTGACGGCTGTCGAACAAGACAAAGTGCTCGTGGTGTCAACTGCCACCGCGTCTCTACAGGATCAACTTGCCAGCAAAGACATACCGCTGGCAATCAAGGCACTGGCAGGCGCGGGCATTCAAGGAATCCAATGGGCCGTCGCAAAGGGCCGGGAACGCCATCTGTGCCCCGTAAAACTCGAGGCCCTGACCAGCACAACCGACCTGTTCAACCAAGGTGACAAACCGCTGCACGACAAAATCGGTGATCTTTGGGAATCCGGGTCTTGGGACGGCGTTCGCGACACCCTGCCAATGCGAATCGACCGCCAGGCGTGGTCGCAGGTTGCCAACACGTCGGCGAGCTGCGTCGGCGAGGGATGCCCTAGTTATGAAGGGTGCCCTTACTACGAAGCTATTGGCAAGGCCAAGAAAGCAAGGGTTATCATCACCAATCACGACTATCTGCTTGCGAACTTTGCTAACGTCGATAAGAGCTACCTGTGCGATTCCGAACGAAACATTTTCGTTTTTGATGAGGCGCACCACCTGTCCGACAAAATCCTCTCCGCATTTGCTTCATCGCTCGATCTCTCCACGAACTACCGTGAGGAGCTAAAGCGCCTCGGGAAAATGCAGGGCGATCGTTCCGGCGCTTCCATCGACATTGCCTCTGAACGCATGCTGGCGATGTGGAACGCTGCCGCACAGTCCACACTCGCCATGCTGGGCGATGGCACGCAGCACCGCTTCACGCTTGGAGAAGCGCCAGGTTCCTACATCGAACTGTTGGGCGATCTAAAGGGATCTATCCGCAACTTGCTTGACGTTCTCGAAGATACTACTGCAGCGCAGAATGCGCAGGCTAAGGCAAGCGGGGCACGTCGTAGCGCAATGTCGGTAATTTTTCAGTCGCGTGTCGGGCAGATGAGGGGTGACCTTGAAAATGCCATCGAAACACTGGATGACTTCATTGAGCCATCCGACGACCGCGCTCGCTGGCTCGCCAAGGGTCGCAGTTCCATCGAAATCCGAAGCTCCCCATTTGACAGCGGCGATAAAGCCAGAATGCATCTTTGGCCCCGCATCAAGACATGTGTACTCACTTCCGCCACGCTCTCTACCCTTGGCAGCTTCGACGCTACCCGCGCACAGCTCGGGCTGCCGCAGGACACATCCGACCTAAGACTAGGATCCCCGCTTGACTATTCTCGCGCCCGGCTTGTTGTCCCAACCTTGGCGGCCGAAGCAGGCACCAAGCCCTACGGTTCCATGGTGCGCGCCTATATCCGCGATCAGGCGATCAACAGCAAGGAACTTGGAACCTTGGTCTACTTTACCAGCAAGGCGCAAATGCTGGATGTTTATGGATCTCTGACGGCCGATGAACGAGGCCTTGTCCTGATGCAAGGCGAATGGCAACCGTCAGCCATGATTGAAGAACACAAGCGCCGGGTTGACGCAGGCCAGCGTTCCGTCCTGTTCGGAATGGACAGTCTGAGCGAAGGCGTTGATCTACCAGGCGAATACTGCACCCGTGTCTTCGTGACAAGGCTGCCGTTCCCCTCGCCTAACGACCCGGTTCTAGCGACTCACGCAGAACACCTTGAGCGCAAAGGGCTTCATGCCTTCAATCTGCTCATGCTTCCCAAAGCTGGTCTCAAACTGGCTCAGGTGTGCGGTCGCCTCATCCGCAAGGACGGCGACTATGGCGACGTGGTGTGCCTGGACAGCCGGCTGGTCTCCAAGACCTACGGGCGCAGACTGGTGGCCAGCACGAGCTTTACGTCCGTATCACGACACTGATATGGTCGCTCCCGTCAAGGGGGCACGGGATTAAATTGTTGGACCAGTGGCACGGGGTGATGCGACACAAGTCTGCTGCTGCGACGATGGATCAGACTGATATCCGTGGGTTGGCTACCACCGTGCATCGATCCGTCATGGAAGCTGCCTCGCTCTAGTAGCGCAGGTTGCCCCGAGGGGTTCTGGAGATAGTGTAGGTGAGGGTTCTTCCCATCGTGATCGTGTCGCATCACCTCGTGCCACTGGTGGAACCTATCTTGCTGCAGGGCTGCACGCTGCCTGCTGGGCGATCGCCCAGACGAATCCGGTCAGCTCTCGCGCCACTGCCACGCAGACCTTGTTGGCCTGCACGCCTCGGCTCGACAGTTGCGCGAATCGTGAACACAGACGTACCTGGGCCTTCCATGCGTGAGTGCGGATGCCGGGCGGCAGCGCCTTGCTGCGGTCGCGCAACTCGTTGCTGATGCGTGCCGGGAAACGGTAGTTCCAAGCCGCCTCGGTCAGCAGGCGCCGCGCATGCGCATTGCCGGTCTTGGTGATCGAGCCGCGGCGCACGCTGTTACCGCTGGAATGCTCCGAAGGCACCAGTCCGAGGTAGCCCATGAGTTGGCGCGCAGTGGCGAAGCGGTTGATGTCCCCGATCTCGCACACCAGGCCGATGGCGCTGACGGTGTCAATGCCGCGCAGCGCCCGCAGGGCCGCCACCACCGGCTCGAAGCGCCAGCCTTGGACTGCCTGCTGCAACGCAGTGCTCAGCCGACTCACGCGCTCGTCTGCCGCTTGCACCGCCAGTTGGTACTCCGTTAGCGCGATCTGGTCTGCCGGTTGGCTAAAGCGCTGATCTGCGATCCAGCGTTGATGCATCCTGGTCCAGGAGGTCTTGCCGGCATAGCGGCGGTCCTGGCGCAGCAGGAACGCCTTGAGCTGCTGGCGCACCTTCAGGCGCATGTTGACCGCGTCTTCGCGCGCGCGCCACAGGTTGCGCATCGCCTCGTGGGCCTCGTCGGGCACCCAGATGGCCTTGAGTTCGCCCGCTCGGGAGAGTTCGGCCAGCCGGGCGCAATCGCGCCGGTCGGTCTTGATGCGCTCGCCCGCTCGTCGCGGTATCAGCGAGGGTGCAATGATCTCGCAGCGATAGCCGCGCCGGCTCAGCTCTCGATGCA
>SCRU01000001.1 GCA_004323695.1 Burkholderiaceae bacterium
TGGATCTCCTGGGGCGGCAGCGTCCAGTCGGTCAACAGCGGTACCACGACGCCGCTCTTTACCGATTCGTGCGCCACGTACCACGGCAGGGCCGCTACCCCCATGCCGCTACGGGCCGCCGCGAGCAGGGTCGACAGGCTGTTCGATCGCAACGGCCCCTTGAGCGGGACCGCCAGCATCTGGCCGTCGCCGGCGGTAAAATGCCAGCGCGCATCCCCCTGGACCGTGCTGTAGATCAGGGCGTCGTGCGCGGCAAGATCGCCCGGGATCCGCGGCGTGCCGCATCGGCTCAGGTAGTCGGCTGATGCAACGACCACCCAGGGATTGATGCCGAGGTAACGCATGCCAAGGGTCGAATCGGCCAGGCGGCCCAGGCGGATCGCGACGTCGATGCCCTGCTCCACCAGGTTCACGTAGCGGTCCTCGAAGTTGAGTTCGATCTGAAGCCGCGGGTTCAGCCGCATGAAGCGCATCACCAGCGGTGCCAGCACACGCCGGCCAAACGCCACCGAAGTAGTGATGCGCAAGCCGCCCTGGACCTTCGACTGAAGCAGGCTTGCAACGGTTTCCGCTTCTTCGACGTGGTGCGCAATCAGCTTGCATTTTTCGTAATAAAGCGTACCAATTTCGGTTGGCGTGACGCCATGTGTGGATCGGTGCAGCAGGCGCGAGCCCAGCTGCTTTTCGAGATGGGCGACCAGCTTGGTCGCGGACGGCTGGCCCATGCCCATGTCCGCCGCGGCCTTGCTGAACGAGCCAAGGTCCACCACGCGAATGAAGAGCCGAATGGCCTGTATGCGGTCCATGGCGTGCAAGTGGACCACAGCTGCCTCCGTTGTTTTATTCCACATCGGAATAACCATAATGCAGTGACGGGGGCTACCGTTTACCCGCCAGCACCGCGACACTGCTGTTCGATGTTCAACCCTCTTGCAGGAGACTGAAATGGCAAAGATGAAGGCCGCGATGGCCGCAGTGATGGTGATGGAAAAAGAAGGCGTCACGCAGGCTTTCGGCGTGCCGGGCGCGGCCATCAATCCCCTGTATGCCCAGCTCAAGGAGCGCGGCACGATCAGCCACGTGCTGGCGCGGCACGTCGAGGGTGCCTCGCACATGGCCGAGGGCTATACCCGCGCCACGGCCGGCAACATTGGTGTGTGCCTGGGCACATCGGGGCCGGCGGGAACCGACATGCTGACGGGGCTGTATTCGGCCCAGGCGGATTCCATTCCCATCCTGTGCATCACCGGCCAGGCGCCGCGCGCCAAGCTGCACAAGGAAGACTTCCAGGCCGTCGACATCGCGTCGATCGCCAAGCCGGTGACCAAGATGGCAACCACCGTGCTCGAGCCAGCCCTGGTGCCGCGCGTGTTTCAGCAGGCGTTCCACCTGATGCGCTCGGGCCGTCCGGGCCCGGTGCTGATCGACCTGCCCTTCGACGTGCAGATGGCCGAGATCGACTTCGACATTGACACCTACGAGCCGCTACCGGTCTACAAGCCTGCCGCGACGCGCAAGCAGGTCGAAAAGGCGCTCGCCATGCTCAATGAATCGGCCAAACCGCTGATCGTTGCCGGCGGCGGCATCATCAATGCCGACGCGTGCGACTTGCTGGTGGAATTTTCCGAACTCACCGGCGTGCCGGTGATTCCGACCCTGATGGGCTGGGGCGCGATCTCCGACGACCATCCGCTGATGGCCGGCATGGTCGGCCTGCAGACCGCGCACCGCTATGGCAACGCGAACATGCTGGCCTCCGACTTCGTGCTCGGCATTGGCAACCGCTGGGCGAACCGCCACACCGGCTCGCCCGAGGTCTACTGCAAGGGCCGCCGCTTCGTGCACGTCGACATCGAGCCTACCCAGATCGGCCGCATCTTCGCGCCCGAACTGGGCATCGTCTCCGACGCCAAGGCGGCGCTGGAACTGTTCGTGCAGGTCGCGAAGGAGCAAAAAAAGGCCGGCAAGCTGCGTGACTTCTCGGGTTGGGCCGGGGAATGCCAGGCGCGCAAGGCCGACCTGCAATACCTGCGCAAGACCAATTTCGACAATGTACCGATGAAGCCACAGCGCGTGTACCAATGCATGAACAACGCGTTCAGCAAGGACACCTGCTACGTCTCCACCATAGGCCTGTCGCAGATCGCAGGCGGTCAGTTCCTGCACGTGTTCAAGCCACGCCACTGGATCAACGCCGGCCAGGCCGGCCCGCTCGGCTGGACTGTGCCCGCTGCTTTAGGCGTGCGCGTGGCCGACCCGAAACGCAAGATCGTGGCCCTGTCGGGCGACTACGACTTTCAGTTCATGCTGGAAGAACTGGCGGTCGGCGCGCAGTTCAAGTTGCCTTACATCCACATCGTGGTCAACAACAGCTACCTGGGCCTGATCCGGCAGAGCCAGCGCGGCTTCTCGATGGACTACTGCGTACAGCTGGGTTTCGACAACATCAACACGCCGCTGGCCGAGCCGGTGCACGGCTATGGCATCGACCACGTCAAAGTGGTGGAAGGCCTGGGCTGCAAGGCAATCCGGGTGCATCGGCAGGAGGAAATCGCCCCCGCCATCAGGCAGGCCGAGGCCTGGATGGCCCAGTTCCAGGTGCCGGTGGTGATCGAGATGATTCTCGAACGCGTGACCAACATCGCGATGGGCACCGAGATCGATAATGTGACCGAGTTCGAGGAACTGGCCACCAGCAAGGCCGACGCGCCCACCGCCGTGTCCATGCTCGACTAAGGAAGCCCAAATGCCAAAAATCGCCGCCAACCTCTCGATGCTCTTCACCGAGGTTCCTTTCCTCGATCGGTTCGAACGTGCCGCCAAGGCCGGCTTTACGGCCGTCGAATTCCTGTTTCCGTATGCCTTCGGTGCCGCCGACATCAAAAAGCGACTGGACGCCCACGGTTTGACACTGGTGCTGCACAATTTGCCGGCAGGCGACTGGGATGCGGGCGAGCGCGGCATTGCCTGCCACCCCGACCGTGCGGAAGAGTTTCGCGCAGGCGTTGCCACGGCCATCACATACGCCAGGGCGTTGGGCGTGGGCCAACTCAATTGCCTGGCGGGCAAGGCGCCCGCTGGGCTGCCAGAGGACGTGCTGCGGGCGACCTTTGTCGAGAACCTGCGCTACGCGGCCGCCGAGCTGAAGAAGGCCGGCCTGCGCTTGCTGATCGAGCCGATCAATACCTTTGACATTCCCGGCTTTTACCTGAACCACACCACGCAAGCGGTTTCCATCCTGGTGGAAGTCGGGGCCGACAATGCGTATGTCCAGTACGACATCTATCATGCCCAGCGCATGGAAGGCGAACTGGCCGCAACGGTGCAAAAGTACCTGCCGCGCATCGGTCATGTCCAGCTGGCCGACAACCCTGGCCGCAACGAACCCGGCACGGGCGAAATCAACTACGCGTTTTTGTTCGCCCACCTGGACCGCATCGGCTATGCCGGCTGGATCGGCTGCGAATACAAGCCGGCCACCACCACCGAAGCTGGCCTGGGCTGGCGCCAGCAATTCCTGAAATAAACTCTCCTCATCGAGCAAGGATCATCAACATGACCACACCATCGCGCAAGATCGGTTTCATCGGCCTGGGCATCATGGGCACTCCGATGGCCGGCCACCTCATCAAGGGTGGCCATTCATTGTTTGTGAATACGGTCGGGCCGGTGCCCGCGGATATCGCCGCGGCGGCGACGGTCTGCGCCAGCGGCAAGGAAGTCGCGCAAAACGCCGACCTCATCATCATCATGGTGCCCGACACGCCCGACGTGGCGGCGGTCCTGTTCGGCGAGAACGGCCTGGCTCAAGGCCTGTCCAAGGGCAAGGTGGTGGTCGACATGTCGTCCATCTCACCCGTGGAGACCAAGGAATTTGCAAAAAAAATCAACGCCCTGGGCTGCGACTACCTCGATGCGCCGGTGAGCGGCGGCGATGTGGGTGCGAAGAACGCGACCCTGTCGATCATGGTTGGCGGTGAGCAGGCGGTATTCGACCGCATCAAGCCCGTATTCGAGCTGATGGGCAAGAACATCACGCTGGTCGGCGGCAACGGCGACGGGCAAACCACCAAAGTCGCGAACCAGATCGTGGTCGCGCTGACGATTGGCGCGGTTGCCGAGGGCTTGCTGTTTGCCGCCAAGGCCGGCGCCGATCCGGCCAAGGTGCGCCAGGCCCTGATGGGTGGCCTTGCCACTTCGCGCATCCTCGATATCCTGGGCGAGCGCATGATCAAGCGCAACTTCGATCCGGGCTTTCGGATTGCGCTGCACCAGAAGGATTTGAACCTCGCATTGGGCGCCGCGAAGCAACTGGGTCTGGCGCTGCCCGCGACATCGAATGCCCAGCAGTTGTTCAGTGCCTGCGTCTCCCATGGTGGCGTGGCCTGGGATCATTCGGCCATGGTGCGCGCGCTGGAGAAATTGTCCAACTTCGAAATCGGCCAGAAACCCGCCTGAGCGGACCACCACACCACTCCCGAGGAGCCTGAAGATGGCCCAGGAAACGCCCCAGGCCCTGTTGCGGCGATTGTTCGATGCCGCTGTTGCCAGCGCCCAGCCGGCGCTGTGCATTCCGCCGCACATGCCGTCCCCCGGCGATCTGGGCACCGGCCGGCTGATCGTGATCGGTGCCGGCAAGGCGTCGGCCGCTATGGCCAGAGCCGTCGAAGATTGCTGGCGCGGCCCGCTGTCGGGGCTGGTGGTCACGCGCTACGGCTACGCCGTGCCGTGCGAGCGCGTCGAAATCGTCGAGGCGGCGCATCCCGTGCCGGATGCGGCCGGGCTGGCCGCCGCACAGCGCATGCTGAGGCTCGTGCAAGGCCTGAAACCGCAGGACCTGGTGCTATGCCTGATCTCGGGCGGCGGCTCTTCGCTGCTGCCGCTGCCCGCGCCTGGCCTGACCTTGGATCACAAGCAGGACGTGAACCGGGAACTGCTCAAGTCAGGTGCCACGATCAGCGAGATGAACTGCGTGCGGCGCCACCTGTCGGGGATCAAGGGGGGACGCCTTGCCGCAGCCTGCCATCCCGCGCGCGTGCTGACGCTGCTGCTGTCGGATGTGCCGGGAGACAACCCGATCGACATCGCCTCTGGCCCCACCGTCGCCGATCCGACCACCTGTGAAGATGCGCTGGCGATCATCCGACGCTATGGCATTCAGGTGCCTCCCGCGGTACGCGAAGTGCTGGAAAGCGGTCGCGGCGAATCCATCAAACCCAGCGACCCGCGGCTGGCGCGTTCTACAGTGCGCATGATCGCCACGCCGCAGATGGCACTGGAGGCGGCGGCCGCGGTCGCGCACGACGCCGGCTATACCCCCTGCATCCTGGGCGACGCGCTGGAAGGCGAGGCTCGCGATGTGGGCAAGGTATTGGCCGGCATTGCGCTGCAGGTGGCCAAGCGGAACCAGCCGACGCAGGCGCCTTGTGTGCTGCTGTCGGGCGGGGAAACTACGGTCACGGTGCGCGGTAACGGGCGGGGCGGCCGCAACGTGGAATGCCTGCTGTCCATCGGCGTTGCCCTGGGCGGCCATCCGCGCATCCATGCACTGGCTGGTGACACCGACGGCGTGGACGGCCAGGAAGAAATCGCCGGAGCCTATCTCGCGCCTGATTCACTGGCGCGCGCCTGGGCGCTGGGCATCAAGCCACGGGATTCTCTCGCCAACAACGATGGCCACGGCTTCTTCGAGGCACTGGGGGATTCGGTGATCACCGGCCCCACGCTGACCAATGTG
>SCRU01000102.1 GCA_004323695.1 Burkholderiaceae bacterium
CGGCGCCGATCGGCACCGAACGAAAAACAGACATGAAGCGATCTCCTGAAAACGGTCACGAAGCGATGCACCGCACAGGCGGTGGCGTCGCGTAACGGAGCGGTTTCAGGCGATCGGAGGGCGCAGTAGCGAGCCGGTCGTGGCCGGCATGAATCCCGAATGGAAGGTGAGCGGCGCGAAGTGCGCCTCCATCCTGGCGATGGGAAGCGGTGCACTGGCCGGCAACGTCACCGAATGCGCACAGGCACAATGACAGCTGCTCCCTTCACCCAGGAGACAGCTGTTCGCATCGTCAGCCGAGGTCGAGCTGATGGCGGTATCTGTCACCAAGATGGTCGAGGCAGCGGAAGTCGTCGAAGCGAATCGCATCCCGGCCCCATCGGCCACGCAGATCGACCCGCTGACCAGCTTGATCAGCAACACGGCCACGACCAACACCCACAGACCGCGGTGGCGGCGCAGGCGAGTCAGCAGGGATGGCGCGGACCGATACATGCTTCGATCCTAAACGACAGTCGCGCTGTTAGACAATTTCACTTGGCGCCGGTTGTGATGAATTCAGACAGCCCCTACCGGCGCCATATGACCCTATGAAAGATGGTCTACCTGCAGCACGATTTCTGCTGCTGGATCGGCGGACACGGCACGCTGCCGTAGGAGCAGAACACGCAACAGTCGCCGGGTTTGGGCTGCAGCAATTCGCCGCACCCCTCACAGTCGTAGAAGAACTGGCAGGCATCGGTCGGCATGGTCTCGGTGGCCTGGTGGCCGCAATGCGGACAGGTCAGCGTGCTCTGCAGGATGAGTTCGGTCGTCAAGCGTTTCGCCGGAGATAATGAGAGTGGAGTGTTGACAGGGTCTTCGCTATGCCCTTGCCAATCGTGTCGATTCAGCGGGCATCCGCCGTATCGCTGGCTGTGCGACAGGATGCGCTGGGTGCTGGCGCCAGCAGATCGCGGAGGGACACCGCCATCATCAGCAGCAGGCCCGGATAGAGCAGCCATCCGGTGCGATGGTCACTGGCCCGCATCACCCATACCGCCAGCAGCACCAGCAGCGGGCCGAGCACACCGAGCGCGGCACGCGGCCACTGCCGGTGACTGAGCCAGCCCAGCGCGTTGGCAAGCAGCGCGATGGCGGCAAACGCCGGCAGCAGGATGCGGATGAACAGGCCTTCATACGGGCTCAATACGCCCAGCCCGATCGCCGCACCGAGGCCGGCCAGGGCGGGAAAGCAATTCACGCAGGCCGCCGCCGAGACGGCACTGCCGATCAGTCCGGCCTTGTCGGCCAGCCGGGTAAGCAAGGACATGGAGTCTCCTTTCGCGCGGGATGCCGGTGGTCTAAGGTATTCCCGTAGTCAAGTACGGAGTCAAGCCCATGCCATCCAGGCAGGATACGTTTTCCATCGGCGCCTTCGCCAAGGCAGCCGGAGTCAATGTCGAGACGATTCGCTTCTACCAGCGCAAGCGCCTGTTGCCGGAACCCGCCCGTCCGCCGGGCGGCATCCGTCGCTACGGAAACGCGGAGGTAGCACGGGTGAAGTTCGTGAAATCCGCGCAGCGCTTGGGGTTCAGCCTCGATGAGGTGGCGCAGCTGCTGCGACTGGAGGACGGCGCCCATTGCACGGAAGCGGCCGATCTGGCCGCGTTGCGGCTGGCCGATGTACGCAACCGGCTGGCCGACCTCGCACGCATGGAGACGGCCCTCGCTGCGCTTGTCGAGCAATGCGGCACACGTCAGCGCAACGTGTCCTGCCCGCTAATCGCCTCGTTGTATGCCCGCTGAAATGGCGGCTGGCAGGATGCGACAGGCATGACGCCGGTGAACCGCATCGGCTGGATGGTGTAACCACGCCTTGGCCACTCCGCCATGGCCCGTTGCGGAGCATGCAGTCTTGGCGGCCTCGTCGTCGCGCCGGTTCAGGGCATGGGCCGCGCGTGATCGGCCCACTGCGCCGTGCCCTGGATCAGTTCGGCCCGCACGCAATGCGCGTCCGTGATCGACGTTACCGTGGCTTGCCCGCTCGCGGCGAAGTGTTCAATGGGCACGCCTTTGCTGGGAATCACGTAAGCCACCCTCATGACCTGCAGCCGCGTGCCGACGGCGGGCAGTGGCGTAACCCGGTAGCAGATGTCCAGCTGCCGTCCGTTAACATGACCAATCCAGCCGTCGGCGTAAGTATTGTTCGCGTGCGCGATCGTGCCGATGGTCAAGCCCGTGAATAGCAGGGCGGTGCCGAGATACGCAGTGTGCGATTTCATCGGTGTACTCCAAAATCATCGGACTACCGTGGACAGGTGCGGCCACAAACCTCACGATGCACGTGGCCGCACTGCCACCCCCGCCGGTCGGCCCCTGCCGGAGGCAAGCGCCGGTTGGCGGCG
>SCRU01000012.1 GCA_004323695.1 Burkholderiaceae bacterium
GTTCCCGCAAATTTTTGGAAACCATTACGTAATGACCGCCATCCGTCTGAAAGAAAACGAGCCGTTCGACGTGGCCCTGCGCCGCTTCAAGCGCACCATTGAAAAACTCGGCCTGCTGACCGAACTGCGCGCCCGCGAGTTCTATGAAAAGCCGACCGCCGAGCGCAAGCGCAAGAAGGCCGCCGCCGTCAAGCGCAACTACAAGCGCATCCGCTCGATGCAGCTGCCCAAGAAGCTGTACTGATTCCCTGCCTGCGCGGCAACGGAAGGCTCGTCGGGGGACGCTCTGGCGGGCCTTTTGCTTTTGCGCGGCACCCACCCTTTTCTGGAGGACACCATGTCACTCAAGGACCAGATCACCGAAGACATGAAGACCGCGATGCGCGCGAAGGACAGCGAGCGCCTGGGCACGATCCGCCTGCTGCTGGCCGCCATCAAGCAAAAGGAGGTGGACGAGCGCATCGTGGTCGACGACGTGGCCGTGGTCGCGATCGTGGACAAGCTCATCAAGCAGCGCAAGGACTCCATCGCCGCCTACACGCAGGCCGGCCGCACCGATCTGGCCGACAAGGAAGCCGGCGAGATCAAGGTGATCGGGGCCTACCTGCCGCAACGCATGGGCGCCGACGAGGTGGCGGCCGAGGTCAAGGCGATCGTTGCCGAACTGGGCGCTGAACTGGGTCGAAAGCCCGGCCCGGGCGACATGGGCAAGGTGATGGGCGTGGTCAAGACGCGCCTGGCCGGCAAGGCCGAGATGGCCCAGGTCAGCACCGCGGTGAAGGCCGCTCTGGCGGGCTGAGAGGCCCCTGGCAGCTCAGCTGCCCGCCACCTTCATGCGGTTCACCAGGATCGAGCCCACGGTCTTGGCGCCGTGGTTGTAGGCATCGGCACCAACGGCCGTGATGCCCATGAGCATGTCCCTGAGGTTGCCCGCGATGGTGATCTCTTCCACCGGGTGGGCGATGCGCCCCTTTTCCACCCAGAAGCCGCTCGCGCCGCGCGAGTAGTCGCCGGTCACGTAGTTCACGCCCTGCCCCATGAGCTCGATCACGAACAGGCCGGTGCCGAGTTTTTGCAGCATCGCGTCCAGATCGTCGCCGCCCCGGGTCAGGCGCGAGGTCAATGTCAGGTTGTGCGAGCCGCCCGCGTTGCCGGTGGTCTTCATACCCAGCTTGCGCGCCGAATAGGTGCTCAGAAAATAGCCTTCGAGGCGTCCCGCATCCACCACCTTGCGCGCCTGCACCTTCACGCCTTCATCGTCGAACGGCGAACTGCCCTTGCCGCGCTGGATGAACGGGTCTTCCACGATGTCGATGTGCCCGGGCAGCACCGGCTTGCCCAGCGAATCGAGCAGGAACGTGCTCTTGCGGTACAGCGCGCCGCCGCTGACCGCCTGCACCAGCGCGCCCAGCAGCCCCGCCGCGAGCGGCGACTCGAACAGCACGGGGCATTCGGTGGTGGCGATCTTGCGTGATTTGAGCCGGCTCAGCGCACGCTCGGCGGCGTAGCGGCCCACCGCCTCGGGGGACGCCAGCTCGGTCGCGTCACGCATCGAGCTGTACCAGGCGTCACGCTGCATGTCCTGCCGCCTGCCGGGGTTTGATGCAATGGGCGCCACCGACAGGCTGTGGCGCGAGCTCGCATAGCCGCCACGAAACCCGTGCGTATGCGCGCTGAAAAACTGCGACTGCTGGGCCGACACGCCCGCACCCTCGCTGTTGGTGATGCGCCGGTCGGTCTGCAGCGCGGCGGCCTCGCAGCGCATGGCCAGCGCGGCGGCCTGCTCGCTGGTGATGGCCCAGGGGTGGAACAGGTCCAGATCCGGCTGCACCGTGGCGATGTCCCCGGCGTCGGGCAGCCCGGCCATCGCGTCTTCGGCCGTGAACCGCGCGATGTCGTAGGCCGCCTGCACCGTCTGCTCAATCGCGGCTTCGGAGAAATCCGACGTGCTCGCATTGCCGCGGCGATTGCCGACGTAAACCGTCACGCCCAGCGACTTGTCGCGGTTGCGCTCCACGTTTTCCAGCTCGCCCTTGCGCACCGATACGCTCAGGCCGCAGCCCTCGGACGCCTCTGCACCGGCATCGGTGGCGCCCAGCTTTTTGGCGTGCGCCAGCGCGCTGTCCACCAGGTCTTCGAAAAACGGGCGGCTGTAACTGAAACCGCTGTCGGCACGGGATACGGCGGACGTGGCCGCGGGGGAGGGTTTTTTCATATCGACGGCTATGATACTTGCCGCAGTGGCTTCGGGCCGCTGCCCCTCCTGATCACCCCGTCATGTCACGCAAACCCACCAAAGGCTACTTCGTCCACGGCAAGTTCGTGGCCGAGGGCAGCGATCTCGACCTGGAACTCAAGCGCGAACTCAAGGGCAGCGACGCGCCGAGCCGGAGCGACCTCAAGCGCGAGAGCGCCGAGCTGCAAAAACTCGGCGAAGACCTGCTGACCTTGCGCGCCGACCTGATGGAACGGCTGGAGCTGCCGGAGAAACTGGTGGATGCGGTGCAGGAAGCCAGGCGCATCAGCAACTTCGAGGGCAAACGGCGCCAGATGCAGTTCATCGGCAAGCTGATGCGGCTGTTGCCACCCGAGACACCGCTTGCCATTCGCACAGCGCTGGAGGAACAGCACAGCGGCTCGGCACAGGAGACGCTGGACCTGCACCTGGCCGAACAATGGCGCGATGCGCTGATTGCCGACGAAGACGCGCTGGGCCGCTGGCTCGCCGACTTTGCGCAGACCGACACGCAGCAGCTGCGCGCGCTGATCCGCCAGGCGCGCAAGGACGCCCAGCCAGGCAAACCTGGCGAGGCGCCGCGCCATGGCCGCGCCTACCGCGACATTTTTCAGTTGGTGCGCGAACAACTCGCCGCCCGAGACACCGCCGCAGTGGCGGCCACGCACATATCATCATCCTCATGAATACTCCGCAAACGAACCCGTTCGACGCCGTGCGCATTGGCGTCGTCTCGGTCAGCGACCGCGCCTCCAGCGGCGTCTATGAAGACAAGGGCGTTCCCGCCCTGCAAGACTGGCTCACGCGCGCGCTGAAGAACCCCGTGCAGTTCGAGGC
>SCRU01000103.1 GCA_004323695.1 Burkholderiaceae bacterium
TTCGGTCGCGCCTTCGTAGATGCGCAGCGCGCGGATGTCGCGGTACAGGCTCTCCACCTTGACGCCGACCTTCACGCCCAGGCCGCCGTGCAGTTGCAGCGCCATGTCGATGACGCGCTGCGCGTTCTCGGTGGCTGCCATCTTGGCCATTGCGGCTTCCATCGTGACGCGCACGCCGCCGTGCTTCTCGCCCTCGTCGCGCAGCCAGGCGGCGCGGTAGGTCAGCAGCGCGGCGGCATCCACCAGCGCGGCCATTTCGCCGAGCCTGGCCTGCGTGAGCTGGAAGTCTGCCAGTGCCTGGCCGAACATCTTGCGTTGCTTGGCGTGCGAAACAGCCTCAAACAGCGCGCGCCGCGCCATGCCCAAGGCGGCGCCGGCGACCGACGCGCGGAAGATGTCCAGCGTCTGCATCGCGAGCTTGAAGCCGCCATTCAGGACGCCGAGTTGCGCGCTCGCGGGAATCGTGCACTGGGTGAAGCGCAGCGTGGCGAGCGGATGCGGCGCCATGACCTCGATGTGCTCGGAAGTGTCCAGCCCCGGTGCATCCGCATCCACGATGAACGCCGTGATGCCGCGCGTGCCGGCCGCCATGTCGGTCTTGGCGAACACGCAGTAGAAGTCGGCGATGCCGCCGTTGCTGATCCAGGTCTTGGTGCCGTTCAGAATATAAGCGTCAAATGTGCCTCCAGCCCTTACTGGAACTTGGCATGTAGCTTCTGTTTGCATAGCGCCCGCGTCGGAACCGGCATCGGGTTCGCTCAGCGCAAACGCGGCAATCCTGCGGCCTTGCGCGACCGCGGGCAGATAGGCCGACTGCTGCGCGGGCGTGCCCGCCAGCGTGATCGCGCCGCTGCCCAGCCCCTGCATGGCAAAGGCAAAGTCGGCCAGCGGCGAGTGAAAGGCCAGCGTCTCGCGCAGGATCACGAGCGCGCGCGAATCGAGCCGCTCCAGCGCGCCACCATGCTCGGCCGGCACGCAGTAGCGCAGCCAGCCGTGCGTGCCGAGCAATTGGACCCATTCCTTGCAGGCGCGCCGGTCGTCCGATTCGTCCATGGACTGCGCAGGCGCCCATCTCGCCAGGCGTTCGCCTAGTTCGCGGTGTGCCTCGTCAAAAAACGGCAATGCCAAGTGCTGTGTGGGAGCGCGCATCCTAGTCTCCACCGAACACGGGCTTTTGTTTGGCCGCAAAGGCCTCGTAGGCGCGCCGGAAGTCGTGGGTCTGCATGCAGATGGCCTGCGCCTGCGCCTCGGCCTCGATCGCCTGCTCAATGGTCATGGCCCATTCCTGCTGCAGCATGGTCTTGGTCATGCCGTGCGCAAAAGTGGGGCCTTGCGCGAGATCGCGCGCCATCGCCTGTGCCTGCGGCAGCAGATCGCCTGGGGCGTGCAGCGCGTTGAAGAAGCCCCAGGCCAGGCCCTCGGTAGCCGTCATCGCGCGGCCCGTGAACAGCAGCTCGCTGGCGCGGCCCTGGCCGATCACGCGCGGCAGCAGGGCGCAGGCGCCCATGTCGGCACCGGCCAGACCGACGCGCGTGAACAGGAACGCCGTCTTGGTGCTGGATGTGCCATAGCGCAGGTCGCAGGCCAGCGCCATCATGGCGCCCGCGCCGGCGCAGATACCGTCGATCGCGCCGATCAGCGGCTGCGGGCAGTTGCGCATGGCCTTCACAAGGTCGCCCGTCATGCGCGTGAATTCGAGCAGTTCGGGCATGCTCATTTTTGTCAGTGGGCCGATGATCTCGTGCACATCGCCGCCCGAGCAGAAATTGCCGCCGGCGCCGGTGACGACGATCGCCTTCACGTCGGTCGCGACCTTGAGCGCCTGAAACAGGTCGCGCAGCTCGGCGTAGGAGTCAAAGGTCAGCGGATTCTTGCGCTCGGGCCGGTTCAGGATGAGGGTGCCGATGCCCGCGTCGTACTGCCAGGCGAAGTGCCGGGCCGCATAGCCGGCCAGCGGGTTGAACTGGGCGCGCATGGGGTTGCCCGCGCCGATGTAATGTTTCATGTGGTCTCCAGAAAATCGCTGCTGACATGTTCCTTGACCTTGCCCAGCAGCCTGTGCAGCGTGGCGAGGTCCTTGGTGCTCAGGCCGGCGAACGCGCCCACGATCCAGCCTTCGTGCTGCTGCGCCATGTCCTGAAACTGTTTGCGGCCCTTGGGTGTCAGGCGCACCAGGAAGGCGCGCCGGTCGCCCGCCACTTCGAGCCGCTCGACCAGGCCCTCGGCGACCAGTTGATCCGTGATGCCGGTGACGTTGCCGCCGGTGACCATCATGCGGCGCGACAGCTCGTTCATCTTCATCCCTCCCTCCGCGCGCTCGAGCTGGGCCATCAGGTCGAAGCGGGGCAGCGTGGTGTCGAACTGCTCGCGCAGGCCGCCGCGCACCTGCTTTTCGATCAGCTGGGCGCAGGTCAGCAGGCGCAACCACAGGCGCAGCGCCTCGGGGTGCTCACTGTGGGCGCGTGCTTCGAGGTCCATGGTGCAATTCCTTGTTTCGATTACTATATATTTAATAGCTATTACTCAATGCAGGTCAAGGGCTGCGACCTGTTTTTGCTTGAGAACTTCGCGATACAGCTGATCGCGTCCGCTCAGGTACTGCCGGGGCCAGTCGGTCGCGCGGCTTTGCAGCCTGGCCGCTTCGTGCAGCGTCCAGGCCGGGTCTGCCAGATGCGGGCGCGCGATCGCGCACAGGTCGGCGCGGCCGGCCGCGATGATGCTGTTGGCGTGGTCGGCCTCGGTGATGGCGCCGACCGCGATGGTGTGGATGCCCACCTCGTTGCGGATGCGGTCCGCAAACGGCGTCTGGTACATGCGGCCATAGACCGGCTTGGCCGCGCGCGTGGTCTGGCCCGAGGACACGTCGATGAAGTCGCAGCCGGCCGCCTTGAACAGGCGTGCGATCTGCACCGCGTCGTCGCCCGTGATGCCGCCCGGCGCCCAGTCGTGCGCCGAGATGCGCACGCTCATCGGCAATGGAGCGGGCCAGGCCGCGCGCACGGCACGGAACACCTCGAGCGGGTAGCGGCAGCGGTTCTCCAGGCTGCCGCCGTAGTCGTCTGTGCGCCGGTTCGTGAGCGGCGTGATGAAGCACGAGAGCAGGTAGCCGTGCGCGCAATGCAGCTCCAGCCAGTCGAAGCCGGCCGCGGCGGCGCGCCGCGTGCTGTCCACAAACTGCCGGGTCAGCAAATCCATGTCAGTGCGCGTCATGGCGTGCGGCGTCTGGTTCTGCGCGCCATAGGGCAGGGGGCTGGCGCCCAGCAGCGGCCAGTTCGGCGCGTCGCCGGGGCTCCCGGTTGACGTGGACAGCGGCTCGTCCGTTCCTTCCCAGCCGAGTTGGGTCGAGCCCTTGGGCCCGCTGTGGCCGAGCTGCAGACCGATTTTGGCGCTGCTCTGGCCGTGCACGAAATCGACGATGCGTCTGAAAGCGGCCTCTTGCGTATCGTTCCACAGCCCCGTGCAGCCCGGGGTGATGCGGCCCTCGGGTGTCGGGCTGGTCATCTCGACAAACACCAGGCCGGCGCCGCCCAGCGCGCGCGCGCCCAGATGCACCAGGTGAAAGTCCTGCGGCACGCCGTCCACCGCGCTGTACATGGCCATGGGCGAGCACACGATGCGGTTCTTCAGGTGGGTGTCGCGGACCTGCAGCGGCAGCAGCATGGGCGGCACAGGATGGCCCTCAGGCTTGGCGGCGTTGCCGGCTGCGCTGCCCGCGAGCCAGGCCTCGTAGCCTTCGAGCCACCGGGCGTCGCGCAGGCGCAGGTTCTCGTGGCTGATGCGTTGCGAGCGGGTCAACAGCGAATAGGCGAACTGCTCGACCTCCATGCCGGTGTATCGGTCCACGTTTTCGAACCATTCGGTCGAGTTGCGCGCTGCGTTCTGGATTTTCAGCACCTCCACGCTGCGGCGCGCTTCGTAGCCTTGCAGCACCGCCTGCAGCTTCTCGTGGGTGGAAAAGGCGCCGGCATGCGTGCCGAACTCATGCGCCAGGTCGATCGCGTCCTCCAGCGCCAGCTTGGTGCCGCTGCCGATCGAGAAATGCGCGGTGTGCGCCGCGTCGCCCATCAGCACCACCGGGACCTCGCCATTCCAGTGCACCCAGCGCTCGCACACCACACGCGGAAAGCGGATCCAGATGGCCGCTCCGCGCAGGTGCGTGGCGTTACTGATCAGCGCATGGCCGTCCAGGTATCGGGCGAACAGCCGCTCGCAAAACGCGATGGCCTCTTGCTGCGGCATGCTGTCCAGCCCATGCGCCTTCCAGACCGCTTCGGGGGTTTCCACGATGAAGGTGGAGGTGCTGTCGTCGAACTTGTACGCATGCGCCTGAAACCAGCCGTGCTCGGTCTGCTCGAAGGCGAAGGTGAAGGCGTCGAAGGTTTTCTTCGTGCCGAGCCAGACAAAGCGGCACTGGCGCGTGTCGATGTCGGGCTGGTAGGTGTCGGCGTAGCGCGTGCGGATGCGGCTGTTCAGTCCGTCGCTGGCGATGACAAGGTCGGCGCGGTACTGCCGGGCCAGCGCCTGGTCGTCGGTGACGTCGGTTTCGAACACCAACTCGACGCCCAGCACCAGGCAGCGCTCCTGCAGGATGTTCAGCAGCCGCTTGCGCCCGATGCCGCAAAAGCCGTGGCCGCCAGAGCGCACGCTGCGGCCCTTGAAAAACACCTCGATGTCGTCCCAGTGGTTGAAGGCATCGCCGATCAGCCGGGCCGAAACCGCGTCGGCCGCCTGCAGGTTGGCCAGGGTCTGATCGGACAGCACCACGCCCCAGCCGAAGGTGTCGAACGGCCGGTTGCGTTCCACCACGGTGACCTGGTGACGCGAATCCTGCTGCTTCATCAGCAGCGCGAAATACAGGCCGGCCGGGCCGCCGCCGGTGCATAGAATATTCATAAGTCAATAGTTTAGATATGAATTAAAAAAAGTCAAGCCGCCGGCGCGAAAACGCCAGGTTGGGTAAACTTTCCAGCAGGTTGACGTGCCTGTTTTTCTTGCCAAAATAAACGTATGCATAGCTTGTTTGAGAAAAAAATAGAGTCTCGCCTGGCGGATCTGCCGGTGCCCGTGGCACTGCGTCTGCCCGGAGGGCGGGTGCTGGGGTCCGCGCAGTCGCTGGTGACGCTGGCGTTCAACCAGTGGTCGGCCGTGTCCACTTTTGCCGCCGGCAAGATCGGAGCGCTGGCCGAGGCATTTGTGGAAAACCGGGTGCAGATCGAAGGCACCATGCGCGATCTGATGGCGGTCGCGGCACGCCTGCTGCCCGGCAACCCGGTATCCAACGAGGTCCATTGGACGCACCATCTGCTGCGGCCCGTGCGCTCACATTTTGCGCATTCGCGCGAGCGCGACGCCCGGCAGATCCAGTTTCACTACGATGTGAGCGACGACTTCTACGCGCTCTGGCTGGATCCGCTGCGGGTTTATTCCTGTGCCTATTTCCGGGATGCCTCCATGACGGTGGCGCAGGCGCAGCAGGCCAAGCTGGACCACATCTGCCGCAAGCTGATGCTGAGGCCAGGCGATCGTTTTCTGGACATCGGGGCCGGCTGGGGCGGCCTGCTCATGTGGGCGGCCGAGCACTACGGGGTCGACGCGACCGGCATCACGCTGTCGAAAAACCAGCAGGCCCACGTGCAGCGCCTGATCGAGCAAAAAGGTTTGCAGGGCCGCGTGCGCATGGAGCTGCGCGATTACCGGGAACTGGACGAAGCGCGGCCCTACGACCGCATCGCCTCGGTGGGCATGGTCGAGCACGTGGGTTATGCGAATCTGCCGCTGTATTTCGGCAAGATGCAAAGGCTGCTGGCGCCTGGCGGTCTGGCCCTGAACCATGGCATTACGGCGGGCGGACTGGAGAATGACCGGGTCGGCGCCGGCATGGGCGACTTCATCGAGAAGTACATCTTTCCCGGCGGCGAACTGGTGCATATCAGCCACATGCTGAAGGTTGCCGCCACGGAAGGCCTGGAAATGGTCGACATCGAGAATCTGCGGCCGCACTATGCGCGCACCTTATGGGCCTGGTCCGACGCACTGGAGCAGCACCTGGACGAAGCGCGCAGGGTGCTGCAAGCGAACAACGACGCCGGGCATGCCGAGCGCATCCTGCGGGCGTACCGGTTGTACCTGGCGGGCAGCGCGATGGGCTTCGAGCAGGGGTGGGTGGCGTTGCACCAAATGCTGCTGACGCACCCCGCAAATGGCGTTTCGAACCAGGTCATGAAAGGAGCACAATCGGTCTACCCCTTCAACCGCGACTACATCTACCGCTAGCTATGCTTTACAAATTCAAATCCAGAGCAACCGGCGACTTGATCATGCTCGAGCCCGATGGCCGGCACATGCTGGAGATCATCGGCAAGACCCCGGGACCGCGAGGCATCATCCTGGTAGCGGAGATGCTGCCGGCCGTGGCGGCGTTGCACGATGCCATCGCCAAATACGAAGCGGAGCACCAGGCGCTGGTCACGGCGGCCGGAGGGGTGGCTCACGCGCCCCCGCCCTCCGATGCGGTCACGTTGCGCCAGCGCGCCGTGCCGTTCATACAGATGCTGAACGAGTGCGCGCAGGCGCAAAAGGACATTGTCTGGGGCGTGT
>SCRU01000104.1 GCA_004323695.1 Burkholderiaceae bacterium
GGGCGCAGGAATTCTCATTCAGCGAGCATAGTCGGCGGATCGTGAAGAACCGCGCTCGATTGGATGTCAATTCTGTCATTCGACGAGTGGCACTATGGCAGGCAGTTGCCGCCACTCGTGCACGATCAGGCACGTCGCCGTGATGTCGATGACGGTGGGCAGCGGGGCGCTGCCGCCGATCAGTTCCAGGAGACCGCCCTACCCCTTGATGGGGATGCCGATCCTGAACGCGCGATGCGATACGCTGGCTCAGTCAGATTTCATGCGCGGCTGGCTCGCGCGTGCGTGAGTCCAATGACGGCTGCGGCGCCAACAGGCCTGACGGGATGTGCATGGTCACCGTGGTGCCGCTGCCGCGCACGCTCGCCACGTGCACTGTACCCCGATGCAGCTCGACGATGGTCTTCACGATGGACAGCCCCAGCCCAGTGCCTTGGCCGACGCCGCGCCCACGCGCCGCGTCCACCTGGTAAAAGCGGTCGAACAGGTGCGCCAGGTGCGGCGCCTCGATGCCTTCGCCGTCGTCCTTCACGCGGATGTCGACTCCGTCGGTCACCGGCTGCAGCATGATCCGCACCTCGCCGCCATCGTGCGAATGGCGGATCGCATTGCCCAGCAGGTTCGCCAGCGCCTGCCGCAGCAGCAGCGGATCGGCCACCAGCGTAGCCCCGCCGTCCAACCGGATGTGGATGCCGCGCGCAGCGGCACCGGGTGCATGCTGGGCGACCACCCAGGCGCAGGCCTGCGCCACATCGAAGCGCTCATAGCGCAGCGCCTGCTCGGCGTGTTCGGCGCGCGCCATGAACAGCAGGTTCTCGATCAGCACGTTGAGCCGCCGGCATTCTTCCAGACCAGACTCCAGTGCCGCGCGGTAATCCGCTGCTTCGCGCGGGCGCATCAGACACACTTCCAGTTCGCCACCAAGGCTGGCCAGCGGCGTGCGCAGTTCGTGCGCCAGATCGACCGAGAAACGCGACAGCCGCGCAAACGCCTCCTCGATCCGCGCCAGCATCGCGTTGAACACCTGCACCAGGTCATGCAGCTCGTCCGGCCACGGCGGCGTGAGCGGCAATCGGGCCGAGAGGCCGGCCGGCGTGATCGAGCGCGCGGCGCCAGCGATGCGCGTGAGTGGTGCCAGCCCCTGCGCCGCTACCCAGCGCCCGGCGAACGCCAGCAGCGGCACCAACAACAGGAACGCCAGCGCCAGCTCGCGGTGCAGGCTGTTCTGCAGCGCCGCGTCGCCCGTCACGTCCAGCGCCAGCTGCAGCACCGGCGGTGTGTCGCTGTTGACGCTGTCCAACTGCACCGTCGCCAGCACATAGATGCGCTGACCGGTGTGCTGTTGTCGCAGCGGCTCCGCTGGCAGACCGCCCACGGCGGCAGGAAAAACCGCGGCGGGCAGCTCGCGCTGCATGCCCGGCGTCTCGCCCAGTACATGCCCACCGGTGAGTACGCGCGCCTCGTACTGGCGCAACCGCGAGCCATCGGTTTCCTTCATGATCTCGCCCAGCAACGCCTGCGGCCTGCCGCCGGCGTCGTTCAAATCGACCTGCAACTCCGCAACCTTGGCTTGCACGAAACGCAGGTGCTCGGCGCTGAAGTTGGTTGACAGGCGCCAGTCGGTAATGCCGGCAAACAGGGCGACCGCGGTCAACGCCGCGAGGGTGTATAGCAGACTCAGCCGCGCGCCGATCGAGCGCCGCCGCCACGGCAGCTCAACCCTCATGACCGTCCAGTATGTAGCCGGCGCCACGCACGGTGTGCAGCATCGGCGCCGCAAACGGCGCGTCGAGCTTGCCGCGCAAGCGCCGGACCACCACGTCGACCACGTTGGTCTGCGTGTCGAAGCAGACACCCCACACGCTCTCGGCGATGAGTGTGCGCGACAGCACGCGCCCACGATGGCGCGCCAACAGCAGCAGCAGGGCATATTCCTTTGGTGTGAGCTGCAGCGGCTGGCCGTCACGGGTGACTTGGTGGCGCAGTGAATCGATCAGCAGCGGCCCCACGCGCAGCACCGCCGCTTCGCCCGCCGGCTCGCCCTGGCGCAGCACGTTGCGTAGCCGCGCCAGCAGCTCGGCGAAGGCGAAGGGTTTTACCAGGTAGTCGTTGGCGCCGATCTCGAAGCCGCGCACGCGGTCCTCCACGTGATCGCGCGCGGTGAGAAAAAGCACCGGGGTGCGGATCGCCTCGCTGCGCATGGTTCGCACGATGCTGAAACCGTCGCGGCCCGGCAGCATCACGTCGAGCACCGCCGCGTCGAAGGTATGCTCGCGCAGCAGCGTCAACGCCACATTGCCATCCTCGGCCAGCTCTACCGAATAGCCTTGTTCTCCCAAGCCCCGAGCCAGGTAGCGTCGGGCTTTGGCCTCATCTTCGGCAACGAGGATTCGCATGTTTTGCTGGAGATCTGATAAAGGTTGTGCGCAGGCCAGTCGACGCCTTAGGGTGACGTCGTGCCCTTGTCAGTATTCTGCTGCATTAGCGACGCAGTGTTTCGCTCTGGTCGTGCACGATATTTCACGCGCGCATTGGCATTCAACGCCATAATGCCACGGCCCGCGACAAGATCGGGCCACGCCGAAAGATGAATGACCGTCACGAGGGCGGCGGCGATGAGAGCAATATTCGCCAAAGCGTCGTTGCGGGCTGACAAGAAAGCGGCACGCGTCAG
>SCRU01000105.1 GCA_004323695.1 Burkholderiaceae bacterium
CCGCCGGATTGCCAGGTTTCGCGAAGCCGGTTTGGTCTCATATAAATCTCCTTTGGGAAAGTGGATTGCGGACCGATGAAACAACAGCGAATCACCCCTGACGGGCTACGCCAGCGTATAAGCCGTCTTCACCGTGGTGAAGAATTCCTGCGCGTACCGGCCCTGCTCGCGCGGACCGTAGCTCGAGCCCTTGCGCCCGCCAAAGGGCACGTGGTAGTCGACGCCGGCGGTGGGCAAATTGACCATCACCATGCCAGCCTGACTATGGCGCTTGAAGTGCGTGGCGTACTTCAGGCTCGTCGTTGCAATACCGGCGGACAGGCCGAACTCGGTATCGTTGGCCGCGGCCAGCGCTTCTTCGTAGTTCTTCACCCTGATGACGCTGGCCACCGGACCGAAGATTTCTTCCTTGTTGATGCGCATCGACGCGAGGGATTCGCTGAACAGTGCGGGCGACATGTAAAAACCTTCGGTGTCACGCTTCAGACGCTCGCCGCCGGCCGCCAGGGTAGCGCCTTCGCCCTTGCCGATGGCGATGTAGCTCAGGTTCTGCTCGAGCTGGCTCTGGCTCGAGACCGGGCCGATGTCGGTGCCCTGCGCCAGTGCGTCGCCGACTTTGATCTTGGCCATGCGTTCCTGCATCGCCGCGATGAACTTCGGGTAAATCCCTTCGGTGACGATGAGGCGGCTGGACGCGGTGCAACGCTGGCCGGTCGAATAGAACGCGCTTTGCACGCTGAGCTCGACCGCCTGCGCCAGATCGGCGTCGTCCAGCACCACCTGCGGATTCTTGCCGCCCATCTCCAGCTGCACCTTCTTGTGGTTCGTCACACATTGCACCGCGATGCCGCGTCCGACCCCGACCGAGCCGGTAAAGCTGATGGCGTGGACGCCGGGGTGGTTCACCAGCGCGTTGCCGATGACGCTGCCGCGGCCCATCACGAGGTTGAACACGCCGGCCGGGATACCCGAGCGGCTGATGATCTCGGCCAGCGCCCAGGCGCAGCCCGGCACCAGGTCGGCGGGCTTGAGCACCACGCAGTTGCCGTAGGCCAGCGCCGGCGCGATCTTCCAGGCAGGAATCGCGATCGGGAAGTTCCACGGCGTGATCAGGCCCACGACACCGACCGGCTCGCGCGTGATCTCGACACCGATGCCGGGGCGCACCGACGGAACGATCTCACCCGTCAGCCGAAGGCATTCGCCGGCGAAGAACTTGAAGATCTGCCCGGCGCGAGCGGCTTCGCCCATGCCCTCTGCCTTGGTCTTGCCTTCCTCGCGCGCCAGCAGGGTGCCAAGTTCCTCCTTGCGCGCGAGAATTTCGGTGCCGATCCTGTCCAGCGCGTCGCTGCGTGCCTGGATGCTGCCCGTGATCCAGGCCGGAAAGGCGGCGGTGGCAGCGGCCACGGCGGCGTCGACGTGGCTGGCATCGCCCTGGGTGTAGCCGGCAATGGTGTCGCCAAGATTGGAGGGGTTCAGGTTCGGGCTGTAGCTGGCACCGGCGCGCCATTCACCGTTGATCAGGTTGTCGTGTTGTTGCATGGCTTGAGTCCTTGATGTGGGGAAAGATCGGAGGCCGAAGCAGGTGGTGCTTCGGCCTGGAATTGCAGCTCGGTGTGTCAGCGCACCAGGCTGGGCCGCTTGTGGTCGAATTGCCAGCCGGGAATCAGGTATTGCATGGCCTGCGCGTCGTTGCGCGCGCCGAGGCCGTGCTGAAGGTAGAGCTGGTGCGCCTTCTCGACCTCCTGCATGTCGAGCTCCACGCCCAGTCCCCCACGCGTAGGGACCTTGACGTAGCCGCCCTCGATCTGCAACGGCTGCCGGGCCAGACGCTGGCCGTCCTGCCAGATCCAGTGGGTGTCGATCGCCGTCACCTTGCCGGGTGCCGCCGCGGCCACGTGCGTGAACATCGCCAGCGACACATCGAAGTGGTTGTTCGAATGCGAGCCCCAGGTCAGTCCCCAGGCCTGGCACAGCTGCGCCACGCGCACCGAGCCCTGCATCGTCCAGAAATGCGGATCGGCCAGCGGAATGTCGACCGACTGCAGCGACAGGCTGTGCACCATCTCGCGCCAGTCGGTTGCGACCATATTGGTCGCTGTGGGCAGCCCGGTCGCACGACGGAACTCGGCCATCACCTCTCGCCCCGAAAACACCCCTTCGGCACCGCACGGGTCTTCGGCATACGCCATCACACCGTGCAGGTCGCGGCAAAGGCGCACCGCGTCTTGAAGCAGCCAGCCGCCGTTCGGATCCAGCGTGACGCGTCCCTGGGGAAAGCGCTCGTGCAGGGCATGAATGGCTTCGACCTCCTCGTCGCCGCGCAGCACGCCGCCCTTGAGCTTGAAGTCGGTAAATCCATAGCGCGCCTGCGCGGCATCGGCCAGACGCACGATCGCCTCGGGCGTCATCGCCTCTTCGTGGCGCAGGCGAAACCAGTCGTTGTCGGCGCCGGGATCGCTCACGTATGGCAGGTCGGTCTTCTTGCGATCGCCCACGTAGAACAGATAGCCGAGCATCTGCACCGCGTCGCGCTGCTGGCCTTCGCCGAGCAGTGCCGCCACCGGCACCTCCAGGAACTGGCCCAGCAGGTCGAGCAGCGCGGCTTCGGCCGCCGTCACCGCATGAATGGCCACGCGCAGGTCGAAGGTCTGCTGCCCGCGCCCGCCGCTGTCGCGGCTTGCGAACGCACTGCGCATGCTGTTGAGCACCGCGTTATAGCACCCGATCGGCTGGCCGACGACCAGATCGCGCGCGTCTTCTAGCGTCTGGCGGATCTTCTCGCCGCCCGGCACCTCGCCCACCCCGGTGCGGCCGGCGCTGTCGGTGAGAATCAACAGGTTGCGCGTGAAGAACGGACCATGCGCGCCACTGAGGTTCATCAGCATGCTGTCGCGGCCGGCGACCGGGATCACGCGCATGGCAACGACGACGGGCGTCCTGCCGGGGACGGTACTGTTGGCGGAATTCATTGCGGACCGAGCTTGCCAATCAGCGCTTTGAGCGTTTCGACCTCGTCCGGCTTCAGGTCGGTGAGCGGTGCGCGCACCGGACCAGCGCCGTGGCCAACGATCTTTGCACCCGCCTTGACGATGCTCACGGCATAGCCCTGCATGCGGTTGCGCAACTCAAGGTAGGGCATGAAGAAGTCCTTGAGCAGGCGGTGCTGCGTGGGCAGGTCGTCGGCCACGACCGCATGATAGAAATCCATCGCGGTTTTCGGGATGAAGTTAAAGACGGCTGACGAATACACGGGTGTGCCGAGCGCCTTGTAGGCCGCGGCGTAGACCTCGGCCGTCGGCAGTCCGCCAAGGTAGGCAAAACGGTCGCCCATGCGCTGGTAGATTGAAACCATGGCCTCAATGTCGCCCACACCGTCCTTGAAACCGACCAGATTCGCGTTGCGCTCCGCCAGCCGGGCCAGGGTTTCGGGCTTGAACTTGCTGTTGGCTCGGTTGTAGACGATCACGCCAAACTTCACGCTCTTGCAGATCTCCTCGACGTGCCTGGCCAGACCTTCCTGCCCGGCTTCGGTGAGGTAGTGGGGCATCAGCAGAATGCCGTGCGCACCGGCCTTTTCGGCGGCCTGCGCGCACTCGATGGCGAAGCGCGTCGGGCCGCCAGCGCCCGCAATGATGGGCACCTTGCCGCGACAGGTATCGACCGCCGTCCGGATGATGTCGGGGTACTCATCGCCGGTCAGCGAGAAGAACTCCCCCGTGCCGCCCGCTGCGAACAGCGCGCTGGCGCCATAGGGCGCGAGCCACTCGAGGCGCTCGATGTAACCCCTGCGGTTGAAGTCGCCATTACTGTCGAAATCGGTCAACGAGAACGAAAGCAGGCCAGAGCCCATGATGGTCTTGAGTTCTTGCGGATTCATGGTGACGTTCTGTGAAGAAGAGGCAGAAAGGAAAGTGTTCGATGCACCCAGCACAGGCGCATAATCGCATGGTACGTCATCGTACAACTATAAAAACCAGTTGTCCAGAAAATTGATCTCTTCAGGATGACGACGCATCCGCGGCCAAACTCTGTGCCGCCTCCTGTGCCACGCGCAACCGCTCGCGGCTGTTGGTCAGGTGAATGCGCATCGCGGCCCGGGCCGAGTCGGGGTCGCGCCGGGCGATGGCCGCATAGATCTCTTCGTGCTCGCGGTTGACCCGGCTCAGATAGGCGCTGCCCCGATCGAGATTTCGAATCGCACTGATGCGCGTGCGCGGAATGACGGTGGCGCCCAGGTGAGTCATGATGTCCGCAAAATAAGGATTCCCGGTTGCTTGCGCAATCTGCAGGTGAAAACGAAAATCCGGCGCCACGGTATCCCCCGCCACCCCGACGTTGCGCTCGAATTCGTCGAGCGCCTGACGCATCACCAGGAGCTGCTCCTCGGTACGGCGACTGGCCGCGAGCCACGCCGACTCGGTTTCAAGGCTGATGCGCAACTCGAGCACCGAGAGAACGTCGACCGCGGTCGCAATCTCGCCCGGGTCCAGCCGCAACATTCCGCCAGCGCGCGGCTGCAGCACGAACGTGCCCACGCCATGGCGCGTTTCGACCAGGTCGGACGCCTGCAGCTTGGACAAGGCCTCGCGCACCACGGTCCGGCTCACGCCGAAGGCAAGCATGATTTCAGACTCCGTCGGCAACTTGTCGCCAGGGCGCAAGCTCCCGTCACGAATCCTGCCGCTCAGGTCATCCACCAACGCGTGAGCCAGCCCCCTGGCGCGGCGCGGCCGCGGCTGCACCACGAAGCGGTCCGCAGGCTCGCGCCTGACAGCAGCTGCATCCAGCTGAACCTGGGATTGTCGAACCAAGGGTTTACCCGGAATTGTTGTCGCCATTATTCAATGATAATACTCATCTTGTTGTATGACAACAGATAAGATAACTCTCACCTGATTTTAACTTGGCACCTCATCGATGACTCCTGAACCAATGACCGATGAGCAGCAACTGTCTGCCACCGTCCGAGCGGGCGGCTACCGCCGAGCGTCACCGGCGAGTCGACCATGAAGTATTCACTGGACTTCAGTCCCCTGCTGCCCTATTGGTCCGTCTTCCTGAACGGCGCGTGGCTGACACTGAAAATGACGGCCGTCGCGGTGCTGGTGGGCGTGTGCATCGGCACTTTGGTGGCCTTTGCCAAACGCGGCAAGAACAGGCCCCTCGCCCGCGCGTGTTCCATCTACATCGAGATCGTCCGCAACACGCCTTTCCTTGTACAGCTCTTCCTGTTCTATTTCGGGTTGGCGAGTTATGGCATCCATATGCCGACCTTCGTAGCGGCAGTGCTGTCCATGATCATCAATATCGGGGCTTACGTGGCGGAGATCATCCGCGCCGGGCTCGAATCGATTCCTCGCGGCCAGATCGAGGCGGCTGAGTGTCTGGGTCTGTCGAAGTGGCGCATAGGCTGGCACGTGATGCTGCAGCCCTCCATCGAGAAGGTCTATCCGGCGCTGACCACCCAGTTTCTGCTGATGATGCAGGCGTCCGCCATCGCGTCGCAGATTTCGGCGGAAGAGCTCACCGCGGTGGCCAACAGGGTGCAATCAATCACCTTCCGCTCTCTGGAGACCTTCCTTGTTGTCGCGGCGCTCTACCTGGCGATGTCACTGATATTCAAAGGCGTGACCAAACTGGTGGGCGAATATGTGTTCCGTCGACGCCGCGTTCTGCGACAAGCGGCCGCACGCAGCGGCAAGCGCATGGCGCTCCCCACCCAGGGCAGCGTGGCGAGCCACGGAGGTGCAGCATGATGGGCAGCTTCTCTCTGGTCCATCTGCTCTACCTGGTCAAGTCGGTCTGGTGGACGCTGGTGCTCTCTGGGCTCGCCTTTACGCTGGGTGGCCTGGGCGGTTTTGGCCTGATGCTGGCGCGTGTTTCGCCTCGGCCATGGCTGCGTTGGCCAGCTGTGCTGTACATCGAATGCATCCAGGGCATACCGCTCCTGATTCTGTTGTTCATTGTTTACTATGGCCTGTCCGTCTACGGTCTTTCGCTGCCCTCTTTGGTGGCGGCCGGCCTCGCGTTGATGATTTACGTGAGCGCCTATCTGGCCGACATCTGGCGTGGCTGCATCGAGGCGATGCCCAGGCCGCAATGGGAGGCATCCGAATGCCTGGCCCTGACGCGCTGGCAAACCTTGCGGCTGGTGGTCATTCCCCAGGCCATGCGCCTGTCGTTGCCCCCGACCGTCGGCTTTCTGGTGCAAATCATCAAGATGACCTCGCTGGCATCGGTCATCGGCTTTGTCGAGCTCACGCGCGCCGGTCAGCTCATCAACAACACCATCTTTCAACCGTTCCTGATTTTCACCCTGGTGGGCGCCTTTTACTTTGTACTGTGTTACCCACTGTCGCGCTGGAGCGAATCCATGGAGAAAAAGCTCAATGTTGCCAATAATTAAACTCGATCGTGTCTGCAAGAGCTTTGGTTCGAATCAGGTCCTCAAGGGCGTTTCCTTCGAGGTTGACAAGGGCGAGATGATCGCGATCATCGGAGCCAGCGGCTCGGGCAAAAGCACGGCGCTGCGCTGTATCGACCGGCTCGAGGTCATCGATGAGGGCAGCATCGAGGTCTGCGGTATCCGCGTGGACAGCCCGACGGTCAACCTGCGCGAATTGCGCCAGGACGTCGGGATCGTTTTCCAGGGCTACAACCTGTTCCCGCACCTGACGGTCGAGGAAAACATTGTTCTGGCGCTGCGCCACGTCAAGAAGCTGCAACGCAGCGAAGTGCACGAGATCGCCCAACGCGTTCTGAAGCAGGTAGGTCTGAGCGAAAAGGCTGACGCCTACCCCGAACAGCTCTCTGGCGGCCAGCAGCAACGCGTGGCGATTGCGCGCTCGCTGGCCATGTCTCCCAAGGTCATGCTGTTCGACGAGGTGACATCCGCGCTCGATCCGCAGCTCACCGGCGAAGTCCTGCGCGTGATGGAAGACCTCGCAGCGGGTGGCATGACGATGCTGCTGGTCACTCACGAGATGGCGTTCGCAAAGCGCGTCGCCGACCGCATCATTTACATGCACCACGGCAAGGTCTGGGAAATCGGCCCCGGCACGATGCTGGACGCACCGACCACGCCAGAACTCAAGGCGTTTCTCGACAACGGTCTGTAACCGGATTTTCCCGACCCCTTCAATCAACATCAACCCAAGGAAATAACCATGACACTCAAACCTCTCCTCGCCCGTACGGCCGTCGGCGCGCTGCTCCTGGCCTGTTGCGCGCAGGCAGTATTCGCTGACCAACTCAATGACATCAAGAAGGCCGGCGAGATCCGTGTGGCCATTGCAATGGGAAATCCCCTGTACAGCTTCTTTACCGCCGACATGAAGCCGACAGGCTCGGACGTCGACACGGCCGCCCTGCTCGCGCACGATCTGGGCGTAAAGCTCGATATCGTTCCCATCACGAATGCGGCACGTGTCCCGACCTTGCAAGGCAACAAGGCCGATATCGTGGTGTCCAACTTGTCGATCACCCCCGAGCGCGAGAAGGTGGTCGACTTTTCCAGGCCCTACGCAGTGATCAGCATCATCGTCGCCGGGCCCAAGAACGAGCACATCACGGGTTACGCGGACCTCAACGGCAAGCGCATCGGATTGACGCGCGCGACGGTCAACGACTCCATCACCACACAGCTCGCCAAGGGGGCGGACATCTTGCGCTACGAAGACGACGCAACGCTGATCACGTCTGTGGTGACTGGCCAGGTGAGCATATTTTCGAGCACGCCGGCCAATCTGGGTGAAGTGAACAAGCGGGCGCCAAACCTGAACATGGAACAGAAGTTCACCCAGAAGGACTTCCTGCTTGGCATCGCGCTGAACAAGGATCAGCCAAAATTCAAAGAGTGGATCAACGACTGGATCGCGGCCAATCTCAAGAACGGAAAACTCAATGCGATCTACAAAAAGTATCACGGCAAAGATCTGCCCGCCAGCGTGACAGCGGGCTCCTGAGAGCGCACCCACGATGCCAGCCTCGACCAGCTCCGGAGCATTCCCCGGGCCCAGGCTTGAGCGCCTGCTGCTGACCGGCGCCGCCGGCGGTCTGGGCAAGGTGCTGCGCGAAAGCCTTCGGCCGTTTGCGAACGTGCTGCGGCTGTCCGACGTCGCGGCACTGACTCCCGCGCTGGCGGGCCACGAAGAAGTGGTGTCCTGTGATCTGGCAGATAAAGCTGCCGTGGACGCGCTCGTGGCGGATTGCGACGCCATCGTGCATCTGGGCGGTGTCTCGGTGGAGCGGCCTTTCGAGGAAGTCCTCGAGGCCAATATCAAGGGTATCTTCCACATCTATGAGGGCGCGCGCCGGCACGGTGTGAAGCGCGTCGTGTTTGCAAGCTCCAACCACGTCATTGGCTTTCACAAACAGAGCGAGCATATCGATGCCCATGCGCTGAGACGGCCCGACGGCTACTATGGGCTGTCGAAATCGTTTGGCGAAGACGTTGCGCAGTTCTACTTCGACCGCTGGGGCATCGAGACGGTGAGCATCCGCATCGGCTCCTCCTTTCCGGAGCCCGCCAACCGCCGCATGATGAGCACCTGGCTCAGCTACCGCGACCTCACCACGCTGATCGGGAAATCACTTTTCACACCCGGCGTGCAGCATACCGTGGTCTATGGTGTGTCGGCGAACCGCGACGTGTGGTGGGACAACACCGCCGCTGCACTGCTGGAGTTCATGCCGCAAGACACGTCGGAGGTGTTTCGCGACAAGGTCGAGGCACAGCCGCCGGTCGCGCCGACCGACCCGAGCGCCGTGTACCAAGGCGGCGCCTTCACCGCGCAGGGGCCATTCGAATGAGGAACATTCGCGACCTTTGATTTGCGGCCAATCGAAACGACTGGGCCGCAAGCGTCCCAATCAACCATTAAACGAATGATCGTCATGTCAGCCCCCTTGAGTTCGCCACCGCTCTACATCACCATGCACGAGCGCGACAACGTCGCCATCGTCGCGAACGACGGTGGCCTGCCGGCGGGCACCGTGTTTGCCTCTGGCCTCAAGCTCATCGACAAGGTGCCGCAAGGCCACAAGGTGGCGCTGGTCGACCTGCCGGCCGGCTCGCCGGTGTTGCGCTACAACGTGGTGATCGGGCGCACCACGCGCGATGTTCCCGCAGGAAGCTGGGTGCACGAGCGCCTGCTCGAGATGCCCGCGGCGCGCTCG
>SCRU01000106.1 GCA_004323695.1 Burkholderiaceae bacterium
CAGCATCGACGTGTCCCAGAGGATGATATCGCTCTCGGGGCGCTGCAGTGTGCGGTACGTCAGCTCCATCATCAATCGCACCGACATCGGTGCTTGCGCCCACACGTCCCGGTATTCCGAGTCGGTCACATAGCGGTCGCGCGGCCTCTCCGGGTTGCGCCGGATGCCGCTGGCGCGCAGGCATGGATTGATCTGCAGGCCGGGGACCTTGGCGTTGCTGATCAGCCAGCTCATGCAGGCCGACAGACACGCTTTCTCGCGATTTGCTGGCACGGGCCGCCCAAGCTCGCGATTGGTATCTAGGAAGGTCTTGACGCTGCTTGGCGTCACATCCAACGGCGTGCGCGGCGGAGCAAAAAAAACGCGCAACGCGCCGGGCCTATTTCGAGTGCCGTTGACCGCGTTGTCGTAGTCATCATAAGTACGACTGGCCATCGTGCCTGCCGCTACGCGCGCTGCGCAGTGCATCAGGAACAGGTCCAGCCAGTACACCAACGTTCCGTATTGCCCCGTGGGATCGTTATACAGTTGCGCCTTGCGGTTGGCATCGTCCAGGACAGTGCCGAGGCGCTCCCAGCGACCGTCGCGGTGCACATAGTAGTAGGCGCCATGCTTTGAGTACACGCGGGGTTCCAGACCATGATTAACGGTGCTGCGGCGACGTCCCATGGGCAGCATGCTACATCACCGTTTTTTTTCGACCAAAAACGAGGAACAGCGCCTCGCGGTCAGGCGGCATAGGTGCTGCATTGTCGCGTGCTGCCAGCGGGCCAATTTGTGCCAAGCCAGACAGGACTGCCTCCGCATGTGATCGGACCACGAGCGGCCTCCCATTGGGCTTCAGATTGACGATCAGCCCCAAGGTCTGCAGATACCGGACCTTGGCAACGTTGCGCTTCAAGCCCTGGCACAGATCGTCGATTTCCTCATCGCTGAGCCACAATGCACTCATTGCCGACTTGGCCCTTTTTCGCCGGGCTGCTGGTGTTCAACTACCACATTCACGACTCCACTCCCCGATTCAGTTCGCACCCGATCAGGTCTGTCGCGGTGTAGATTGCTTTGCGAGACCCTGTGCGGCCGGTGCAGATTGATGATCGATAAGTAGTTTGCCTTGTTTGAGGCAGGCCGCAACCTCAAAAGAGTGGTGCCGATGAGTGCGATTCACGATCCTCGGCATCAGAGCGCAAAGGTGATTCAGGCGCTTCTTGATGTTCGGGGCTCGGTTCCAATCTCTCCGCGAGCGTGCCTTTTGCAGCCGGTCAGTTCACCACAGTATCGTCAGTGCCGGCCGCCCCATTCGCAACACCAATTGCACGCTTAAGACTGCGCCCGATCCAGTTGACGACCGGCACTGCAAAGCTGTTGCCCAAAGCCGCGTACCGGGCCGTGTCGGGCAACAGCAGATCCCACGCATCGCCATTCGCCTGCCAGCGGGTCTCAGCGAAGTTCTTGGATACGCGCTTCCTCTCGTGGCTCGAGATCGAAACGGCCGTGTAACCGGCAGGGAACCCCTGCAGCGTCTCATGCTCCAGCGGCGTGAGCCGGCGCACTTCGAACTGGCTTCGACCGTCCTGTGGGCAATAGGCTACCGCCTGCGAGGAAAAGCTCGAATCGGCGGTAAATGCGGTGTTGTCGTCGAGATAGATCTTGCCTTCCGGCCCCGAGCCGTGCCCGCGGCCAATGCTGTGGGCCTGGATGGCGATCGCCAAGCCTGGGATGCGGGCACCGCTCAGAGAATCAGCTTGTGCTGGTTCTCTGGTTCCACCTTTCGGCTCCCGCCACGGCGCTTCGGCGGCGCCAATGGTTTCAGCTGCCGCCGGCCTTGATCTCCCGCCACCAGCAGCATCGCGGTCTGCAGCATCGCCGGGATCGGCTGATTCTTCTGGACGGTGCGACCCAGCAGCCCCGCGCATTGCGTCCGACTCAAGTAATACTGGGGGGCGACTGGACCAGTCTCCAGTATCGAGTAGAGCGAACACGCGCTCGCGCCGCTGCGCCAGGTGGAACCATCGCGCATCAAGCACAGACCATTCGACAAGTCCTGCTGAGCCCAGGACCACGCCTTCGTTGCGCCAGCCATCTGCCGGGACAGCGATTCTGGCGCCTGCCATCGCTCCAACCACTGCAGCAAAGTCAGCGCCGGCGTTCGAGCTGAAGGCGCCGGGGACGTTCTCCCAGAGCATGAATCGGGCTCCGCAAAGATGGTGAGCTGCATGGAATATCCTCATTTGTTCATGAAACAGACCGCTTCGGTGGTCTTTCAAACCCTTGCGCTTGCCCGCAACAGACAGCCCTTGGCAGGGGGAGCCGCCGATCACAAGGTCCAGCGGGCCGAGCGCAGCGATCTGTTCGTCCGTGATCCTGGTCACGTCGCCCAGGTTGGGAATGTCGGGGTAGTGCTGCGCCAGAACCCGGCACGACGCAGGATGAATCTCGGCCAATGCCGCGCAAGTCCAGCCCAGCGGCTTGAGGGCGCCGGACGCGGCTCCGATGCCGCTAAAGAGATCGAGATAACGCATGGATGACCAGAGACTTGTTCTTCTCGGGATGCCAGTCGATTGTGCACGCGCAACTTGGATGGTGGCCTGGAATCTGCTGCTTGCAAGGGCAATCCGGCCCAATTGGGCCGGATTGCTTCGAGCTGACCAAGTTATCCTGTTGCAGCAATCGAGCGGTCGCTGGAACACGACCGTGGAAAACTCCAAACGGCGAAAGCAAACGGAGGGTTAAACCTCCGTTTGCCTACCGTTGATGGCGGGCAGTTGCCCGTTTGCCACCGCCGTGTCGATGGCTTGGAGGAATGGCGCCCAGAGCTTCATGTCAGCCTGTGCATGCATTTGGCGCAGGATCGCGCCAATCACACTGTCCTCACGGCTCCTGAATTGACCATCGAACATCTCAAAGTGCTTCCAGCTGGTGTTGCGCCCGCCGCGGGCGATGGTTTCAAGGCCGCTGGACGTCACATCTCCTACCGACTCCAGGAATTCCGGGAGAGTCATCAAGCCGTGTTCCCAATAGCAGAGAAAGGAATCCATATCCAGCAGCGGGTTCATTGCGAAATGCTCCATGTCGGCCGGGTCAGGACGGTCGGGCGCATCCGCAAGCAACTGATAGTAGACATCCTCTCCAAGCAGGGTGAGAAACGGGTCGGTGCTTTTCGATTTCGAGGATTTCTTCATGTCATGAACGCAAGCGGCAGTGCCGGCCTTCGGGGCAGCCACCCATCCGTTCAATGCAACGTCGGCAGGTGGGGGCCGCGTCGGGCATCGGTGGGCGGCAGAAAGAAGCCACTTTCGTACAGCACCTTGTTCGCATGCAACTCAAGCGTGGTGAGCAAGGGGATCATGGAGGGCATGTCCGGGCACCGCATCAAGTCCTCGAGCAGAGGGCGCCAGGGGTCGTTGATCGGTGTTCTCAGCACGGTGCGGGTCGGTTCCACATACGACATGTCCAGCGTTTCCCCGCGAGCGATGCTCTCGCACTGCTTGCGCGACCATTGGGCTACCGAGTGCACGACCATCCAGTCGAGCCCCTCGGGCTTGTGCGTAGACATCTCAAAGAGAACATCGTCGATCTCGTTTACGGGATTGAATGGCGCAAGCAGTGGCAAGTCGTCTCTTGGAGGGCCGCCAATCTGCATGTGATTTACCCGGGGAACGCCGCGGGTGCGGCCATTTCACGAGTATATGAGTTGCAGCGGTACGTAGTCGGCATCCGCGATATGAAGTCAGCGGCGGATCATCTCGATCCGTGCTGGGACGTAGCCCCTACGGCTCAGGGCGAAGCAACGCGGATCTCGGCGCCCGCGCGATATGGATTCAGTACCCGCTGCAGAAAATCATCATGACGGAGCATGCGGGACGAAGCATTCATGACCTGGCTGCGCCGATGCTGTCACTCTCGTTCTGGGCCACTGCGTCGAACTTCCAGACTGGCAACTGAGTCCGGCTGCTGAGCAGCCCCGAAAGGCGTGTCCTCGGGTTCGCGCCCGGCCAGGTCCATCTTGACCCAATGGGCTGTCTGTGAAGCAAAACGAATCAGAACCCCGAACGTGAGGAAGACATACACGAAAGCGATCAGGATGTCGAGCAGACCTTCTCCGATGCGCATCAAACCTCTCCTCGGTTCTCAGTGGATGCTTGACTGCATGAGCAAGCCAACTCATGCAATCAGGCCAGTTCGGCCTGAAGCCGCAGCTTATGCGCAGTCAGACTCACGCGCTTCATCACGCCGTGGCCCGCCAGCGTGGTCTGCTCGACCGACACGAGCCCGGCAGCATGGAGCTGATCAACGTCGCGCTTGACTGCGCTGCGATCGCGGTGCAGCCTCTGTGCAATGGCGGTGATGGAGTCTGGGCGGGCCTTGACGGCTTGAATCAACGCCATCCGGGCCGGAGTGAGCATCTTGAGCAGATCCGCAGGGTCGCCGAAGCTGATGACCGATTCGCTGGAGATTGGCTTGCCGGCGTCCGCCAGGGCCGCCAGACGGCGGCCGCGGGCAAAAAACTCCTGCTCGTCGGCGACTGCGATCGAAACCTTCTTCATTTCTACCTCCTCAGTGCAAGCCAGTCGGCCTGGAATTGTTCCTCGGTATCCTCGAAGCTGGTGAAGACCACCGCCTGTACTTCACCGAAAGAATGCCGGTGATGGTAGCCGTGAGCATTGTCGTACCCGATGACCCTTCCATTGTCCCCGCCGTGGATCGCGGCGTTGATGTAGGCGAGGTTGTAGCGGGTGACCTTGCCTTGTCCATCGACCCAGATTTCCCGCCTGAGCAGGCCGTTGCCGCGCTTGCCGGGGATCCGATGGGTATCGTCAACGATCTTGCGATCAGGCATGATGGATTATATCATGTCTGGTGGATCGATGCTCGTATTCTTAATCCGCCGGATTCGCCGTGCGAGCCAGGAACAAAAGGACAGCTTAGACGGGCTTCTTCAACTGGTGATCTCCAGTCGATTCTCAATACGCGCGATGCGCCTTGCTGGCCGGGCGCTTCACGACAGACGACGG
>SCRU01000107.1 GCA_004323695.1 Burkholderiaceae bacterium
TTTCTGCTGGGATTTGTTTTTACGTTCAACCCGGTCGCGCTGGCCTCTATTCCGGTTTCGCTAGCGTACGTCACGAAGGCGCGCGAACCGAAAACAGCAACCTTGTATGGCGGCATGTTCATTCTGGGCATGGTGATCACCCAGACGCTGTTAGGGTTGATTGCCGGCTTCGGCGGACATTGGGTAAGGCAGTTGGTCGGCAGAGAATGGGGGCTCGTCCTGGGGCCCGCACTGATTCTGCTGGGCCTGATGTGGCCGGGTTGGATCAGGCTGCCGCTGCCATCGATTTCCATGCGCGCAAAACGCGTCGGTAGCGGATGGGGGGCCATTGTGCTGGGCGCATCCTTTGCCGTTGCGGTTTGCCCGTTTTGCACGCCTGCTCTCGTGGTGCTGCTCGGCATCGCGGCCGGGATCGGGTCGCCCCTGTTCGGCGGAACCCTTTTGTTTGCGTTCGCGATGGGGCGAGCAATCCCCATCATCCTGGGCGCCGCGGCGGTGGGCTGGTTGGAGAGTCTTTCCGTCCTTCGGCGTTACCAAAAAACATTCGAGATAGCCGGCGCCGTCACGCTGATTCTTGCCGGTCTGTACATGCTGAACGCGTATTTCATTGTTATTCCGGCCCTGGCGATTTAGACCCAGATCTATTACCTGACTCAACTAAGAATCAACATGACCCATGATGCCGTCGCGCGCGCCCCTGACCAATACGAGCGGGAGCGCTTGCTTCGGATGCTCGCGGCCGCCACCTTTATCATTTTTTTCCAGGCCTACATGGTCGCGCCGATCATTCCGGCACTCTCGAACGCTTTCGGGACCTCGGTGCAAACGGTCGGTCTGGTTGTACCGGCCTACCTGATTCCTTATGGGATCGCGACGCTGATCTTTGGTCTCTTGGCAGATCGACTTGGCGTTCAGCGCGTCATGTTCGCATCCCTGGCGGCGTTCGCGGCGCTCACGGCTTTAACGGCGACAGCCACATCCATCGAACAGATCGCGCTGTGGCGCGTTTTGACGGGCCTGGGCGCCAGCGGTGTGGTGCCGCTCGCACTCGTGCTTGTCGGTAAGCTGTTTCCCTACGAGCAGCGAGGCCGCCCGCTTGGCTGGCTGTTTGGTGCGATGGCTGGGGGGATGGCCTTCGGCTCGCCGTTGGGCGCCATGTTGGTTCCCTTCATCGGCTGGCAAGGACTTTTCCTGCTGGTCGGAGCGGCGGGAGGAACTGTCCTGCTGCTGTTTCTGCCCTATCGCCGCATCATTGCCACTGCGATGCAGCCGGTGGGGGGCACGCTCGGCGATCTCTTTCGGGGCTACCTGGGCCTGCTCGGCACCCCAAGGGGACGGCGCACCTATGGCTATGTTTTTGTCAACTCGATGTTTCACTCTGGCGTCTTCACTTGGCTTGGCGTGTATCTCGAACGGCGCTACGGTCTCGGGCCCGTCGGCATCGGCCTCGCGTTGCTCGGATACGGCGTGCCCGGATTTCTCTTCGGACCGTTGATCGGCCGCGCGGCGGATAAGTGGGGGCGTGCCAGGTTGCTGCCCATCGGGCTGGGACTCAGCGCTCTCGGCGCTGCGGCCCTGCTCTTGGACTTCCCTCTGATCCTCGCTCCGGCGGTGGCGATGCTGCTGTCCTTGGGCTACGACATGACCCAGCCTCTCTTCGCAGGTATTGTCACTTCGCTCGGGGGCAAGCGGCCAGGACAAGCCATGGGTTTGAACGTATTCGCCCTGTTCGTTGGCTTTGGCTTGGGTAGTCTGATCTTTGGGGAGGTGCTGCGTTTCGGTTTTGGAGCCGCATTGGGGATGTTTGCGGTGGTTGAACTGATGGCTGCCCTGTGTTCCCTCTGGTTGTTTCGCTCCGAGATGCCCTACGGAGCGACATGCCGGTCAGCAGGGAGCCGATAAGGGCCGCCCGGCAAAGGCAATCCTCCCGGAGTGCTCTTCGACTGGCCCGTCGAGCAGTCCGGCCGACGCAAACGCAGCGCATTGGTGATGACGGAGGCCGAGCCCCTACAATACGGCTGAAACCCGACACAGGAATGATTTTCTTTCGCCGCCATCGCCTGATCACAGTGCTGTTTGCACTGATCAGCCTGCTGTTCATGCAGTTGGCGGTGGCGCGCTATGCCTGCCCGGGCCCAATGCAGAAAGCCAGTGAAGCCGCCGTGATGGCCGAAGCCGGTATGCCCAGCGCCGAGCCCATGCTGCTCAGCATGGACGACGGGCAGCCCAGCCTGTGCCAGGCCCATTGCCAGGCGGGCCAACAATCCGCCGACACGCACGCGCTGCCATCCCCGGTGGCTTTCAGTGCCTTGCCTGCCGCTTTCACATTGCCGGTCACCGTCCTGGTGTTTTCGGGGGCACCCCTGCAGGCGCCCCACCTCAAGCGCATCACGGCCCCGCCCGTGGCCATCAGGAACTGCTGCTTCCGTATTTGACCTCTCGGTTCGTCTAGCTCCTGCCGGTGCATCTCTGATGCATCGACAGGCCGTTACTCGTGCTCTGGAGGTTTCATGTCCATTCCGTTTCCGATTTACCGGGCCGCCGCTACCGCCCTGATCGTTGCTGTTGCGTCGCCGCCATCGGCGTACTTGCTGCGGCGGCGCATCGGCTGGGCCGTTGCGGCACTGAATCGCGACGGCGCGCCCAGCCATGTTCGGCATCATGGTCCACGCCTGACCGAGTGCGCAAACTGGAGCAGCGTTCCAATGATTCGCCAACTTCGCCGACGCGTGGCTCTGGCCGCCTTGGCCGCGCTGACTTTCGGCGCACCGGCTCACGCCGCGGGCGACCTGATGCGCGGTGCGCAAGCCGCGCGCACTTGCATCGCGTGTCATTCGTTTGCGCCGGGGCGGCACATGACGGGACCGAGCTTGGCCGGCGTCTGGGGTCGCAAAGCGGGCACCACCGAAGGTTTCGACCGCTATTCGGAGGCGCTGAAGCGTTCCGGCCTGGTGTGGGATGAAGGGAAACTGGATGCATGGCTGAAGAACCCAGCGGCGCTGGTCCCGGGGAACGCGATGAATTTTCCCGGCATCGCCGATGCGCGCACACGAACCGATCTGCTGGCCTACCTTGAGGCGGTTTCAAACGGCCGCGTGTCAGTCTCTGATCGCGGCCCACCGAACTTGAAGCAGGCGGACGCAGCGTCGCGGGTCACCTCGATGCGCTACTGCGGCGACGCCTACCGCGTCACCACCGCGGACGACAAGACCCGCACCTTCTGGGAGTTCAATTTGCGCTTCAAAACCGATGGCAGTGCCGACGGCCCGGCTGCCGGCAAGCCCGTGATCGTCCCCAATGGCATGCAGGGCGACCGCGCCGCGGTGATCTTCTCGCGCCCCGAAGAAATCTCGACGCTGATTCGAAGGCAGTGCGCATGAACCAGAGATCCGCCCCGTCCGACGCACCGGCGCCACCTGCTGGCGCCGGTGCGAAACGCGCGGATGTGCGCAACCGGCCCGTGGCAAACCGACGGACGCTGATCGCCGCGTTCGGTGTGGCCGCGCTGCTGGTGGGGGCGCAGGTGTATCGCCGGCGCCTGGCTTCCGCCGGCAACGGTGCGACCGGTGTCGCGATCCATTCGCGTCCGCGCGAACTACCCCTGCTGCGGTTCACGGACGAGACGGGCGCGTCGACGAGCCTCGCGACGTTCCGTGGTCGGGTGGTGGTGCTCAACGTGTGGGCTACCTGGTGTCTACCATGCCGCGAAGAAATGCCCACGCTGGACCGCCTCCAGGCAGCGCTGGGTGGCCCGAACTTCGAAGTTGTCACGGTTTCTATCGACAAGGGTGGCCTGCCGGTGGTGCAGGCGTTCTTTCGCCAGATCGGCGTCAAGCACCTGCACCCGTATTTCGACACGTACCAAGAGGGTGCGGCCCTGGGCGCGGCAGGGATTCCGCTCACCCTGTTGATCGACCGAGACGGCCGCGAGGCGGGCCGCAAGCTGGGGCCGGCCAAGTGGGACGACCCGCAGATGATTCGATTGATCCGCCAATACCTGCCCGCTGTGGGTAACCGATAGGAAAGGAACACACATGTACAAATTGCCTCACCACCGACGCCGGTACGCCGGCGTTGCCGTAGCCGCTGTGCTGCGGCTCGCTCGCGTACCACTCGCGGTTATGGCGCTTGGCTGCTTCGGCTTTGCCGCCGCCTCGCCTCCCGACGTTGTTGTCACCAATGCATGGGCACGCCCCACGGTGCCGGGCCAGACCGTCGGGGCAGCGTACCTTGACCTCACCAGTGCGCATGGCGCGACGCTCGCGCTTGTGCAAAGCGATGCGGCCGCCACGGTGCAGGTGCATGCCATGAGCATCGACGGCGACGTGATGCGCATGCGCGAGGTCGATCGGCTCGCGCTGCCGGCGGGAAAGACCGTTCGGCTCGCCCCGTCCGGCATGCACCTGATGCTGCTGCAACTGAAGAAGCCGCTGCGTCCGGGCGACTCGGTCGCGCTCGACCTCACGGTGGTAGACGAGGCCGGTAGCCCGCATATCGTGCATGCCATCGCGCCGGTGAGGATGATGCCGTTGCAGCAAGGCACGCCATGATTGCCAAAGTTGCCAAAGCCCTGGTTCCGTTCGTGCTGGCGTTGACGCTGGTTGCCTGCGGCGAGCACAGCGGTCCGTCGTCACCGCAGTCGCCGCCGTCACCCTTTACATCGACCGACATCACCGGCATCGGCTGGGGGCGCGACTTTCACTTGACCGATCACAACGGAAAGCCGCGCAGCATCGCCGACTTCAAGGGCCAGGTGGTGATGCTCTTCTTCGGCTACACCCACTGCCCGGACCTGTGTCCGACCACCCTGACCGAGATGGCGCAGGTGCGCGCCAAGCTCGGCAGGGACGGCCGTCGTGTGCAAGGCCTGTTCGTCACCATCGACCCCAAGCGCGACACGCCGCAG
>SCRU01000108.1 GCA_004323695.1 Burkholderiaceae bacterium
AGGAGAAACAATACCGTCAACGTTAGACTTATCCACAACCGAGTAGCCCGGCTACTCCACCAAGAGTGGGGTCAAAATTAAATGAAAAACCGGGGGCAGGATTCAGTGGAAATCAACAGCGGCGCTGAAAATCGATCAGTTCGCTGTTGTCCTCCTCATCCAGCGGAATCACCGGTTCGAGCGACATGCCGCATTTCGGGCAATTGCCGGGATGATCCTGCTGCACTTCCGGGTGCATGGGGCAGGTGTAGATGGTCCCCGCCGGGACCTCCATGGGCGCCGCTGCAGAAGCTGCCGGGGTCTGTTCGCCAGCGGCATGGCCGTGGTGATGGTGGCCATGTGCCGCTTCGCCCTCGGGCACCAGGTGCATCTGGCACTTGGGGCAGCGACCCGGTTGCTTCTGCCGCACTTCTGAATGCATGGGGCAGACATAGAACATGTCGGAATGCGCTGCCTCAGAGGCCGTGGCGTTGACAGCTGCACGGAGAGCATCTGTTGCTGGAGCACCACCCAAGGCAGCCGAATCTCCCTTGCCGTGCTGATGTATGTGATTGCTCATGTCGATGTCCTTGTGGAGTTTGGCTCGACCCTTGACCTGTTCAGCATGGCAAGGTCGAGGCTGTTTTTATTGGACGAATCTGGCTTGTTCTACTTTTTGTATGCTTGCCCGGCGGCTGCACGCGACGGCTAAACCGTCAAGGCGTAACGCTGATGCCGTTGGGCGTCTTACCCACCGGAACGGTTTTCACGACCTGATCGTCTTTCACATCGAGCACAGAAACTGAATTGGGGCGCCCTAGATTGCCATCACCGACCTTTTTTCCCATCATGCTCAGAACGCTTGAGAACAAGTCAGGGTTTTGAAACATCAGGCGAAACGCCTGCTCCCTCGCAGCGTCGCGGCCTTCGCGCAGTTGTCCCATCGCATGGGTTACTTCCCCTACGGCTTCACGCTCCCGCTTGATGAACGGGTGGTTCTGCGCAAGCGGTTGGCGGTTCTTGCTAAGCGACTCGGCCAGCAAGGCAACGCCGCGCATCCATGGACTGAACGCTTCAGAGAGCAAATAACGGCTGGTGCGCATCGGATGGAGCCACTTGAGCATTTCGGCTGTCCAGGGCGTGGCCAGCGCTTGCGCCCAAGGACTGACGAATGCCCGGTAAAGTGCTTCGTTGACCGTCGAGACTTGTTTCACTCGCTCAAAAGCTTCCTGCGGGTAATCCGTTTTCAGGTCTTGCACCTGACGGGGTTCGAAGCGGATGCTGTAGCTGGGTTTATGGCAGTCCGGGTCACCCGACGGATTGTCGATCTTCATTTCATAGAGGCCCGGGGCCAGCGCTTCAATGTCAGCCAGGCTCTCCAGGATGGCCCGGTGCTCTAAACGAGCCACCCTGGCAGAGACAAAAATGCCGAGATGGCCGACATGCGGGTTTGTGAGATAGACGATGCGCTGCCCGGCTTGCCTGAGATTCTCTGTGTCGCTGTAGACAGCGGGGATCCATCCAAGCGCCTGGTGCGGTGGCGTGATGTTGTCGCCGTAGGATGCAAAGATGACGATTGGATTCGTGATCCGCCTCAGGTCAGCAGTGCAACCCTGGCAAATCCGGAAAAGACCTTGTTCAATCTGATTGCCGATGAACAGGTTCTCAACGATCGCGAGAATCTCTTCTCGGCTCAGGAAATAAAAACCGTTCCACCAGCGTTCGAACTCCAGAAAGCGTTCCTGCTCGCTGTCAACGTTGGTGAAGAGTTGGGCGTACTTTTCCCAAACGGCCTTTTCGGGCTTGAGGTTTTCGAAATTCTGCGCTAGCCAGGCCCCGTCGAAGCGGCCATTTCCCAGGTCGGCCGTCAGATGCGCCAACCAGCTGCCGCCAAGAAGCCCTCCGGAAAGACGCATCGGATTGACACCGGACTCACCGGCCCAATACGACAAGGGTGAGCCATTGAGCACCACCGGCCCGGCCAGACCGGCGCAGTCTGCGGACAGTAGCGTCACCGCCCACCCAGCCTGACAGTTGCCATAGAGCACAGGAGGCTTGCCAGGATGGCGTAGTGCGACCTCTTCGACGAAGCTCCGCAGCACATGCAACACGTCTGCCAGGGTCTGCCCCAGAGTCGGCTCCGGAAAGAAGATGACGAAATAAACCGGATGGCCTTCGCGCATGGCCATTCCAACTTCAGAGTCGCGCTTGAAACCGCCAATCCCAGGGCCATGGCCGGCGCGTGGATCTACGACGATGACCGGCGGTTTGTCAGGGTCGACGCAGTCGTCCCAGCAATGCTCGTCGATTTCGGTGATGCGCAGCAGTGCATAGTTGACTGGCCGCTCGAAGCGGCGCGCGTCCAGCAGCGTTTCGTGCTTGAAATCCAGAAGCGGCGGCAACCCGGCTCGCTCGTGCTCAAGCATGTTGTTCGCGCGCTGGCGAAGCGTGTCCCAGAAAAGTACCGTGCGTTCGAGGAAGTCCCGCTGGTAGTCGAAAAAGTCCAGCGCCGACAGTGCCTGAGTTGCCGGGGTCTGTTCGCCAGCGGCATGGCCGTGGTGATGCAGGTGATGGTTCATGCCCATGCCTTTGTGGAGTTGACTCGATTCTTTACCTTGCCATCGTGGCAAGGTAAAGCCTTTTTCCTTGTGGACGCATCAAGCCCCGCACTGGTCCATGCCCCGATGGCTAGCGGGACAAAGACTGGCGGTACTGGATATTGATTTCATCGTGGCGGCGCCGTATCTCTGGCGGCCATTGCGCCTTGATCCATGACAGCACGGCCACGATCTCGTCGTCGCTCAGCACACCGCCGTAGATCGGCATGGCTGTGCGGTAGTCGGGCTGATTGATCAACTGGGCCAGCCCCTGCTTGGTGATGGCGAACAACTGCTCGTCCGGGTGGTGCCAGGTGTGGCCGCTCGCGTCGTGGGGCGGCGCCGGCAGCAGGCCATCGGGCCCACGATCACGCCAACTGGGCTGCCCCTCGCTCCTGGCGCCATGGCAGGCCGCACATTGTTGGGCATAGATGCGGGCGCCGACACGCAGCACCTGGGGATCATCGGGACGCAGGCTGTGCACCGGCGCCGCCGCCTGCCGATTGCTGACGCGCAGAGAAAAATAGCCCGCCCCTGCCACCAGCAGCAGGGCCAGCAGTCCTGCGGCCCACAAGGCCAGCGGTTTCAACGTCATCGCAACTTCCTTGATTTCATGCTCATGGCCAGATTCTGGTCAGCGGATGCGTCGCTCAAGATCGCGCCCTTGCGCCCCAGCGCGGAATGAAGCGTGGCACGTGGAGCGCATACTCCTGCCAGGCCTGTCCAAAACGGCGTGCACTCTCCTGCTCCTCGTTGTGCGCCAGGCGGGCATACATCACCACAAGCACCGGGAACATCAACAGCGTCAGCAAGGTCGGCCATTGCAGGAGAAAGCCGAACATGATCAGCACGAAGGCGATGTACTGCGGATGCCGCACCCGAGCGTAAACACCGGTGCGCGCCAGCCGCCCCTGCCGCTGGGCCTCGTAGAGCACGGGCCAAGCCGCGGCCAGCAGCCAGAAGCCGCCGCCAATGAACAGGTAGCTGAGAATGTGGAACGGCCCAAGGTGCGGATCACCGCCCCAGCCGAACAGCAGTTCCAGCAGGTGACCAGCGTTGTGGTTCAGCAGATCCACGCCCGGAAGCTTCTGGCCCAGCCAGCCCGACAGGAAGTAGATGGTCAGCGGGAAGCCGTACATCTCCACGAACAGCGCCACGATGAAGGCCGTAAACGCTCCGAAACTGCGCCAGTCGCGCGCACTGGCCGGCTTGAAGAAGCTGAAGGCGAACATGACGAAGATCGCCACGTTGACCACCACCAGAGGCCACAGGCCATACGACGATCCCGTGTGCTCCATGGCCTCAGCCCCTGCCGGAGTTTTGTCCAGTGCCCTGGCCAGTGGCTCCGGAGCCACCACCGTGGCCGCCATGACTACTATGGCCCTTGTGCATGAAGACATGGATCAGCGGGCAGGCCAGCAGGAAGGCATAGGGCCACCATTGCGCCAGGTGGGCACGGTGTTCGGTCCATAGGAAGTACCCGGCGACGGCGCCGAACACGAGCAGGCCGATGGCATAGCGCGAGCGCCAGAACCCGCCGGTCTGCACACTCTGCGGATGGGATGCATGGTCATGGGTCATGACGGCCTCCTCACTTTGTGCCGGGAGTGGAGGTTTGCGGCATGGACATTCGATCCATCATCATCTGCATCATCGACTCCATCATGTCCATGCGCCTTTCCATCATCTGCGGGTCGTGCTGCATGCCAGCCATACCGGCGGGCGGGTTGCCCGATGCCATCTGGCCGTGCATCGACTCCATCATGCGCATGCCGTCCTGCATGGTCTTCATGTGTTCGGCCATCAATGCCTGCCGCTCCTGGGGCGTCTTGGCGGCTACCATCTTCTCGTGCACGGCCCGCATGCGTTGTTCCATCGCGGCCATCATGTCCGGGCTCATGGCCTGCGATGGCGGCGCTGCAGCCGGCGCCGGAGTTGCCGCCGCAGGGGCGGTCGTTTCCCCCGGGTGGTGGTCCTTGTGCTCGTCGGAGCCTTGCGCCAGCACGCCCACGGAGGCGGCGGCGACACAGAGGCCGATCAGGGAGTGGCGAATGTGAATCATGATGCTTCCTTCTTGCGGTGGAGGGGGGAGACTCGGGCTGCCGCGTCCGGCGGCATGATGCGGTGGTGACTCTGCTCAGCGCGCGGGTTGGATGTCGGTGACAACCATCTTTCCGCCTTCCTGGACGACCGTGAATTGCACCTTGTCGCCGGGCTTGAGCTTGGTGAGCTGACCCTTGTCGCGAACGGTGAAGACCATGGTCATTCCGGGCATGTCCAGGTTCTTGATGTCGCCGTGCTTGAGGGTGACCTTGCCGTTGTCCGGATCGACCTTCTTGACCTCGCCATTGGTTATCGAGTCCGACGCAGGCGCCGCCACCTGACCTGGACTGGGGCTGACCTGGGCATGGCCCGCCATCGGCAGGGCAACGCCCATGGCCAGGGCGGAGATGGTGAGCAGACGTTGGATGGTGGTCACGATGATCTCTGAAGGAATAACCGATGGGGGTTCAAAAAGACTTGCAAGATCAGTTCAGCGAGCAACCTCGACTTGCCCGGCCATGCCGGCTTCAAGGTGTCCCGGTTCGGTGCAAGCAAAATCGACCTTGCCCGGCTGGGTGAACTGCCACACCATCGTGCCGCGCTGGCCGGGCTTAAGGTTCACCTGGTTAGGTTCGCTGTGCACCATGCCGGGATTGGCGCGCATTTCCTTGGCGTGCTCCTTCAATTCGTCCAGCGAGCCGAGCACCATTTCGTGCCTTATCTTGCCGGCGTTGCGCACCATGAAGCGCACGGTCTCGCCCTCCTTCACATTGATGCTGGAGGGATCGAAGCGCATGTTGTCGTTCATCACCACGTCGATCGTGCGCGTGACCTTGGCGGGGTCGCCGGGCTGGCCGAACATGGCGCTGTGCTCCGACATGCTCATGTTGCCGTGCGAGGCGGGCATGTCGTGGCCACCAGCGTGCGTGCC
>SCRU01000109.1 GCA_004323695.1 Burkholderiaceae bacterium
CAGCGCGTCATCGACATGGCGCTGCAACTGCACGGCGGCCTGGGCGTGAAGGTCGGCGTCAAGGTGGAGAGCCTGTACCGCGACATCCGCGCGCTGCGCATCTACGAAGGCGCGACCGAAGTGCAGCAACTGATCATCGGCAAATCCGTTCTACAGGGGTAAATCATGTCCACTCAACCGACGCGAGGTGTCAGCGCGCAATCTGACCGTTTCGTTCATGATCTTCTGCCGCCGCACGAACAGTGGCCCGAGCTGCGCTACGACCTGCCCGAGCTGCAATTGCCGGACCAGCTCAACCTGGTGCACGAATTGCTGGACCGGGCGGTGGACAAGGGCTGGGGGAACCGGCCCCTGCTGCGCGCGCCCCGCATCACGTTCAGCTACGCCGAGGTGCGCGAGCGCGTGGACCGTATGGCCCGGCTGCTGACCGAAGACCTGGGCCTGGTTCCGGGCAACCGTGTGTTGCTGCGCGGCGGCAATTCCATCGGCATGGCGCTGGCCTGGCTGGCCGTCGTCAAGGCCGGGCTGATTGCGGTGGCCACCATGCCGCTGCTGCGCGCGAAGGAGCTGGGCACCGTCATCGACAAGGCCCAGCCGGGCGTGGCGCTGTGCGACGCCAAACTGCTGGACGAGTTGCAACTGGCCCAGCAGCAGCATCCGGTATTGCGCAGGATCGTGAAGTTCAACGCACCCGATGATCCGCAGGACCTGGGTGCGCTGTGCGCCGCCAAGCCCGGCCATTTCCCGCCCTGCCCCACGGCCGCCGACGACATTGCGATTCTGGGATTTACCTCGGGCACTACCGGCAAACCAAAGGCCGCGGTGCACAGCCACCGCGACATCATCGCGGCCTGCGAGGCCTGGCCGCGCCATGTGCTCCAGGCGACTCCCGACGACATCGTGGTGGGATCGCCGCCGCTGGCATTCACCTTTGGTCTGGGTGGGCTGCTGGTGTTTCCGATGTGGGCAGGCGCGTCCGTGTATTTCCCCGATAACGCGTACACCCCGGAAGGCATGGTCCAGGTCATCAACCAGATCGGCGCCACCATCTGCTACACCGCGCCGACGTTTTACCGGCAGATGGCCCCCCACGCCAAACGGCACGGCGTGGCCGGCCTGCGCATCTGCGCGAGTGCCGGGGAAGCCCTGCCGGACGCGACGCGCCAGCTCTGGAAGGACGCCACCGGCATCGAAATCCTGGATGGCATCGGCGCCACCGAGATGTTCCACATCTTTATCTCCAGCGCCGGCGACCAGGTGCGCCGCGGTGCTATCGGCAAGGTGGTGCCGGGCTATCGGGCCAGGGTCGTGGACGACAGCGGCCAGGAGGTGCCGCGCGGCACCATCGGCAAGCTGGCGGTGCTGGGACCAACCGGTTGCCGCTACCTGGGCGATGCGCGCCAGACGAATTACGTCAAGGGCGGCTGGAACTATCCGGGCGACGCCTTCATAGAGGATGCCGACGGCTACTTCTTCTACCAGTCGCGGGATGACGACATGATCATCACCTCGGGTTACAACGTCGGCGGCCCCGAAGTGGAAGACGCGCTGCTCAAGCACCCGGCGGTCGCCGAGTGCGCGGTGATCGGCAAACCGGACGCCGAGCGCGGCATGCTGGTCAAGGCGTTTTGCGTGCTCAAGGCCGGCGAGGCTGGCGACAGCGCGATGGTCAAGACACTGCAAGACCACGTGAAGGCCGAGATCGCGCCCTACAAGTACCCGCGCGAGATCGAATTCGTGGCCAGCCTGCCGCGTACCGAAACCGGCAAGCTGCAGCGCTTCCGGTTGCGTCAGTCCGCCTGAGCGCGGACCGCCACAGCTTGCAAGCGGGAAAACGACATGAGAATGCTTTTACAGCCGCCCGGGTGGACCGCCCCCAAGGGCTATGCCAACGGCGTCGCGGCACGCGGCACCCAGGTCTTCGTGGGCGGCCAGATCGGCTGGAACGCGCAGCAGCAATTCGAGTCGGACGATTTCATCGCCCAGACCGCACAGGCGCTGCGCAATATCGCGGCCGTGCTCAAGGAAGCCGGCGCCGGCCCCGAACACATGGTGCGCATGACCTGGTACATCCTGGATCGGGTCGAATACAACCACCGTCTGCGCGAGCTGGGCGTGGCCTATCGCGAGGTGATGGGCCGCCACTTCCCCGCCATGACCTGCGTGCAGGTGGCCGCGCTGATGGAGGCACGCGCCAGGGTCGAGATCGAGGTGACGGCCGTGCTGCCGGATTGAGACCGGCTCAGCCACCGCGTGCGAGCAGCGGATCCACCACGCTATGCAGCCGCTGCGCCGTCCACGTGGGTGGGTCATCGTCCCAGCCGTTGTCGGCCAGGCGGCCAGCCCGATCGATGACAAAGCTCACCGGGAGCTTCCAGATCCGGCCATACACCGGAACCCACGGGCTGCCGAGCAGGCCCACCGGAAAGCTCAGAGTCGCCGCCACCGTTCGCACCTTGGGCAGATTCGCCGGGTCGTCCAGACTGAATCCCAACACCTGCAGGCCTTGCGACGCATGCTGCGCGGCGTAGGCCGAGAGCAGCGGCAACTCCTCGCGGCACGGCACGCACCAGGTGGCCCAGAACGTGGCGATCACCACCTGTCCGAGCAGATCCCGCGTGGCGATGCTGCGCCCGTCCAGCGTGTGCAGCACGAGCGGCGGCGCCGGCTGCCCCAGCTTCAGGTCGGCGGCATGCGCCCGGGTAGCGAGACCGGCGGCGCCTGCCATGCCCAGCCCGAACGCAGCGCGCAGCAGGGCGCGGCGGGAAGGGCATGCCCCGGAGCCGCGGAGGAAGGAATCAGAATGCATGGGTCACACCCACCGAGGCGGCCCAGCGCGGGAACAGCTGGTAGCCCGCAAGCCTGCTGTACACCGGCAGTTGCACAAAAGCATAGAGATGCGTGTTGTTCGCCACCGCCACCGTGATGCCCGGGCTCAGATAGGCCACCGTTCCGGCCGTATCGGCGGTGTCGGCCAGCGCGCCCTGGTCGGCGCTCTTGTGCGTGATGTTCATCTGTAGCTGCGGCACGATATCGGGGTTCGCCTCGTAGCGCACGCCAAAGCTCACCGTCGCCAGGTTGCCGGGGCGGAAGTCGGCACCGGCCTGGTCAAGGCGTTGCATCACGGCGGCCTGGAATTGCCCGTTCACAAAGGCGTCGAAATTCTGGCTCACCGGCTGGTAGTAGTAGGCACCGACGATCAGGTCGGTACTGCCGGTGCCGGCCTGCAGGCTGGTGTCGACGGGACTGCCCGCGGCCGGCCCATAGGCAAAGGCCGTGGGACTGCGCCCCACCGTGCCGGTGCCGGCGGCGTTCGGGCCGCCATAGTCACCGGTGGGCAGTTTCACGCCGAGCTGGAATCCGAGGTTGTGCGTCGGCAGCAGGCCCTGGTAGCTGGTGATGAACTTGATGTCGCCCAGGCCGGAAATGGTGGCTCCGCTGAGGTCGCCGGAATTGAGCGGATTGCTCGCGGAGCCATAGGTCGAGTGGCTGCGGGCAATGTACGGCACCATGAGCTTGAAGTTCCAGTCCGCGCTGGGCGCGTAGCTCAGGCCCAGGGTCACGTAGCGGTTGAGGGTGTCGTTTTCCACCTCCTGATCGCCGCCCGCGTTGTTGATGGCGGCCACCTGCGCGGGGGAAACGGCGCTCGTGCCCGAGCGCAGCTGGTTCTGGTTGAGGTAGTCGTATTCCAGACTGACCATCCAGCCGGCAGACGCTGAATAACCCATGGCGGCGTCGGACGACAGGGAACAGCCACAGGTAGCGCAGGCCAACACGGCACTGGAGGGCGCAACGGCCAGCAGTGCGACAAGAACGGAGTAGCGTATTTTCATGGGACTCTCGAAAGCGCGGCAACATGGCCCCGCATGACTGAAAAAGAGGATGGACGCCGCCGGAGCAGCCGAATCGCAGCTCCCGCGCAGGCACCATGCGCACGCGGGAAATGATCTTGTGTGTCGCTCAGGAGTACGCCGGCGGGGCGCGCGGATTCTGCAGCGCCCACTGCCACGCCAGGCGCGGCACCCGGGTGTCGGCGACAACCGACGGTACGCCCTCCATAGGGATATAGACCAGCGGGAGCACGGAAGGCGCGGGAGCGCCCCAGCCAAGGTGACAGAGAACGCAGAGCGGGCAGTCACAAGTGCCCGGACCGAACGGCGTCGCCGGCGCGCCGGGCAATCGAACCGACTGTTCACCTCGCGACGTGCAAATTTGCTGCCATGGCGCCGCCGACAGCGACACCGCACTGGCGATCCGCAAGGCGGTGGGCGCGAGCGTCAGCCATGCAATGGACACAACGGCAAGCCATTTGGCCAGCGGATGCGTCATGCACTTGAACATGGACAGATTGTAGAAGTGACCGATGGCGCGCGATCGCCATCCACAAAAAAAACGCCCACTGATGTGGGCGTTTCTGTGTCAGCGCTGATCGCCGACATTTTTTTGGTTGCGCGAGCAAGATTTGAACTTGCGACCTTTGGGTTATGAGCCCAACGAGCTACCAGGCTGCTCCATCGCGCGGTAAGACGATGATTATAACCTATCAAGCCTTCGCAGCGTCAGAAGAGTCGACATCCGCAGGGCGGTCTACCAGCTCAACCAACGCCATGGGAGCGTTGTCGCCCACGCGAAAACCCATCTTCAAAATACGGGTGTAGCCACCGGGTCGCGCCTTGAAGCGTGGGCCGAGTTCGGCAAACAGCTTGACCACGCTGTCGCGGTCACGCAGCCGGTTGAATGCCAGGCGCTTGTTGGCCAGCGTCGGCTCCTTGCTCAAGGTAATCATGGGCTCCACCACGCGGCGCAACTCCTTGGCCTTGGGCAGTGTGGTCTTGATGACCTCGTGCTCGATGAGCGAGTTCATCATGTTGCGCAGCATGGCGAGGCGGTGCTCGCTGGTGCGGTTCAGTTTGCGCAGTCCGTGTGCGTGGCGCATGGTGCTTTCCTTTCGTTATTTGACAGGCAGCCGTATCAGGTACTGCCCGGTGCACAGGCCCTGGAATTCAGGGCCGAAAAATCAACGCTTGTCCAAACCCGCCGGAGGCCAGCTCTCCAGCTTCATTCCGAGCGTCAAACCGCGCGAGGCCAGGACTTCCTTGATCTCGTTCAGCGATTTGCGGCCCAGGTTCGGCGTCTTGAGCAGCTCGTTCTCGGTGCGCTGGATCAGGTCGCCGATGTAGTAAATATTTTCCGCCTTCAGGCAGTTGGCGGAGCGCACCGTCAGCTCGAGCTCGTCCACCGGGCGCAGCAGGATCGGATCGAACTGCTGGGACGTGCGCGGCGTCGGCGCATCGAACATGGCCAATTCGCTGCCTTCAAGCTGGGCGAATACCGCCAGTTGCTCCACCAGAATCTTGGCCGAGGCGCGAACCGCGTCTTCCGCCGAGATGGCGCCGTTGGTTTCAATTTCCACCACGAGCTTGTCCAGGTCGGTGCGCTGCTCGACGCGGGCGCTCTCGACGACGTAGCTCACCCGCTTGACCGGGGAAAACGACGCATCAAGAATAATCCGGCCAATGGATTTCACGGGTTCGTCACCATAGCGGCGGACATTGCCCGGAACGTAGCCACGGCCCTTTTCAATCTTGATCTGCATGTCCAGCTTGCCGCCTTGCGACAGGGTGGCAATGACATGGTTCGGATTGATGACTTCCACATCGTGCGGTGTCTGGATATCGGCTGCCGTCACGACCCCTTCGCCGTCTTTGCGCAGGCTCAGCGTGACTTCATCGCGATTGTGCAGTTTGAAGACCACGCCCTTGAGGTTCAACAGAATGTTGACAACATCTTCCTGCACACCGTCGATCGATGAATATTCGTGCAACACACCGGCAATGGTCACCTCGGTGGCCGCGTGACCCACCATTGAGGACAACAAGACGCGGCGCAGTGCGTTCCCCAGGGTGTGCCCATAGCCACGCTCGAACGGCTCGAGCGTCACCTTGGCACGGTTGGGCCCAAGTTGCTCCACATTGATTGTTTTTGGTTTTAGCAGGTTGGTTTGCATGCGGACTTCCTCTCAATACCCCCGGCTCGTTACACCGGTAAGGCTGGTGAAGCGCCTGGTTCGCGGCACAGTGCGAATCAGGAACGAAAACAGTTGAAAATAATGCGATCAGCGCGAGTACAACTCGACAATCAGGGATTCGTTGACATCGGCCGCAAACTCGTCCCGGTCCGGCACCTTCTTGAAGGTCCCTTCCGCCTTGTCGGCATTCACGTCAACCCACGCGGGGATCCCGACCTGCTGGGCCAGCTGGAGCGCTTCCACGACACGATTTTGCTTTTTAGACTTGTCACGGACGGCCACCACATCGCCCACTTTGACCATGTACGACGGGATGTTCACGGACTGTCCATTCACCGTCATGGCCTTGTGCGACACCAGTTGCCGCGCCTCGGCACGGGTTGACCCGAAGCCCATGCGATACACCACGTTATCCAGGCGGCATTCCAGCAGGGACAGCAGATTCGCGCCGGTATTGCCCTTGCGGCGATCGGCTTCTTCAAAATAGCGGCGGAACTGGCGCTCCATCACGCCATACATGCGCTTGACTTTTTGTTTCTCGCGCAATTGCAGGCCGTAATCGGAGGTGCGCGATCCGGAGGTGCGACCATGCTGGCCCGGCTTGGAGTCGAATTTGGCCTTGTCCCCGATGGCGCGGCGCGCGCTCTTGAGGAAAAGGTCCGTGCCTTCACGGCGGGATAGTTTGGCCTTGGGGCCGAGATAGCGTGCCACTTGAACTTCCTTTGTGTCATCTTCCGCACGAAAGTGCGGGAGCCATCAGGCTGTCGCCGATGGCGGTGGGCTTGAAATGAAACTAGATACGACGGCGTTTTTGCGGCCGGCAGCCGTTGTGCGGCACCGGCGTGACATCGGCAATCGAGGTGATCCGGATCCCCAGCGCTGCAAGCGCCCGAACCGAGGACTCGCGACCCGGACCGGGTCCCTTGATCTCCACATCCAGGTTCTTGATGCCTTGTTCGAGCGCGGCACGCCCCGCCACTTCCGACGCCACTTGCGCCGCGAAAGGGGTGGACTTGCGCGAACCCTTGAAACCCTGACCACCGGAAGACGCCCACGACAAGGCGTTGCCCTGACGGTCGGTGATCGTGATGATGGTGTTGTTGAATGACGCGTGAACGTGCGCCACACCGTCCGAGACGTTCTTGCGGACTTTTTTGCGCACCCGTTGCGCAGCGTTATTCGCGGGAGCCTTTGCCATGGTGATCTCTCAATCCGAATTATTTCTTCAATGCCGCCGCCGCCTTGCGCGGGCCCTTGCGAGTGCGCGCATTCGTGCGCGTGCGCTGACCGCGCATCGGCAGGCCGCGACGATGCCGGAAACCGCGATAGCAACCGATGTCCATCAATCTCTTGATGTTCATGGTGGTTTCCCGGCGCAGGTCGCCTTCGATCGTCAGTTGCGCGACCTGATCGCGAATCTTTTCGAGATCGCCATCCGTCAAATCCTTGATTTTCTTGGAATAAGCGATCTCGCACGCTTCGCAAATCTTGCGAGCGCGGGAGCGGCCAATGCCAAAGATGGCGGTCAGGCCGATTTCAGCGTGCTGATGCGGCGGAATATTGATGCCAGCGATACGTGCCATGTGCGTCCTCTAAAACTCTTTGATCAACCTTGGCGCTGCTTGTGCCGCGGGTCCGTGCAGATCACGCGAACGACACCTTTGCGGCGGATAATCTTGCAGTTGCGGCAAATTTTCTTGACCGAAGCCGAAACCTTCATTTCATTCTCCTAAAACTTTTCCATCCAGTTCCGGCTCACTTGGCCCGGAACACTATGCGAGCCCGCGATAAATCGTAGGGCGTCAACTCCACCGTGACCTTGTCACCCGGCAAAATCCGGATGTAGTGCATCCGCATCTTTCCCGAGATATGGCCCAACACGACGTGGCCATTTTCCAGCTTTACACGAAAAGTCGCATTGGGCAGGTTTTCAACCACTTCCCCCTGCATCTGGATGACATCGTCTTTTGACATTCCTCTTAACCGCCCAGTGAAGTTTTGAAGTTGGCTTTTTTCAACAGGGACTCATACTGCTGGGACATCAAGTAGTTCTGCACCTGGGCCATGAAGTCCATCGTGACCACCACAATAATCAGCAAGGAAGTGCCGCCAAAATAGAACGGCACGTTGTATTTCAGTATCAGAAATTCCGGCAACAGGCAGACGATCGTGATGTAAATCGCCCCCACCAGCGTCAGGCGTACCAGGATCTTGTCGATGTACCGTGCCGACTGCTCGCCTGGCCGGATGCCCGGAATGAACGCGCCGCTTTTCTTCAGGTTGTCGGCCGTCTCCCGGCTGTTGAAGACCAGCGCGGTGTAGAAAAAGCAGAAAAATATGATCGCCGCCGCATACAACATGACATAAATGGGCTGGCCCGGCGTGAGCGCACTGGCAATATTTTTCAGCCAGACCATGGAATCGCCGCCACTGAACCAGCTCACCGCGGTTGCGGGCAGCAGGATGATGGACGAAGCGAAAATCGGAGGAATCACGCCCGACATGTTCAACTTCAAGGGCAGATGCGACGACTGGCCGCCATAAACCTTGTTTCCCACTTGTCGCCGCGCATAGTTCACCAGAATCTTGCGCTGGCCGCGCTCAATGAACACGACGAAATACGTCACGAACCCGACGATGGCCACAATGAACAGGGCGACCAGAATGCTCATGGCCCCGGTACTCACCAACTGCAGCAAACTGCCAATACCCGTAGGCAACCCGGCGGCAATACCCGCAAAAATCAGCAACGAAATCCCGTTGCCCAACCCGCGCTCGGTAATCTGTTCGCCGAGCCACATCAGGAACATCGTGCCCGCTGTGAGACTGACGACGGCGGTCAGCCGGAATCCCATGCCGGGATCCAGCACGAGGCCTGGCGAGCTTTCGAGTGCCACGGAAATCCCCAGAGACTGGAACAGGCCCAGCCCCAGCGTGCCGTAGCGGGTGTACTGGGTAATCTTGCGTTGGCCCGATTCGCCCTCGTTCTTCATCTGCTCGAAAGTCGGCACCACGTAGGTCATCAACTGCATGATGATCGATGCCGAGATGTACGGCATGATGCCGAGCGCAAACACGGAAAAGCGCGACAGCGCCCCGCCCGAGAACATGTTGAACAGGCTGAGGATGCCGTTTTGCTGGCCCTGGAACAAACGTTCGAGTTGATTCGGGTCGATGCCGGGCACCGGAATATACGAACCGATGCGATAGACCACCAGTGCGAGCAGCAAAAAAATCAGCCGGCGACGCAGGTCCCCGTACTTTCCGGTTTTTGCAATTTTTTTGCCGCTGGTTGCCACTGAGATTCTCTTTCAGGCGTAAATTCAGGCCACGCTGCCGCCAGCCGCTTCAATCGCAGCACGGGCGCCCGCCGTTGCGCCGATCCCCGTGAGCTTGACCGCTCTGGTGATGGTGCCGGACTTGATCACCTTGGCAACCTTGATCAGGTCACCCACCAGGCCTGCCTGCTTGAGCGCGAGCAAATCCACCTCGGCGGCGCCCAGGCGCTCGAGAGCACCAAGCGTCACCTCCGCGTTGAATTGCAGCAGTTGCGACTTGAAGCCGCGTTTCGGCAGGCGGCGCTGCAGCGGCATCTGTCCACCTTCAAAGCCGGTCTTGTGATAGCCGCCCGCGCGCGACTTCTGGCCTTTGTGGCCACGCCCCGCGGTCTTGCCCAGCCCGGACCCGATTCCACGTCCGACACGCCGCCTGGCGTGTTTCGCGCCCTCTGCGGGCTTGATGCCATTGAGTTCCATCGTCTAGCCCTTCAGAGCACTTTGACCAGATAGCTGATCTTGTTAATCATGCCGCGAACTTCCGGCGTGTCCTGCAACTCGCTCGTGCTGTTGACCTTGCGCAGCCCAAGGCCACGCACCGTGGCCCGATGCGCCTGTTTACAGCCGATCGGGCTGCGCACCAATTGAACCTTGAGTTTTTGTAGCGTTGTCATGATGAGTTTCCCGGTCAGGCGAAGATCTCTTCGACCGTCTTGCCGCGCTTGGCCGCCACGTCCGACGCGGTGGCGCAACGGGCAAGCGCATCCAGCGTGGCACGAACCATGTTGTAGGGGTTGGACGAGCCGTGGCTCTTGGCCACGATATCGGTAATACCCATGACCTCGAACACGGCACGCATCGGGCCGCCCGCAATGATGCCGGTGCCCTTCGGGGCCGGCGCCATCATCACGTTCGAGGCACCATGGTGCCCGTTCACCTTGTGATGAATCGTGCCATTGCGCAGCGACACCTTGGTCAGATTGCGCCGCGCCTCTTCCATCGCTTTTTGCACGGCGGCCGGCACTTCCTTCGACTTCCCCTTGCCCATGCCGACGCGACCATCGCCATCGCCCACGACCGTCAATGCAGCAAAACCGAGAATGCGCCCGCCCTTGACCACCTTGGTCACGCGGTTGATCGCAATCATCTTTTCGCGCAGACCGTCTTCCGGCCCGTCGCCTTGCCCCTTGCCCTGCATTTTTGCTTGAACTTTAGCCATTTTTGATCCCGATCCGCTTAGAACTGCAAGCCGGCCGCGCGCGCCGCGTCAGCCAACGCCTTGACGCGTCCGTGGTACGCAAACCCGGCCCTGTCGAAAGCCACTTTTTCAATGCCGGCCGCCTTGGCCTTCTCTGCAATCAGCTTGCCAACGGTCTGCGCCGCCACCGCGTTGCCGCCCTTGCCGGCGCCGCCGAGGGAGCTGCGAACGTCGGCCTGTGCCGTGGATGCGGTCGCCAGCACCTTGGTGCCGTCGCCGGAAATCACGCTGGCATAGATGTGCAGATTGGTACGGTTCACCGTCAAACGTGCCACACCCTGGGCCGCAATACGGATGCGGGTCTGACGGGACCGGCGAAGACGCTGCTCTTTCTTGGACAACATGTTGCAGCTCCTTATTTCTTCTTGGTTTCTTTGATCGTGATCTTCTCGTCCGCATAGCGGATGCCCTTGCCCTTGTACGGTTCGGGGGGGCGGATCGCACGGATTTCGGCAGCCACCTGCCCGACGCGCTGGCGATCGGCGCCCTTGATCACGATTTCAGTCGGGGCCGGCGTCGCCACCGAGATGCCGGCCGGCATGTCCTTGTTCACCGGATGGGAGAACCCCACTGCCAGGTTCAGCTTGGCGCCTTGCGCCTGCGCCCGGAAACCAACGCCCACGAGGTTGAGCTTCTTCTCGAAGCCTTTGGTCACGCCGATCACCATGTTGTTCACCAGCTGGCGCATGGTGCCGCTCATCGCGTTCGCTTCGCGCGAGTCATTCGCGGGCGCGAAACTCAGCTTGCCCGATTCACTGACCACCTTGACCAGCGGGTTCTGGGCCAGCAGCAACGTGCCGCCCGCGCCCTTGACGCTGATCTGATCTTCCTTGATCGACACATCCACACCCTGGGGAAGCGCGACCGGCATTTTTCCTACACGAGACATTTCAGTTTCTCCTCGATGCCGCGATCAGGCCACGTAGCACAGCACTTCGCCACCGATGCCGGTCGCGCGCGCCTTGCGGTCCGTCATCACGCCTTGCGGCGTCGTGACGATTGCCACACCCAGGCCATTCATGACCTGCGGAATGGCGTCGTGACCCTTGTACACACGCAGGCCCGGGCGACTGACACGCTCGATGCGCTCAATCACCGGGCGACCGGCGTAATACTTCAGGGCAATTTCAAGCTCGGTCTTGCCAGCTTCGGTCTTGACCTGGAAACCGTCGATGTAACCCTCGTCCTTCAATACCTGCGCAATCGCCACCTTCACCTTGGAAGACGGTACCGACACGGTGACTTTCGCCACCATTTGCGCATTGCGAATCCGGGTCAGCAAATCGGCAATGGGATCACTCATGCTCATGTTTAATCTCCTGCCTTGCCTTACCAGCTCGCCTTGACGACACCAGGGATATCGCCGGCGAAAGCCATTTCACGGATCTTGGCGCGGGCCAAGCCGAATTGACGGAACGTTCCGCGCGGACGGCCGGTGATCGCGCAGCGGTTGCGCTGACGGGTCGGGTTGGCGTTACGCGGGAGTTTTTGCAGACCCAGACGCGCCACCGCGCGCTCTTCGTCGCTGCGCTTGGCGTCATTGGAAATCGCCTTCAGTTCCGCGTGTTTTTTTGCGTACTTGGCGACCAGTTTGTCGCGCTTGAGCTCGCGCTCGATCAAAGCCATTTTAGCCACACGTCACCTCAGTTCTTGAAGGGGAAACGGAAGCCCGCGAGAAGCGCCTTGCACTCCTCGTCGTTCTTGGCCGTCGTGGTGATGCTGATATTGAGACCGCGCAGGGCATCGACCTTGTCGTACTCGATCTCGGGGAAAATAATCTGCTCTTTGACGCCGATGTTGTAGTTGCCACGGCCGTCGAAGGCGCGACCCGAGATGCCGCGGAAGTCGCGCACGCGGGGCAGCGCCACCGTGACGAAACGGTCCAGAAACTCGTACATCTGCACACCGCGTAGCGTGACCATGCAGCCAATGGCCTGGCCTTCGCGGATCTTGAAACCCGCAATCGCCTTCTTGGCCACCGTGACGACCGGCTTTTGACCAGCGATCTTGGACAGATCGCTGACCGCGTTGTCCATGACCTTCTTGTCGGAAACCGCTTCGCTCACGCCCATGTTGAGCGTGATCTTGGTCAGGCGCGGCACCTGCATCGGCGAGCTGTAGCCAAACTTGGCCATCAGCTCGGGGGCCACTTTTTCACGATAGTGTTGTTGGAGTCGTGCCATGGTCATGCCGCCTTGATCTCGTCGCCGCTGGACTTGTAAACACGCACACGCGTGCCGTCAGCCTGCAGCTTGATGCCGACCCGGTCGGCCTTGCCCGTGGCGCCATTGAAAATGGCCACATTGGACTGATGAATGGGCATGGCCTTCTCGACGATGCCGCCCGTGGTGCCCTTGAGCGGGTTCGGCTTGGTGTGTTTCTTCACCAGATTGATGCCGTCGATCACCAGATGGGAGTCGTCCTTGCGCAGCGACACCGTACCGCGCTTGCCCTTGTCGCGCCCCGCGAGCACGATGACCTCGTCGCCCTTGCGAATCTTGTTCATGGCGAGTCCTTAGAGAACTTCGGGAGCCAGCGACACGATCTTCATGAACTTCTCGGTGCGCAATTCACGCGTCACCGGGCCGAAGATGCGCGTGCCAATGGGCTCGAGCTTGTTATTGAGCAACACGGCGGCATTGCCGTCGAACTTGACCAGGGAGCCGTCGCTGCGGCGAATGCCCTTGGCCGTACGAACCACCACCGCGCTGTAGACCTCGCCTTTTTTGACGCGGCCACGCGGAGCGGCTTCCTTGATGCTCACCTTGATAACGTCGCCGACGCTGGCATAGCGGCGCTTGGACCCGCCCAGCACCTTGATGCACAGGACGGATTTCGCGCCGGTATTGTCGGCAACTTCTAACCGTGATTCAGTCTGGATCATTTCGTTATTCCCAACTTGCACCAGGAGCCCCTGGAAGCCAAGGGCAATCTGGTCAGTCTTGGGCCCGTCGTTCACGCCAAGAACCACTCAGGGCGCTACTGCTGGGCAGAAGCTTCACTTTTTTACGGCGAAGCCCAGTATTATGCCAAGTATTTCGGCCGGCGTCAAACCACTAGTCTGGCAGGTGCAGATAGTGACGCGCCAGCTGCATGAACGCGGAAACCTGCGGATCGACTTCAGTCTCCTGCGCCAAAATGGCACCGACCGCGTCGGCCAGCGTGCCGGCCAGCCGCGCGTCCAGAAACAGCAGGCGCGAGCGCCGCGCCAGCACGTCCTCCACGGTACGCGCGTATTCGTGGCGCGCCGCAAAGCGCACCATGGCTTCGCTCAAGCCCCCGCCCAGTGGCGCCTGTGCGCCGGGAAGGGACAACACGGCTTCCTGTTCGCTGCCGTAGGCGTGCAGCCCGGGCGGATCGCTGATCGTGGGCCGCCTGGCCCCGGCCATTCCCTCGCCGCCCACCAGCAGCAAGTTGGCGGTCACTCCGGGGGCTTTCCGTGTCAGCAGAGAAGCGTCAAAGCACTTGCCCAGAACATCTTCCGCCATGGCGCGGTAGGTGGTCCACTTGCCACCCGTGACCGTCACCAGGCCGCTGCGGCTGACCAGCACGGTATGTTCACGGCTCAGGCCCTTGGTGTTGTCACCATCGTCGTCGGGCGGCTTCACCAGCGGGCGCAAGCCGACCCAGATGCTTTTCACATCGGCGCGGGTCGGCGCCCGGCTCAGATACCGGGCTGCTTCGCGCAGGATGAACTCGACTTCCTGCCGGAATGGCTCGGGTTCGCGCGCCAGATCGTGGCGCGGCGTGTCGGTCGTGCCCAGGATGACCTTGCCCAGCCAGGGTACGGCGAACAGCACCCGGCCATCCGTGGTGCGGGGCACCAGCAGCGCGTGCTCACCTGGCAGAAAAGCCCGATCGACCACCATGTGCACGCCCTGGCTGGGGGCCACCATGGGCTTGGTGGTGCGCCCGATCGCCTCGCCGTCCTGTTGGCGCAATTCGTCCACCCAGACGCCCGCGGCATTGATCACGCAACCGGCGCGCAGCGTGTACAGGCGCGCGGTTTCGCGGTCCTGGCACCTGAGCCCCGCCACCTTTCCATCCTCGTGGATCAATTCGGTCGCCGCGCAATAGTTGACCAGCAGGGCGCCCTCCCGGGCCGCCGTACGCGCCAGCGCCAGCGCGAGGCGGGCGTCGTCGAACTGACCATCCCAGTACTTGACGCCGCCCTTGAGGCCCTGCGGCTGCACCGTCGGCAGATGGCGCAGTGTCCTGGCGGCGCTCAGGAATTCGGTTTTGCCCAGGCCGGCCTGACCGGCAAGCACGTCGTAGATCACCAGGCCGGCGCCATAGAACGGGGTCTCCCACAACTTGTAGGAGGGCATCACGAACGGCAGCGGATGCGCCAGGTGCGGGGCGTTGTGCAGCAGCCGGGTGCGTTCGTGCAGCGCCTCGCGCACCAGCGACACATTGCCCTGCGCCAGGTAGCGCACGCCGCCATGCACCAGCTTGGTGGCGCGCGACGAGGTGCCCTTGGCAAAGTCGTGCGACTCGACCAGCACCACGCTGAAGCCGCGCGCCGCCGCGTCCAGCGCGACGCCCAGGCCGGTGGCGCCGCCGCCGATGACGGCCACATCGTATTGGTGCGGCTCGGCCAGGCGTGCCAGCAAATCCTGGCGCCGCGTGGTCAGGGGCAGAGATACAGAGATCATGGGCGTCATTGTCCTTGCAGACAGGGTCGGCTCAGGCCCATGTTGCTGGCGCAACGGATGCGCAGCAAGCTTTCATACCCCGTTGCCTCATTGCGAGGCGCCGATAGGGGCCAGCTCAAGCCTGGTGCTCGCGGGGCGCGATCTCATCGATCCACGCCAGCAAGTTCGCGACGACCTCAGCCCTATTTGTTTCATTGAACACCTCGTGCCGGGCGCCGCCGTACACATGTGATGAAACATTCGTCAGTCCGGCACGCCGATAGCGCTCCAGCAGCGGATAAAACCATTCGAGGTGATTGTTGATGGGATCCTGATCCCCGACGAAGGCAAACAGCGGCAGATCCGGCCGCACCCGCTTCAATTTTTCGACATCGGCGGCGCGCGCGCACTCCACCAGCATGGATTGAAACGAGGCTGGCGTGATGGTGAATCCACACAAGGGATCTGCAATGTACGCGTCCACCATCGCCGCATCCCGGCTGAGCCAATCGAAAGAGGTACGCGGATGGGGGAACGCAGCATTCGCATCTTCCAGCTTCCATCCCGCCATGATTTGGGACTCCAGCAGATTCACGGCTGTAGTCCCCGACAGTGCGACGCCCTGTACCAGTTCACTGTGGTCCAGCATATAGACCTGCGCTGCGAACGACCCCATGCTGTGGCCAAGCAGGATGAGCGGCGCACCAGCATGTCGCAACCGTGCATGACGACTCAAGACGGCCATATCGTCAACCAAAGCGGCGAAACCACCTTTCCCGAAATCGCCCAGATCGCCGCGCCCAGCCGCGTCAGCCCCATGGCCACGGTGTTCGTTGGCATAGACCGCACAGCCCGCACTGGCCAAGGCGTGGGCTAAAGTGCCATAGCGACTCGTGTGCTCTCCCATGCCATGCGCAATCTGCACCACGGCTCGCACCGAGGCGTCAGCGTTCCAGCCGTACGCCTCGATGGCATGACCATCGCCCGCATCAAGCGTATAGCGGGATTTCGAGGATTTCATGGATACGGCTCCTTTCATTGAGCAGTGTTAGCGATGACGCAGCGAATAGCCCAGGGCCGCGATGGCGATGATGGCGCCCTGCAGCATCAGGCGACCGGGCTCCCCGAGCCCCAGGCTGGTAAGGAAGTTGAACAGAAAGGTCAGCATGAACGCCGCCACGGCAGGGCCCGCTATGCCCCCACGGCCATTGCCAAAATTCACGCCACCGAGAATGACGGCGGCCAACGAATTCAGTGGCAAGTCCTGGCCCAAGGTGGTGCTGCCAGCGCCAACAAAGCCCACCAGGACAAAGCCGCAGAGTACGGAGATCAGCGCCGACGCGACGTGCCCCAGAAAGATCACACGCAGATACGGAATGCCTGACAGTGCAGCCGCCTGCGGATTCGCGCCCACGGCGTCGAGGTAGCGCCCAAACACGGTGAACCTCAACAGAAGCGCCGCCGGAATTGCCACCGCAACCCACAGCAGCACCGGAATCGGTATACCCATTAGTCGGCGAGTCGCCAAATCACTCAAGAACTCTGGCGCATCTCCAGGAGCCCGAAACTGCGATAAGGCGATCACAATTCCCAGCAGGATCATGGCCATCGCCAAAGTGACGATGACCGCGGATGCACGTGCCCAGACAATCAACGCGCCGTTGATCGCGCCCACCAGCAGGCCCAGCAAAATGCACATCAACATTGCTACGACATGCGATACGTGGAAATAGCCGCTAGTCAGTATGTACGACACCACGACGATCACGCCACCCGACGAAAGATCCAGCGACCGGGCCCGCATCACCAGCGACTGGCCAACTACTGCCAAGCCGAGCGGAGCCGCTTGACGCAGAATCAACGGTAGCAGCCCCAGCGACAGCAGCTGCGGTCGAATGAAGGCCGCCAGGATCAGCAAAATGGCGGTGCCGGTATAGGCGGGTGGCGCTCCCGCAACCCGCGAGATCAGGTTGCGCCACCAGGGCACCACGGCGCCGCCGGTTCCCGCGGTTTGCGCGGCTGTTCTCATAGGCCCACCACCGCGCGGCGCTGCGAGCAAACTGCCACCAACAGCAGCACCCCCGTGATGGCACCGCTCAGAAACGGCGAGATACCCAGCAAGTTAATCCCGTTGGCCAGAAAGCCAAGGCTGAGCGCACCTGTCACTACGCCCAGAATGCTGCCGACACCGCCCGTTAGCTGGACGCCGCCCAGCGCCACGGCCGCTACGGACAGCAGCCCGAAGGAAGCACCCATGGCCGGATCCCCTGAGGCGACGCGCGCTGTCAAGTAGACGCCGGCCACCACAGCCAACAGACTGCAGATCACGTAGGCCACGATGACCACA
>SCRU01000110.1 GCA_004323695.1 Burkholderiaceae bacterium
ACAGTTGGGATACGATTGCCACTGTCACTCAGGACACCAGCGCAGGGTGTCCGCTCTTCGCTGGAATGCTGTCCGCGATGAACGTGGAATCACTGTCCGCCATCAGTGGAATGCGCACGCCGCCAAACGCAAAGGTGATTTCAACGCCTGGATGAAGGAGTATTCCGGCGACCGCGGGCTGCCTCGCCTGACGTCGCACACGGTGGTGGACGCAAAGAAGTTCCGTGCCCTGATCGAACAAGTGCGCATCGACGATTACTGCGTGGCCAGCGAGGAGCACGAGCTCGGCGTGCATGCGCTGGCAGTGCCGCTGCGCAACATGCAGGGGCGCACCGTGGCGGCACTGAACGTCGTGGCGTCACCCCAGCGGCTGGAGGCCGGCGTGATGCAGCGCGATGTGCTGCCGCTGCTGCTGGACGCGGCGCGGGTGTTGCGTCCGATGCTGTAGCCGCCTTGTTCATGCTGGCAAGCAGGGCTCTGACTTCACCGGGCATTTGCGCGCGTTCAGAGGGGATTGTGGGCGGATTGCGGCCTCTCGCGCATTTGGGCATCAAGGTAGAATGACCGCTGTCGGGGCGTAGCGCAGCCTGGTAGCGCATCTGGTTTGGGACCAGAGGGTCGAAGGTTCGAATCCTTTCGCCCCGACCATGTTTCAAAGAAAAGGCTCACTCCGTGGGCCTTTTTTCCATCTGCCCGTAGCTCAGTTGGATAGAGCAACAGCCTTCTAAGCTGTGGGTCGGGGGTTCGATCCCCTCCGGGCAGGCCAAAAACCATAGTAAAATCAATAAGTTACGATTACGCACCTTGATTGGGCTTTACTGGAAATGAATGGTTTTTACTCATGAATTGTCCCAAGAGTGTCCCAAGAATAAACGCCATCGCTTATTCAGAGCCCGAATAAGCGCATCGTTCGCTGGGGGAGCCGCGCCTGCAGGGCGCGGGGGGCGCCGAGACAGTGGCCCCCGGGGGCCGGAGCGCAGCGCAGCGCAGGGCGGTGCAGCCCCCGGGTGACATGTTCAATCGGGGGGACTCCAGTGCCCGCGTTTGGGCGCTCCCTTTCGATTGCGCAGACTCGCAGGCTTACTCAAGACGGTGAGGAGAGCTCAAATCGCTACGGGCGTGAAGCCGAAGTGTTGTTCTAGGAATTCGTGCCCGTTCATGCCGTGAAAATCATTAGGATTGAGCCGTGCGCCAGGATGCAGATGAGCGTACGCGGCAGCAAGTAGTGGCCGCGCTTCATACTGCTTGGGCCCGCCCGGGGGCATGCCTGGGCGTTGCATCAACACACCATGGGCCTCGTAGAAGTCTCCATGAAGCACCCGGAAATGCTCTCGGGTTGTGCCATCAGCTTCGTCTATTGCGGCCCCAATATCCCCCCACGTTACAGCGTGCCAAGGCATAGTGACTCTCCGTTTCGCGTAGAGGGGCATCGTCGCATGTTGGTGAAACGCCGTCAATCGCCGCCACCGGCGGCGCTCGCGCGCCCGCCTGGCTTGTGCATCGTGCACTCGACCAACAACAGGCCGTTACCAAGTGGGGCCGAGCAACGGCGAGGCTGCCGTTCCTTTTCTGCCAAACCGGTTGTTCGTGTTCGCAGGGGGAGCCGGTCACAGGCCGGGGGGCGCCGACACGCGCCCCCGGGGGCCGGAGCGCAGCGCAGGGCGGCGGGTGTAGCCCCCCGGGTGAGATGCTTAATCGGTCAGTTCGATCGGGGGTCTATGTGCGGGGCACACGCGGTGGCAGCCCAGCTTCTCAGAGAGCTTAGGCGCGCCGGAGTTGGCGTCCGTTGCCTCTACCGAAAACGCGGCTCGCTATTCATCTGGCTTGTCCGTCGAGCGTGGCATGTTGACCACGGGACCGGGCGCCATTTCACGCATCATGTCAAGTACGCCAGTCAGGCGTTTGCGCGTCTCTTCAACTATGTCTGCTCGAGTCAGGGTGTTGATGATGTTGCCCGCCAAAATTAACAGGGTTGCAGTGGGCAAGACTGCTATGCCTACCGGCCTCAAGCCACCAACTCCGTTCTCGGTACCAAACACTATTTTGGTGGTGTGAATGCCATACACCACGTCCATCGCTTGGTCAGCGTACACCGTTGGTACGTTTGAAGGTACTCGTTCCATATTGGGAGGCGCCACCGCCGGTGTAAGGGCGGGTTCTGGTGACTGCCCAGCCTTCGTAGTGCGTGTGCCGACGGATTTTGCAGTATGTGCGGGCTTGGGCTCAGTCTTTTTAGTGGCCATAGCTCGAGGTAATTCTGGTTTGACTTTGTTCATCATTGAAGCCACACGCCAAAAGGCGGTCTGACCGGACATCGGCCGTGACGGCCGCAAATTCAGAATATGGCACAAATCGCACGAGTAGTGCGCAATCGAACGCATGCGCAGCTTTGAGCAGCGTGCTTACACGCACATCCCCTCCGGCGGGGTCTTCCAGTCTGGACACCGCTGATTGGCCGGTATTCATGCGGTTCGCCAAATTGCTTTGCTTCCAGCCGCGTTCTTCGCGATTTACCCGCACCTGCCACGCAATGGCGTGTTCCACCTCGGCTTCCATTGCCGCTTGGCGATAGTCAACGTCTTTCCACGCGGCCGGAATCGCGCGTCCCATCAGGACTTGGGACGCCTGTGCAGCCAATTCATTGGATACGCCAGGGCCATGGGGCAGTGTGTTGAGCGAAAGCTCTTGCCACTTGAGTTCGGGCGTCGAGGGTGCGTTTTTCATAGTCCTGCGGATTGTACTTTCCATCTTTCTCAACAATAGTGACACAAATCACGAATGCATGATTTTGTAAGTCAAAAAAGCCGCATAACCGGTGGGCTGTACCATTCTCGTCACTGAAATGTATCACGTACAGGTGATTTCCTAAGGAGCTTGCCAGCGGACGATTCCACCTTTCAGGTGGTTGTACGCGTAAATAACGCATGGCGACATCACGCTTGGCGCGTGCTTTCACTGATAGTTTTGCATCCCATTTAGTGAAGTCATTGCGTCCGCCAGCAGTGATGTAACAAAGAAATTGCCAAGGCTTGTGCGGGGTACGCAGCGGGGAGTGCAAGAGCATGACCCGAATCTTAACGGTTGGGTCATGCAAGACGAAACTGCGCAGACTCAAAGCCAATGCGTGCTCGCTTCACTCACGACGGTCAGCTCAGCTATCCCAGCTTCTGCGCCAGCTTGCTGGCGTCGACTGTCACATAGCGCTTTAGCATCTGCATTGATTTATGGCCTGTCATACTGGCAACCTCGAATGGGTTCAATCCGGCCTCGAACAGCTTGGTAGTCGCATCGTGCCGACGATCGTGAAAGCGCAGATCAGCCAGCATGCGCGAGTTGGGCTTGACGGCCTTGCGCTTGCAGTCTTCGGCATAGAGGCGCCTTGCGCGGCGCACCAGGCGCTGCCATGGCTTGCTGAACGAGCTCGCGTCTTTCCATGTTCCGAATACCCGGCCGCTGATGTGCAGCGGCTGGGTCATGAGACCCTTGAGGACGGTTACCGCCTCACTGGACAGCGCCACAGTGCGGGCGTCGCCGTTCTTGGTGGCATCGGCCGGCAGCTGGATCACCCTGCTGCGCAGGTTGACTCAATCCCGCCGCAGTGCCAGCAGTTCGCCCTGGCGCATGCTGGTGGCCAGTGCCAGGCGCACGATGGGCTCCAGCATGGCCCCAGCTTGCATGTTGGGGCCATCACCCGGATCGCGGGCCGCACGCATCGGCAGATCGAACTCGCCATCACGCACACGCGATCACGTGCCGCGCCCGGAAAAGGCCGGGCAACCAGCTTGACCTGGTTGCCGGCGGGCGTGTGGACGCCCAATGCCGTCTGCGTGTGCTGGATCAAGCCCGAGAAGGTGTTCAGGTGGTGAATGATCGACTGAGGGCCAAGGCCCTCATCTTTCGTGAGGCTGCGCGCCCAAGTGTTGATGGCCAGCGCGCGCAGCGCCGAGACAAACAGCGGGCCGAACTCTGTCTCGATGCGACGTAGGTGCACGTCGCCAGTCCCCTTGCCCTCGCGGGCAAGAGTGGGCAGCACCTGTTCACGATAGCTCTTGATGGCGTCAGCCACTGTCGTTTTTTGCGTGGCCGGATCGAGGTCGTCAATCTCGCCGCGCTTGAGCTTGCGTTCGACCTCGCGCGCCCAATCGATGGCGTCCGCCTTGGTCTCGAACGTCTTGCTCAATTAGCTTTGCCCAAGGCGCCGGACCTTCGCGCGCCACTGGTACTCGCCACGTTTTTCAAAGGAGACCATTGGGGTACTTTTTCGGATTCATTGTCCCAAGAGTGACCCAAAAAAGGCCTTTGAACGCAAGAAATCCTTATTTCATGCGGGTTTCAAGAGCTTTAATACCCGCCTTCTAAGCTGTGGGTCGGGGGTTCGATCCCCTCCGGGCAGGCCAGTGGCCTTGGTTCGACGGCGCCGTGAACTCGCTTGCGCGCCGCCGATCACAGCCACTTCGCGCGCTTCAGTACGACAAACAGCGTGACGCAGACGACGACGGTGATGCCGATGATCGTCGGGTAGGCGTACGGCCTGGCGAGTTCCGGCATGTCATGAAAGTTCATGCCGTACCAGCTTGCGAGCAGGGTTGGCGCAGCCAGCAACGCGGCCCAGCCGGCGAGGCGCTTGACCACTTCGTTCTGCCGGACGGTGATCAGCGAAAGGTTCACGTTCATCGCGGCGCCCAGCATTTCCCGCATCGAGTTGATCGCGTCGCTGACCCGGGTGACGTGGTCCTGCACATCCCGGAAATAGGGCCGTACTTCGTCGCTGATCATCTCGGGGTGAAGCCGCACCAGCTGGCCCAGCACGTCCTGCAATGGCGTGGCCGCGAGCTTGAGGGTCAGCAGTTCGCGCTGCATGTTGTACAGGCGCCGTGTTACGTCGCGGTTGGAGGCTTCACCAAACACGTCCTGCTCCAGCTCCTGCAATTCCTGTCTGAAGTCCTGCACGATCGGCAGATAATTGTCGACGATGAAGTCGAGGATCGAGTAAAGCGCAAAGCTCGTCCCGAGGGCCAGATGCCCGGGCATCTGCTCGCAGTTGTGGCGCGCCGGCGCATACGACCGCGAGGCGCCGTGGCGTACCGACAGCAGATAGCGCTTCCCGAGGAAGAGGTGGGTTTCACCAAATGCGATGGTGTCGTCGGTGATCTGCGCGGTCTGCGCAACGATGAACAGCGAATCGCCGTAGGACTCGATCTTGGGCCGCTGGTGCGCGTTACGCGCGTCTTCGACGGCGAGATCATGCAGACCGAATTCCTTCTGGAGGTGCTCCAGCAGCGGCTCATCCGGTTCGACCAGGCCGACCCAAACGAATCCGCGCGGTTCCGCCAGGAAGTCGCTGATCTCGTCCAGCGTGATGTCGCGAATCTTGCGCCCGCTTGCGTCGTAAGCGGTGCAGTTGGCGACCATTTCGTTGGCGGGGAATCCATTCATGGACGGATTATGCAAGATCGATTTCCGCGCAGCCCGCCTGCGTCACCTGTGGGACGTCCTGCTTGCAACAGGACGGAAATCCCGCATGCGGAGCGTATCCAGGGTTCCTTTGTTTCTTTAATGCACGAGGGCCTCTATCGGGTGACTTTTGCAGAGACTCCCTGGTTTTCGAGACAACGGTATCGATGGCGCTGGCCCGGTCATGCCAAAATGATATAGCTGATAGTGCCGAATTTCGCTTCATTTTTGGTGTTGGGACGAACAGAATCGCGCAAAACCATTGCAAATGGAAGCCGGCTCGCGTTCGTTGTCTGGCGAACGCTGGAACGATCGAATGCGACCACGCAACCAAACCATGAACCAGATCAACGCGTTGGATGGGCCGCCCACCATCATGGCCTATCGCACCGAATACCAAATCGCTACACTTTCTTCGAGGTGACAAAGTCACCCGCGGCCGTTCCCCCATTCCTTGACAACTACCTGGAGACAATGACATGGACCATGAAAAAGCTCTGACAGTAGACGACGGCGTTCGCCTGCCGTCCCGTCGCGAGGTACTCGCCGGCACCGGTGCCGTCGGTTTGATGCTGATGAATGCGGGCTCGGTTTTTGCCCAGGGTGCCGATGGCGCCAACACGATTCGCGTCGGCTTCGTCAGCCCGCGCACGGGCCCGCTCGCGAGTTTTGGCGAGACCGATGGGTATGTGCTCGATCTGGCCCGAAAATCACTCGCTGCCGGTCTGACAGTGGGCGGCAAGAAATATGCCGTCGAGATCCTGGATCGCGACACGCAGTCCGATCCAGCACGCGCGAGCCAGCTGGCAAAGGCGCTCATTGATTCCAGCAAGGTCGATCTGATTTTGACGACGTCTGCACCGGAGACGACCAATCCGGTCGCCGACGCCTGTGAAGCGGCGGGCGTACCTTGCCTGGCCACGGTGGTGCCGTGGGAGTCCTTCTACTTCGGCCGGGGAGCAAAACCGGGTCAACCGTCGCCGTTCAAGTGGAGCTATGTGTTCTCATTTGGCGTTGCCCAGTTCGCCAAATCGTTTGTGTCGGGATGGGCCGAGCTGCCCACCAACAAGCGAGTGGCGGCGTTATACCCGAATGATGCAGACGGCAATGCGATTCGGGAACATCTGGCGCCGGAGCTGGAGAAGGCCGGCTTCACGGTGGTCGATGCGGGTCCGTACGAGGACGGCACCACCGATTACTCGGCCCAGATATCGAAGTTCAAGGCGGCGAAGTGCGATATCTTCAACACCTTCCCGATCCCGCCGGACTTTGCGGCCTTCTGGCGCCAGGCAGCGCAGCAGGGCTTGACGAAAACCATCAAGATTGCGCAGATTGCCAAGACCGGGCTGTTCCCATCATCCATCACGGCGTTGGGCCCATTGGGCTACAACCTCGCCAGCGGCTGCTATTGGCACAAGAATTTTCCATACAAGTCACCGCTGACGGGCGTGACGAGTCTGGCGCTGGCTGACGGCTACGAGAAGGCGGCGAACAAACAATGGACGCAGCAACTTGGGGCCTCCATGTCTCTGCTGGATGCCGGCTTTGAGGCCCTGAAAGCCAGCTCGGACCCCAAGAACAAGGCCAGCGTTGCGAAGGCTCTCAGCACGCTCAAGACGACCACGATGGTTGGCAAAGTGGACTTCACGAGTGGGCCCGTGGCGAATGTCTCGACCACGCCCATCATTAATGCTCAGTGGATCAAGGCAGCGCCAGGTTCGAAATACAAGCTGGATTACGTCATCGTCGAAAACGCCTGCGACCCGAATGTGCCGGTGGCGGCGAAGTTGCGGCTGTACAACTCCTGACGGCCGGCGGAGCATCAAAGGGATGGGTTCACACGAAACGCTGCTGTCGGCCAGCGCGGTGCAGAAGAGTTTCGGCGCACTGGTCGTGCTCGACGGCATCGATTTTGAAATTCAATCCGGCGATGCCATTGGTATTGTGGGGCCTAACGGCGCTGGCAAAACGACGTTGTTGAATGTGCTGTCGGGCGCGCACAAGGCATCTACCGGATTCATCAATTTTCGCGGAACCGATGTCACCCATCTCGATGCGGCTCAGCGTTGTAGACTGGGCATCGCACGGACCCACCAGATCCCGCGGCCCTTTAGTGGCATGACGGTTTTTGAGAATGTCCTTGCGGCAGCGATGCAGGGTGGCAAATTTGGTCGCGACGAGGCCTATGAGCGCAGCATCGATGCCATCCGCCTGTGCGGCATGCTGAAACTTGCCAACCGCCGCGCTGAAACGATCGGACTGCTGGATCGCAAGCGGCTTGAATTGACGCGGGCGTTGGCGACCAATCCGATTGTTCTGCTGCTGGACGAGATCGGTGGTGGCTTGACGGATGGAGAGGCCGCCGAACTGGTCGAGACCATCCGCGTGCTGCATCAGCGGGGTATTTCCATCGTGTGGATCGAACATATCGTGCATGTGCTGCTGCAGGTTGCGAATCGCCTGGTCTGCATGGATTCGGGGCGCGTCATCGCCGACGGAAATCCGCAAGAGGTGCTGGCAAATTCGACGGTCGTCGATGCCTACCTGGGAGGAGGCCGGTGAGCTTGCTGGAGGTTCAGGGTCTGGAAGCGCGATATGGCCTGCTGTCCGCGGTGCGTGGCATCAATCTCGCTATTTCGGAGGGGGAGAAAGTGGCTTTGGTCGGTGCGAATGGAGCCGGCAAGACAACGCTGCTCAGAACCATCGCCGGAGTCCATCCGGTAGCCGGCGGGCGTATCGTCTTCGAGGGAGCCGACATCACGGGCGTGTCGGCACACCGGCGCTGTGCCAGTGGAATTGCGCTGGTGCCCGAGGGACGCCGGCTCTTCCCCGCGATGACGGTCGAGGAAAATCTGCTCGTCGCCCAATCCGCAAAACGCGACGGGCCGTGGCGTCTCGAATCGGTGCTGGAAGCGTTCCCTCAGCTCAAGCCCAAGCTGAAGGCACCCGCTGGCGAGCTGTCCGGTGGTCAGCAGCAGGCGACTGCCATTGGACGCGCGCTGATGACCAACCCGCGCGTGTTGCTGCTTGACGAGGTCTCGCTGGGCCTGTCGCCTGTCGCGGTGCATGCGGTCTATGAATCGCTTGGCGCTTTGCTCAAGACGAAAACCGCCATCGTTCTCGTCGAACAGGATTTGCAGCGTACCCTGGACGTGGCCGACCGCATCGTCTGCATGCTGGAGGGGGCGATCGTCGCTGAAGGCCGCGCACACGAAATGAGCCGCGAACAGGTCATGGGCCACTATTTCGGCAATCGTACCGGCGTGGCGATGCGGGAGGCCGCCGCATGATCTGGATCAACCAAATCGTTCAGGGCGTCCTGCTTGGTGGCTATTACGCCTTGCTGGCCTGCGGCTTGTCGTTCATGTTCGGCGTGATGGGCATCATCAATATTGCGCACGGCAGTCTGGCGGTCGTCGCCGCGTACCTGTTGTTTGTGCTGGCAGACCAGTTCCAAGTGAATCCATTCGTCGGGTTGCTCGCGGTGGTACCGGTGATGGCGCTGGTAGGCTGGGTATTGCACCGGCTGGTATTGGAGCGCAGCGCGCGCGCGGGCGAGCTGGTGCCCATCCTCAGCACCTTCGGTCTGGCGATCGTGCTCGACAACTCGATGTTCACTCACTTTGGCGCCGACACCCGTTCGCTCGCTCCCTACATTGGCACACTGGACTACGATAGCTGGACGCTGCCAGGCAACCTGATCGTCGGAAAGCTCCCGCTGCTCACGTTTGCTGTGGCCGTGGTGCTGCTTGGCGGGCTTCACCTGCTGTTGCGCCACACTGCCATGGGGCGACGCATTCGGGCGGCAACGGTGGATCCGGACACGGCCCAACTCGTGGGCGTCAATGCCCGGGCGGTTTATGCGGCCGCAACTGCCATCGGAATGATGACGGTCGCCATTGCCGGCGCATTTCAGGCCATGCGAGCGACTTTCGATCCCTACATTGGTGCGCAGTTGTTGATTTTTGCATTCGAGGCGGTGGTGATTGGCGGTGCCGGCTCCCTTTGGGGAACGCTGTGGGGCGGTATCGTGCTGGGTGTTGCGCAAAGCATCGGCGCCCAGATCCATCCGCAGGGTTTCCTGATTGCGGGCCACGCCGTGTTTCTGGTGATACTGGTCGCGCGGTTGTATGTCACACGAGACGTGGGCCATTTCTTCCGACTGTTTCGCAGGCGCGCCGCATGAACACACGACCAGACGCTCGTTCCATTACGGTGCAGCGGTGGACGGGTGCCTCCATCGCAACGATCTGCCTGGTGCTGGCTGCGCAGGTTGTCCTGGCGTTCGGCCCGCTGTTCCTGAGCGCCAACCTGATTGACCGGCTCACGACCCTTTTCATTTATGGCATCCTGGCGCTGATGTGGAACGCGCTGGCGGGTTATGCCGGGCTGGTGTCGATTGGGCAGCAGGCATTTTTTGGACTGGGCGCTTACGCGGCCATTCGTCTGGCCAATGCCGGCATCAGCGTATATCCGGCGCTATTGCTCGGCGCGGTTCTTGTGGCCGTCGTCTCGCTGCCGATTTCCGCATTCATGCTGCGTTTGCGCGCCGGCGAATTCGCCATCGGGATGTGGGTTGTCGCCGAGCTTGCTCACCTGCTGGTCAATCTCGATACCCTGATCAACGGCGAAACGGGTACATCGCTCATCGAGTTGCAGCGCTATGCGGCGCATGACCGACGCCTGTATACCTACTGGGCGGCTTTGGCGACGATGATTGCGCTGGGGTGGCTGGTTTACCTCATGCTCAGGGGCCGATTGGGCTCTGCTGCGCAGGCCATCCGCGACAATGAGGAGGCCGCAGGCTCCATCGGTGTTCGCGTGCTGGCTTCCAAACGACTCATCTTCGTTCTGTCGGCGTTTGGGTGCGCTGCAGCGGGAGCGCTCTGGGTCGCCGCCCAGATCACGTTCCAGCCGAAGGCTTATTTCAGCGTGCAGTGGTCGGCCTACATGATTTTTATGGTGCTGGTCGGCGGCATTGGAACTTACGAAGGTCCGATCCTGGGTGCCATCCTGTTTTTTGCTGTTGAAGCCCTCTTTGGCTCGGCCGGCGTCGCCTACCTGATCGGCTTGGGGGCAACCGCAATGCTGTTCGCCCTGCTGCTGCCCCGCGGCATCTGGGGCGAGATCGAGCGCCGGCTGGGGTGGCGGCTCCTGCCGATTGGCTATCGGCTCAAAATCCAGGCGGAGGATTTGCCGCGACACGGCAACGCTGTGGTAACCAACCAGGCGGACGCACCGGCTCGATGAGTCGTTCCATGGCTTGCGGTTGATGTGGCGTTCACGCCGACCGCGAGGGCAGATAAGGAAGACGTATTGCCCGTGCCGGTGCTACCCGGCCATGCGCACGATGGGCTTGATGGCCTTGCCGCTTTCGGCATCACTGATGGCCTCGTTGATTTTCTCGAAAGGGTAGAACGTCACCAGCCTGTCAAAAGGAAAGCGGCCCTGGCGGTGCAATTCGATCAATTGAGGTATGAACACGTCGGGCGTGGAGTCCCCTTCGACAATGCCGCGCAATTTCTTGCCCTGGGTCATGATATCCATGACATCGAACGACACTTCGGTGCCCAGGGGCGCTGCGCCTACAAACCCGCAGGTTCCGCGCGGTGCCAGCGCCTCCACCGCCTGTCGCAGCACCTTTGGCGCGCCGGTGGTCTCGAAACTGAAATTCACGCCGTGGCCCGTGATTTTTCTGATTTCGGCCACCGTATCGGGGGTACTGGATGGATTGATCACATGCGTTGCACCCAGCGTGCGGGCCAGCGCCAGACGTTCGTCCACGAGATCGATGGCAATGATGGTCGTGAGCCCAATGGCGTTGGCTGCCATCAAGGCAGACATACCGACCGACCCGGACCCGAACACGGCCAGCGACTGACCCGCATGGGGTTTGAGCGCGTTCATGATGGCCCCGGCACCGGTCTGAATGCCGCAGGCGAGTGGCCCGAGCAATTCCAGGGGAACGTCTTTGGCAACTTTGACGATATTGCGTTCGGTGCAGATCGAGCGGGTGGCAAACGAAGATTGACCGAAAAAATTACCGTGGATGCGTTCCGTGCCCTTTGACAGGGGAGAGGTCCCGTCGGCGCGCGCACCCGCAAAATTGGATCCGAAAAAATCGTGACAGTAGGTTGGCTCGTGCTCCATACAGCTCGGGCAATGTCCGCAGGAGTTGAAGCTCATGACGACATGATCCCCCACTCCAACCTTGGTGACGGCGCGTCCAATGCGTTCAACGACACCGGCGCCTTCATGACCAAGCACAATGGGTTGCGGCACGGGGAATGCCTGGTCGCGCATCGCCAGATCGGTATGGCATATGCCCGTGGCTGTCAGGCGCACCAGAATTTCATTCTCGCGCACGTCATCGAGATCGAGGGTCTCCAGCGACATCGGCGCACGCGCCGCACGCACCACGGCAGCATTTACTTGCATTTTTTCTCCTGGATGGCGGCAACGGCCCGATCGCGCCAGCGCTGACGGTGCTGGTTTTTCCCAAATAATATCTCACGCTCCGTGCCACCGGCGGGCAGTTTGTGCGAGCCCGCAGGCGCCCGCCAGTTGTTGCCTTCTCAGCCGCCGCGCGTGATTGGCATCTGGATTTCCCCATGTACCAGCAAGTGCTTGGCAAATTCCAGTTTCGCGAGCGAGGCACGGTGCACCTCATCAGGACCATCGGCCAGGCGCAGCGTGCGCTGGTGCGCGTAAGCATAAGCCAGCGGGAAATCGTCGGACACACCGCCGCCGCCGTGTGCCTGAATGGCCCAGTCAACGATCTGGCATGCCATGTTCGGCGCGACGATCTTGATCATGGCGATCTCGGCCTTCGCGACCTTGTTGCCTACCGTGTCCATCATGTAGGCCGCCTTGAGCGTGAGCAGGCGCGCCTGCTCGATCATGCAGCGCGCCTCGGCCACGCGCTCCTGCCAGACGGACTGTCGGGCAATTTCACGGCCGAACGCCACGCGTGTGTTCAGGCGCTTGCACATCAGTTCCAGCGCGCGCTCGGCAATGCCGATCGAACGCATGCAATGATGGATACGTCCCGGGCCGAGGCGGCCCTGGGCAATCTCGAACCCGCGGCCTTCGCCCAGCAATAGATTGGAAGCAGGCACGCGCACGTTTTCCAGCAGCACTTCCATGTGGCCGTGGGGCGCGTCGTCATAGCCGAACACCGACAGGGGCCGCAGCACCTTGATGCCTGGGGTATTGGCCGGCACCAGAATCATGGACTGCTGTTCATGCCGCCCGGCATCAGGGTTCGTCTTTCCCATCACGATATATACCGCGCAACGTGGATCACCGGCACCCGACGACCACCACTTGCGGCCGTTGATGACGTATTCGTCGCCTTCGCGGCGGATGCTGCACTGGATGTTGGTGGCGTCCGACGATGCCACCTCCGGCTCGGTCATCAGAAAGGCCGAGCGGATTTCGCCCTTGAGCAGCGGCACCAGCCATCGGTCCTTGTTTGCCTCTGAACCGTAGCGCTCGATGGTCTCCATGTTGCCGGTATCGGGCGCCGAGCAGTTGAAGACCTCCGGCGCGAAAGGCACACGGCCCATGATTTCGCACAGCGGGGCGTATTCGAGGTTGGAGAGTCCCTCCGGCGCGCGCGCCGAGTGTGGCAGGAAGAGGTTCCACAGTCCGGCCGCGCGGGCCTTGGGCTTGAGTTCCTCGATGAGGGTGGTGGGAATCCAGGCGTTACCCTTGGCCCGGTTTTCCGCGATCTCCCGGAAGAAACGGGATTCATTGGGATAAATGTGCTCGCTCATGAACTTGAGCAGTTGCGCCTGCATGGCTTTGACCTTGGGGGTGTATTCGAAATCCATCGAGAGCTCCTGGTGTGTCGGGTGGGGGTGGAAGGAATCGGATTCAGGCGCTGCAGGCGAATTTCCAGGCCATCCGCGCGAGCGGGATGACACCGCCGGCGGATTTGGCAGCCTGTGCGCTGGAAGCGGTCCCTGTTTCCACGCGTTTGGCAATTCCCTGCAAGATGGCTGCCAGGCGAAACAGGTTGTATGCCATGTAGAAGCTCCAGTCGGCCTTGAGCGCATCTGGGGTGGTCAGCCCCGTGCGCCCGCAATACAGGCGGATGTACTCGTCTTCGGTCGGGATGCCGAGGCTGGCGACGTCCAGCCCGCCGATCCCGCGAAACGACCCCGGCGGGATGTGCCAGGCCATGCAGTGGTAGCTGAAGTCGGCCAGCGGATGGCCCAGCGTGGACAGCTCCCAATCGAGCACCGCCAGCACCCGGGGTTCGGTGGGATGGAATACCAGGTTGTCGAGACGAAAATCGCCGTGCACGATACTGATCTTGGTCGTGTCCAGCGCGCTGGCCGGAATGTGCGTGGGGAGCCACTGCATCAACTGATCCATCTCCGGGATCGGTTGGGTGATCGACGCGACATATTGCTTGCTCCAGCGGCCGATCTGACGTTCGAAGTAGTTGCCGGGCTTGCCATAGTTGGCGAGCCCCCGTTCCGCGAACGGAACCTTGTGCAGCGCGGCAATGACACGGTTCATTTCGTTGTAGATGGCGCCGCGTCCGGCGGGATCCATGTCGGGCAGGGCCTGATCCCAGAGGACGCGGCCTTGCATGAACTCCATGATGTAGAAGGCGCGACCGACGACGGATTCATCCTCGCACAGGCAGTACATGTGCGGCACCGGCACATCCGTGCCTTGCAGGCCGCTCATCACGGCGAATTCGCGCTCCACGGCATGTGCCGAGGGCAGCAGCCTGGCAACCGGGCCGGGCTTGGCACGCATCACATAACATTTCCCGGGGGTAATCAGCTTGTAGGTGGGGTTGGACTGCCCTCCCTTGAACATTTCGACGCTCAAAGGTCCGGCAAATCCTGGCAGATTGGCTTCCAGCCAGGCGCCGAGCGCCGCCACGTCGAACACGTGCTGCCGGGAGACGGGGCGGGTACCGACAAAATGTTCAAAGTCGCTCATGATGGGATGCACATGGTTTCAGTGGTCCGCGTCAACAATGCGCATGAGCACATCGCGGTTCCGGATGGTCAGTCCAGCCGGCTCGATGCGGATGGCCTGGTCGCGTTCCATGGCCTTGAGTTCCTGGTTGACCCGCTGGCGGGACGCGCCAAGCAATTGGGCCAGTTCTTCCTGCGCCAGATGCAGGCCGATGCGCATCTCGCTGCTGTCGGACAGGCTCGGCACGCCGTAGCTGCGCACCAGATGCAACAACTGCTTGGCCAGGCGAGCGCGCAGCGGTAGCGTGTTCAGATCTTCCACCAGGCCGTACAGCTGGCGGATACGGCGGGCGTGCAGACGCAGCATGGCCTCGTACAACTCCACATGCGTCGCAAGAATCTTCTTGAAGTCGCTTTTCGCCACGCACAGAATCGTGGTTTCTCCGTGAGCGTAGGCATCGTGGGTGCGCCGGTCTCCATCGAAAATCGATACGTCGCCAAACCATATGCCCGGCTCCACATAGGTCAACGTGATCTGTTTGCCCGAAATGGAGGTGGAGCTCACCCGAACCGCACCCTTGGCACAGGCAATCCATTCTTCGGGCGGATCGCCGCGCGCTGCAATCAGCTCGTCGTCCTTGTATCGTTTGACGTAAGCGCATCGAAGTATGTCGTGACGGAGTGATGGGGAGAGCGACGTGAACCAGCGACCGGCGTTGATTGCCTCGCGCTCTTCGATGGTAAGAATAGGGTCGTCCATGGCCTGTCTTTTGGGTGACTGGAAACACCACCATTGTCGCGTGCGGGACCAAGTGGCCTCATCGGGGATGTCACCAGAGTGTCTTCATTGGCACAAGATGACGTTGATGAAGGGGGCTACTCGTAGCGCGGTGTCTGCTTGTTCAGGAAGGCAGCGATTCCGATACCGGCATTGGTGTGATGCAGGTTCCTGACAAAGTGATCGCGCTCGGCGGCAAGCTGGCCATTCAGCGTGCTGTGCGCCGCCTCGTTGACCAGTTCCTTGATGCTCGCCAATGCGTTGGGGGCCCGGGCGTTCAGGGTGTCTGCCAGTGCCAGGGCTTCCGTGAGCGCGCAGCCCGCGGCAGCCAGCCGGTTCACCACGCCCAGCTCGTGCAGGCGCTGTGCGCTGATCCGTTCGCCGCACATCATCAATTCCGTGGCGAACGGGCGCGGCAGCACGCGGCTCAGGCTCCAGCTGGCGCCGCCGTCGGGCGACAGGGCGACATTGGTGTAAGCCATGACGAATACCGAATTGGCGGCGGCGACCAGAAAGTCGCACATTAATGCCAGTGAAAAGCCGGCGCCGGCCGCCGCCCCTTCCACCGCCGCGATCACGGGCTTGGGGAAAGCACGAATGGCCTCGATCCAGCTGTGCAGGCCCTCGATGCTTTGCGCCTGGTATTGCGGGGGCTGTTGCCGGTTCGCCAGCAGCCGCTGCAGGTTGCCCCCGGCACTGAAGATCGCACCTTCCCCGACGATCACGACGCTGCGCACGTCGGCACTGGACTCGGCCGCATTCAGTGCCTCGACACCCGCCGCATAAATAGCGGGCCCCAGGGCGTTCCTATACTCGGGATTGCTCAGGGTGAGCACCATGGTTTGGCCATGGCTGGTGCTTTTGAGTTCCGCAGGCATGATTAGTCAGTTGAGGACAGAGCTGAAGATTTGTCCCGCAAGGTATCACGATTCTTCGTGCATGAGGCTCAGGCCCATCGCGCCGCGCCGGCGCAGCCAGGGACTGGGGCGATAGCGCGGATCGCCATAAACCGTCTGCATGTTGAAAAGCACTTCCAGCACGTTGGCCGGACCGTAGCGGTCGCCCATGGCCAGCGGCCCCATGGGATAGCCCAAGCCCAGGGTCACCGCCGTTTCAAGATCCTTCGGCGAGCAAATGCGTTGCTGGCAGATGTCGGCGGCGATGTTGATGATGGTGGCCACCACACGCTGCGATACAAACCCCCCACTGTCGCGAATCAGGCTGACCGGCTTGCCGTCGCGGGCAAACAGCGCATGCGCCGCATCACGCATGTCACCGCGCGTGGCCGGGTTGGTGGCCAGCACTCGGCGCCGGGTGGCGGCATCGTCCACCAGCATGTCGATGCCGACGGTACGTGCCGGGTCGAGTCGATCGACGACCGCCACGGTGGTGATGTCGAAGCCCAGCGGCGCGACCAGCGTCAGCGCGGCGGGCGAGGGCGCCGTACCGGTTTCAATGACAGCGCCAACGGTTTTCAGCAACTGCAGCAACTCGGCCCGCCGCGCGGCTCGCGGCGATACCCACACCGATGGCATATCATGCACTTGCGGAACCGCAGGCTCCGGCGTACTTTGCGCGACGCCATCCGAATAGCGATAGAACCCCTCGCCGGCCTTCCTGCCGATGATCCCGGCGGCCAGCCGTTGCGCCGTGATCACGCTGGGGCGATAGCGCGGCTCCTCGTAATATTGATGGTAAATGGACTCCATCACCGGATGTGAGACGTCCAGCGCCGTCAAGTCCATCAGCTCGAATGGCCCCAGCTTGAAACCGATCTGATCTCGCAAGATGCGGTCGATCGTTACGAAATCGGCGACTCCCTCGTTGACAATGCGCAGGGCTTCAGTGCCGTAGCCCCGCCCCGCGTGATTCACGATGAAACCGGGGGTGTCCTGCGCCTGCACAGGCGTATGCCCCATTTGACGCGCGTAGCCTGCCAGATCGGCGCAAATGGCGCGGTCCGTCTTGAGGCCCGCAATGACCTCGACAACTTTCATCAACGGGACCGGGTTGAAGAAGTGATAGCCCGCGAATTGCTGCGGACGCTTCAATCCCGCGGCAATGGCCGTCACAGACAACGATGATGTGTTGGTCGCCAACACTGTAGTAGGGCCAACCAGCCCCTCGATCTCGGCGAACAGCGCCTTTTTGATGTCAAGCCGCTCAACCACCGCCTCGATAACCAGGTTGCAATCCGACAGCGCGCTCATCGAGTCCGCCATCCGCAAGCGGGCTTTTTGCGCTGCCACCTGAGCTGCGTCCATCCGGCCCTTCTCGCACAGTTTTTCCCATTGGGCGCATATCGTGTCGCGCGCCTTCACAACCGCGCCTGGCTGCGTGTCAAACAGCGTGACGGCGCTGCCGGCTTGCGTGGCGATCTGGGCAATGCCCCGACCCATGGCCCCGACGCCCACGATGCCGACATTCGTATAAACAGGATTCATGCGGGGCATTATCGCCCGAGACAGCGCGCGCGCAGGGTATGTCAGAATCGTTGTTACTGGATGGACCTGACTGTGAATTTCCGTAACCTTGCCGCCGCGGGCTTTCTGTTGTTTGCTGCGTTGAGCGGCCACGCGCTCACCGTGGGCGCTGTGCATGGGGACGCGGTGGTTGGGCGACCCCTCGATGTATCCGTGCCAGTCACATTGGATTCGGGAGATGATGCATCGTCCTTGTGCGTCGATGGCGATGTCCTGTACGGAAGCACCCGCCTGGACCCGAACCGGGTCAGCATGACGCCGAAGGTGTCGCCCGCTACGAGGCAGGTCATGGTGTGGATCCACTCGACGATTCCGGTGGATGAACCCGTAGTGACCATGAACCTGCGCGCGGGGTGCGCCACGGCCGTGACGCGGCGCTACGTGCTGCTGGCGGATGCGCCGACCGACATTGTGGCGGCTCCCATGGTTTCAGCCGAGCCGAACCGCCCCGTCGCCGAAAATGGCGAGGCCCGCTCGGACTCGAACCCGTCCTTGCCGGGCACGGGCAGCGGCACCACTCGAACCGCACCGAGAGCCGCTCCGGCGCCCAGGCGCTTTGCGCGCCCCCACAGGGTTCGCGCGGCGCGGCGCCACGTTGCCAAAGCCACGGCGAGCCACCATGCGGCAATGCCGCCCGTGCGTCGGGTGGCCGGGGCGCCCGCTGCCAGCAAGCCACACTTGCAACTCGACCCGGTGGAATTGTCGGCAACCAGCCCCCCGGATCTCAAGGTCTCCAATGCGCTGCAGGCGCCGCCGGCCACCAACGACCCGAAACGCGCGGAAGCGGCTGCCGTATGGCGCACCCTGAGCGCACAACCGCAGGATGCCCTGCAGGACGCCCTGCGGATGCAGACCCTGGAAACCGAGATGAACTCGCTGCGTGCCCAGAGCCTGAAAAACCAGGCCAGTCTGCTGGCACTTACCGCGCAATTGCAGCGCGCATCCGATCGAAGGTTCAGCAACACCATTGTCTATGTGCTTTTGGTGCTGCTCGCGGCGGCGATCGGGTTGGCGATGTATCTTGCACTGCAGATGCGCCGAGGATCCCGTCCTGGCCGCCGGCGATCGTGGCCGGTCCACGAAGCTGGGGAAGCCGATCCAGAGGATGGGGCTCTGGGCCCGTTGGGCGCGACGATCGTGAGCCCGCTGAGCGAACAATTTCCCCAGGCATCGCCGCACCAGGACCGCCAATTCAGTCATGCTCCGCCGGCACCCGCGAGCCCGGAGCCATCCGCCGCGGCCCAAGCAAAGCGGCCTCGATCCGGGCCGCCCGTGCAACCCGCGGATCTGTCCGCGACCCGTGCGGTGAACGCGGAAGAACTGTTCGACATCCAGCAGCAGGCGGACTTCTTTGTCTCCCTGGGCCAGCACGAGCAGGCGATCGAGTTGTTGAAACAGCATATTGACGAGAACGCCGCCACCAGCCCGCTAGCCTATCTGGATCTGCTTGGCATTTATCACAAGTTTGGCTTGAAGGACGACTATGCACGCCTGCGTGGCGACTTCACCCGCGCCTTCAATGTGCAGGTGCCGCCTTTCGAGGTGTTCACCGGCGCCAGCAAGGGCCTGGAGGCTTACCCGGCCGCGCTGGCCCGCATTGAGGCGCTGTGGCCATCGATCAAGGTCCTGGACGCTATCGAGGCGTCGATTTTTCGCCGGCCTGGCGTGGGCGACGGCGAAGAGGGCGCTTTCGATCCGGAGGCGTATCGCGAACTGTTGCTGCTGTTCTCGATCGCCAGGGAGGTGACGAGCTTTTCCAGCGTGCCCAAGCGTGTGGACGCCGACCCGTCAGACTGGATGTCGCCTGACACCATGCCGCCGATCACGCCGCCCCCGCCTTCCCCCCGGTTGGGACTCGACGTGGACCTGAGCGATCCGTCGGACCCTTGAAGCCGTCACGGCCGCCGTTGGTCTTCATCGGTGCACCTGCAGCGCGCCCGGATTCACGATGTTGGTCGGCGTTCCCTTGATGAAATTGACGACATTGTCGAACGCCGCGCTGAAGTACATTTCGTAGCTTTCCCGCTCGACGTAACCCACATGCGGCGTGCAAATGCAGTTTTCCAGGCGAAGTAGCGCGTGGCCCTGCAGCGGCGGCTCGGTCTCGAAGACATCCACCGCCGCCATTCCGGGGCGCCCGCGATTCAGCGCGCAGATGAGCGCATCCGGCTCGACCAGTTCGGCCCGGGCCGTGTTCACGAACAGGGCCGTGGGGCGCATGCGCGATAAATCGTCCAGAGTCACGATGCCCTCGGTCTGGTCGTTCAGCCGAAGGTGCACCGACAGCACGTCGGCGCTGGAGAAGAATTCCTCCCGGCTGCCCGCCGTCAGCAAGCCGTCATCGACAGCCTTGCTGCGCGAGGATTCGCTGCCCCAGACCATCACATGCATGCCGAAGCATCTGCCGTAGCCGGCGATGATGCGCCCGATCTTGCCGTAGCCCCAGATACCCAGGGTCTTGCCGTGCAACACGCTGCCGAGGCCGAAGTTCGGCGGCATCGAAGCGGTCTTGAGGCCGGATTGCTGCCATGCGCCGTGTTTGAGGTTGGAAATGTATTGCGGCAGCCGGCGCATCGCCGCCATGATGAGCGCCCACGTCAACTCGGCGGGGGCCAGCGGCGAGCCCACACCTTCGGCAATGGCGATACCGCGCTCGGTGCAGGCGGCCACGTCAATATGGCGTCCGACCCTGCCGGTTTGGGCGATCAACTTGAGCTTGGGTAATTTCTCGATCAACGGGCGGCTGAACTGGGTGCGCTCGCGGATCAGCACGATCACGTCGGCATCCTTGAGGCGGACCGCGAGCTGGCCCATGCCCTTCACGGTGTTGGTAAAGACCTTGGCAGAATAAGCATCGAGTTTGCTGGCACACTGCAGTTTGCGAACCGCGTCCTGGTAATCGTCAAGAATCACAATGTTCATCCTGTCATTGTGCCTTGGCTCCCTGGTCCGGCTGCGCGGCGGCCCTGCGCGTCACACCGCTGGCTGCATCCCTTTCCATTCGTTACCAGGATCCATCACCATGCCCATTTCCATGTCATCCGCCAGCCAGCCGGTGTTCAGTTCCATGCTGCGCAACCTGAGCCATTTGCTGGACAAGGCGCAAGCTTGCGCGGACGCCAAAAAATTCGATGTTTCTGTCCTGCTGCAGTACCGGTTGGCTCCTGACATGCTGCCTTTTAGCCGACAGGTGCAAATGGCCTGCGACGCCGCCAAAAATGGTACTGCCAGGCTGGCCAGCCTGGAGGCGCCCAGGTTTGAGGATTTCGAATCCACGATTCCGGAACTGAAGGCGCGGATTCAAAAGACGCTGGACTATCTGGCCACCGTTTCCGCCAGTGCACTGGACGGAGTCGAAGACAAGGACATCACCTTTCCGCTCGGGCGCGACGCAACACACACCATGAAAGGCGAAGCGTATCTGACCCGCTGGGTTTTGCCCAATCTGTTCTTCCACGTGACCACCGCCTACGACATCCTGCGGCATAACGGCGTGGAGATTGGCAAGCGGGACTATCTGGTGGGTGCAAGTGCCTGACGCGGCCCGGTGGCCGGCGCCTGCCCATCTCAGTGCAGTGCGGTTTCAGCGGCTGCCATGCGATCCAGTTCGGCACACACGTCGGCCATGCTCCCGGAGATGACCATGCGCCCGACGCCGGTCGCTGGCGTTCCTGCGTCCACCATTCGCAGAGCCCGCACGGGTCTGCGCGTTCCGGGATTTGAATGATTTCTAGAATTTCCCCTTGACGGGCAAGGGGAGGTTGCTATGGGATTCATAGTATTTCGATGTGCCTGGCTGGCTGCGATACGACGCTCGCGCGCCCATGGGTCCGGCATGAGCCGGGCGATGACGCTGTGAACCGGTGCAAAAAGTTTGGATGCGTTGAACAAGGCGAGCCCCATGTGAGTCCTTTCAATTGTGAACACAGACAGGATTGCCAAGTTCATCGCCGCCCCGGGGTTGCCACCTGCTGCCGACAGGGCAGCCGTGCAACGCCCGTCACCCGGTGCGGCGACCTGAAAATCTACATGAGCATGGTGTTGCGAATCAGCCCCACGGCCAGGCCCTCGATCTCGAACGGCTCGCCGGGCTCGACAATGATGGTCTGGAAGTCGGGGTTTTCCGGGTGCAGCTCGATCAAATGCTTGTTGCGCCGAAAACGCTTCACCGTCACTTCTTCCCCAAGCCGCGCGACCACGATCTGGCCGTTTCGGGCGTCCCTGGAGATTTGCACGGCCAGCAGGTCGCCGTCCATGATGCCGGCATCGCGCATCGACATGCCCTTGACCTTGAGCAGGTAGTCGGGCTTGCGCTGAAACAGGCTGCTTTCCACGTAATAGGTCTGGTCCACATGCTCCTGCGCGAGGATCGGCGAACCTGCCGCCACCCGCCCGACCAGGGGCAGAGCCAGTTGGGCCAGGCTTTGCAGCGGCAGGGAAAACTGCTTGAAGCGGGACTCGTTGATGGAGCGCAGCGCATCGCTTTTCAGACGGATGCCGCGCGAGGTGCCGCTGACGAGTTCGATGGCACCCTTGCGGGCCAGCGCCTGCAAATGCTCTTCTGCTGCGTTGGCGGATTTGAAACCGAGCTCGGCCGCGATTTCGGCGCGCGTGGGCGGCGCGCCCGTGCGGGCGATGGCACTCTGGATCAGATCCAGAATCTGTTGCTGGCGGGCGGTGAGCTTGACGGGGAACGGCTGCGTCTCGATCATGATGGAGAACTCCTTGGGCTGCGCCTGAAGCAGGACCGGATCGTCCGGAACTGTCTGGATAGCCAGTAGCTGTATTTTTAACCAGTTTTTGAAAGATTGCAAGCCATGGCGCCATCCGCAGAAAAAAAGATCGTGGTATTGGGCACCGGAGGCACGATTGCCGGCACCGCAGCCAGCGCCGGCGACAACATCGGCTACACGGCCGCGCAGGTGGGGGTCGCGCAGTTGCTGGATGCCATTCCAGCCTTGCCGACGGTGCTGGCGGGGCATGCCCTGCTGACCGAGCAGGTGGCCCAGATCGACAGCAAGGACATGAGTGTCGCGGTCTGGCAGCAACTGGCCGGCCGGGTCGGGCACTGGCTGACGCAGCCCGGGGTGCAGGGCATCATCGTCACGCATGGCACTGACACCCTCGAGGAAACCGCCTATTTTCTGCAGGCGCTGCTCGATCCGCCCAAGCCGGTCGTACTGACCTGCGCGATGCGCCCCGCCACGGCCGTGGCGCCCGACGGCCCGCAAAACCTGCTGGATGCGATAGCCGTTGCAAGGTGTCCGGGAGCGCGCGGCGTGGTCGCGGTATGCGCGGGCACCTTGCACGGCGCCCTTGAGGTGCAAAAAGTGCACCCCTACCAGGTCAACGCCTTCAGCTCGGGGGATGCCGGCCCGATCGGCTACGTGGAAGAGGGCCGGCTGCGTTTGCTGCGTGATTGGCCGAAAGCCCCGACCGGGCAAATTCCGATTGCTATTGAAACTGTAGTCAATGCCACGCGCTGGCCGCGCGTCGAGATCGTCATGAACTACGCTGGCGCCAGCGGCGCGATGGTACAGGCGCTGGTCGCGCAGGGCGTGCAGGGGCTGGTCGTCGCGGCCACCGGCAATGGCACGCTGCACCACGATCTGCAAGACGCGCTGCTGGCGGCCCAGCGCGCCGGTGTCAGGGTGGTGCGCGCCAGCCGCTGCCCGAATGGCCGGGTGCTGGCGCAACCCGGCGATCCCATTGCCGATTCACAGGGCCTGTCCGCTGTGAAGGCGCGGGTCGCGCTGATGCTGGCACTGCTGCAGCCCCCTTGAAGCTTCAGCTGGCCAGCGCCGCCAGCGCCCGCGCGGTGATGTCTTCCACGCTGCCGCTGCCGCTGATGGCGCGGTACTTGGGGGCGCCAACCGGATCGGTGCGGGCCCAGCCGGCGTAATAGTCGACCAGTGGCCGGGTCTGCGCGCTGTACACCTCGAGCCGCTTCTTCACCGTTTCTTCCTTGTCGTCGTCGCGCTGGATCAAGGGCTCGCCGGTGAGGTCGTCCTTGCCCGGCACCCTGGGCGGGTTGAACCTGACGTGGTAGGTGCGGCCCGAGGCCGGGTGCGAGCGGCGCCCGCTCATGCGCTCGATGATGGCATCGAACGGCACGTCGATTTCCAGCACATAGTCGAGCTTGACGTCCGCCGCCTTCATCGCGTCGGCCTGCGGAATGGTGCGCGGAAAGCCGTCGAACAGGAAACCGTTGGCGCAGTCGCTCTGCGCGATCCGCTCCTTCACCAGGCCAATGATGATGTCGTCGCTGACCAGCGCGCCCGAGTCCATCACCGCCTTGGCCTGCAGGCCCAGCGGCGTACCGGCCTTGACGGCGGCGCGCAGCATGTCGCCCGTGGAGATTTGCGGAATGCCGTATTTCTGGCAAATGAATGTGGCCTGCGTTCCCTTGCCTGCGCCAGGGGCACCCAACAAAATCAGTCTCATGAATCTCCTCGCATTTGGTAATCCCTCGTGGCGTCACTGGGACAGGGCTTGCCTACGGTCCCGCGACGCTTCGTTGGCACCAAGAATAGCACGCACCAAAGCGTGGCCGGCTCGGGTGGCGACGTGCGCGCCACGCCGTCTTCAGGAGACGAACATCCGGCGCACGCGCTCCAGGTCCTGCGGGGTGTCGACGCCGGGCCCGGGCGCATGCGGGGTGACATGCACGGCGATCCTGTGGCCATGCCAGAGCGCGCGCAGTTGTTCCAGCGCCTCGGCTTCTTCAATGGGCGCGGGCGTGAGCGTGGGGAATTCGCGCAGGAAGCCGGCGCGATACCCATAGATGCCGATATGGCGCAGCGGGGGGGGCACCTGCGGCAGTCGGGGGGCGCCCTGCACCGTGCCATCGCGCCACCACGGTATCGGGGCGCGGCTGAAGTACAGCGCCAGTCCGTCGCGATCCAGCACGACCTTGACCACGTTCGGATTGAGGTAATCCGCCAGCGTGTCGATCGCATGCGCGGCGGTGCTCATGGCGGCCTCGGGCCGTGCCTGGAGCAGGTCGGCAACCGCATCGATGAGGGCGGGCTCGATGAGCGGCTCGTCGCCCTGCACGTTGACCACGATATCCTGGTCCTGCAGCCCCAGCAGGTTGCAGGCCTCGGCCAGCCGGTCGCTGCCCGACGGATGGTCGGCGCGCGTCAGCACGGCCTGTATGCCATGGGCCGCGCAAGCGCTGACGATCCGGGCGCTGTCGCCCGCCACGACCACGCGCGGCGCGCCGGCGGCTGCGCCCGATTGCAGGGCGCGCTGCGCGACCCGGACCACCATGGGCACGCCGCCCAGGTCCGCGAGGGGTTTGTCCGGCAGCCGGGTGGACGCCATCCGGGCCGGAATGAGGACGATGAAACTCATTCGGGTACCTTCGTGCTGCGCACTGCGGTGCGAGCTTGGCTTGAGTGGCCCGGCGTGGCGCTCATGCGTGCGGCGCCCGCCTCATCCCGCCAGGGGGGTGCGCGCCGGCAACTTTTCCAGTTCCTCGTCGCTCAGCGTGCGCGCTTCGTTTTCCAGCAGCACCGGAATGCCGTCGCGCACCGGATAGGCGAGGCGGGCGCTGCGCGAGATCAACTCCTGCTGCCCGCGGTCATAGTCGAGCGGCCCCTTGGTGACGGGGCAGACCAGCAATTCGAGAAGTTTGATGTCCATGGCCGGGTGTCTCAGGTGCCTGTATGGGCCGATGATAGCTTTGCGTCCAGGAGCGCATCCGCGGCCGCCAGAAAGGCCGGCTCCGGCTCGAATTGAAGCGGCACCGCGAGCGCCTCGGGGTGATGAATCCACAGCTTGACGGCATCTTTTTCGGTGCAAATAACGATTTTGTCCTTATCCCTGCTAATCAGGAAGCTATCAAACTCATAGTGATCGGGGAGCGCGATGGTGTCCGCCAGCGTCAGGCCGTGCTCGCGCAGCATGTCGAAGAAATTCGCGGGCCGCGCAATTGCCGCGACCGCGATCAGCGATTGCCCGCGCAGCTGCGCCAGCGGCACGCGCGTTCCGTCGCGGCGCACGGCAAACTCCGCCAGCGCGCGCCGGGCGGTGAAGCCGGCGAACGCGGGATTTGATCCGGTGTGCAGCACCAGATCGACGCGGCGTGGCCACGGCTCGCGCAATGGGCCCGCGGGCAGCAGGAAGCCATTGCCGGCTCCGCGGTCGTCGAACACGCAGATCTCGATGTCGCGCTCGAGCGCCAGATGCTGCAATCCGTCGTCGCTCACGATCACCTGGCAGGCGGGGCAGGCCGCCAGCAGCGCGCGGGCCGCTTCGACGCGCCGCGCCGCGACAAAGACCGCGGCGCCGGTGGCGCGCCGGATCAGTGCGGGCTCGTCGCCCACTTCCGGCGCCAGGCTGCTCGCGCGAACCTCGCGGCAATCGTGCGTTTTCCGCCCGTAGCCGCGCGAGATGACGCCGACAGTGAGGCCGCGCGCTTGCCAGCGGCGCACCAGCGCGATCACCACCGGCGTCTTGCCGGCGCCGCCCGCCACCACATTGCCAACCACCACAACTACCGGAAGCGGTGCGCCGGCGCGCTGCGCCTTGCACAGACCCGTGCGGTACAGCGCGCGCCGCGTCGCAGTCAATGCGCGATAAATCAGCGAGAGGGGCCAGAGCAGCCAGGCCAGCGCGCCGCGTCGCGTCCAGGCCCGCAGCAACGCGTCTTGCATGCCGCTACCTGGCGTGCGCTTTCGCCGAAGACTGGGTGGCAAAGGTGATCCGGCTCAGGCCATCGCGTCGCGCCGCTTCCATCACGGTGATCACCGCCTGGTGCGTCGAGTCGGCGTCCGCGCTGATGATCACGACGGTGTCCTTGCCCGTGTCCTGCGCCGCGTCCGCCAGCGCCTGCGCCACGGCCTCCACGCCGCGGCCGGCGATGGGCGTCTTGCCCACCATGTAGCGCCCGTCGGCACTGATGGCCACGATCACTTCCTTGTTGTAGTTGCGCTGCGCCTCGGTGTCCGCGACCGGCAGCTTGATCTGCATCTCGGTGAACTTGCTGTAAGTGGTGGTGAGCATCAGGAAGATCAGGATCACCAGCAGCACGTCGATGAACGGAATCAGGTTGATTTCGGGCTCGTCCCGCGGTTTCGGCCGGAAGTTCATGGCGGACTGCTAGCGGCGCAGGGTGGCCAGATGGCGCGCGAAGCGTTCGGCAGCCAGCTCCAGCGTCAGCAGGTATTCATCGACACGGCCACGGAAGTAGCGCCAGAAAATCAGCGAAGGAACGGCGATGATCAGGCCGAACGCCGTGTTGTACAGCGCCACCGAGATGCCATGGGCGAGCTGCGCCGGGTTGCCCGCGCCGGCCGCTCCCAGGCTGCCGGAGGCCTGCGAGCCGAAAATCTCGATCATGCCGATCACCGTGCCGAACAGTCCCATCAACGGCGCGGCCGAGGCGATGGTCGCGAGCGCGTTCAGGTATTTCTCCAGCTGGTGCGCCACGCTGCGCCCTGCGCCTTCCAGCGTGGCGCGCAGCTCGGCCTCGCTGCAGCGCGGGTCGATATTCAATGCGCGCAAGCCACTGGCCAGAATCGCGCCGAGCGCGGAATTCTGTTCGAGTTGTGTGACGACGTCCGGCACCGGCACCGCCGTGCGCGAAACCGCAATGGCCTCGTCCAGCAGCCGCGGCGGTGCAATTTTGGCGGTCTTGAGACTGACAAAGCGCTCGATGATCAGGGCCAACGCCACGATCGAGGCGATGACGAGCGGCCAGATCGGCCACCCCGCGGCTTGTACGATGGACAGCAAATGGAGTCTCCGCTGAAGAAAAAAAGGTGCGCCGAAAGCGCGAAGAAAACGCCGGGATGCGGGGTGAGATTATGGCTTACCGCAATCCGGCCGGGCGGTGTTGCACGATCGCCCATGACGGTTCGCCCGGGGCCACGGGTTGGAGCGGCGTGTCCGCCGGCGCTTCGTGCAGCACAACCCGGATAATCGGGCACCGTTCTGCCCGCGAGTAAACACCAGAATATGTGGACAACTTTGTTGAAAAGTCGCGTGGTACGGGCTCGCGGGCCGCGCCAGTGCGTGAATGTGACAAAACGTTGACATTTTGAGCGGAGAAATATCTCGTGAAATCAATGGTTTGCACGACAACATCGGCCTTCGGACGGTCCTGGAATGCGCTGCCCTGCAAGGTGCCGGTTGCGGTGGAAGGCTGCCGTTCAATGCGCCCGGCCGCGTGCCATGGCTGAGGCGCCCATCGCTGGCGCCGTGCCGCGCATCTGGCAGGTCGGCGCGCTGTGCAAAGCCGTGGCCGATGCGCTGGATGCGAAGTTCAATCCCGTTGCCGTGCGCGGCGAAGTCTCGGGTTTTTCACGGGCCGCCAGCGGTCACTGCTATTTCTCTTTGAAGGACGAAACCGGACAGATCCGCTGCGCGATGTTCCGGCGTGCGGCGAGCCTGCTCGACTTTTCGCCGCGCGACGGAGAACTGGTCGAATTGCGCGCTCGCCTGGGCGTGTACGAGCAGCGCGGCGACCTGCAACTTGTCGTGGAGAGCATGAGCCGGGCCGGGCAGGGCGCGCTGTTCGAGCAGTTCCTGCGGCTCAAGGCCAGGCTGGAAATCGAAGGTCTGTTCGACGCGGCCCGCAAGCGCGAACTGCCAGCGATGCCGCGCGGCATCGGTGTCGTCACCTCGCTGGGCGCGGCCGCGCTGCATGATGTGGTGACGGCGCTGCGGCGCCGCGTGCCACACATTCCGGTGTTGGTTTCGCCCGCCCTCGTGCAGGGCGCCAACGCGCCGGCCGACCTGGTCCGAGCGCTATCAAATCTGTATCTTCTCACGCCCGCCAGGCAAGGACAAGCGGCCGATTTGACTCCAAGGAAAGGGGCAGTGCCGGGTATTTGCATCGACGTGATCCTGCTGGTGCGCGGCGGCGGATCCATGGAGGACTTGTGGGCCTTCAACGACGAGCAGCTGGCGCGCACCATCGTGCAAAGCCCGGTCCCGGTCGTTTGCGGTGTCGGCCATGAGACCGACTTCACCATCGCCGACTTTTGCGCCGACCTGCGCGCGCCCACGCCAACGGCCGCCGCCGAACTGGTGGCCCAGCCGCGCGACGTGTGGCTGGGCGCGCTCGCGCAGGCGAGCGAGCGACTGTCCAACGCCGTGCTGCGCCAGTGCGACAACCAGAGCCAGCGGGTCGATCTGGCGGCCTCGCGGCTGGGCCGGCCCTCCGCATTGCTGGCGCGCCAGCAACTGCGGCTGGGCCAGCAGGCGCAGCGCCTGCGCTACGAAGTGCTATCAAACTTGCAGCTTAAAACATCCACCCTGCAAGGGCTGGAGGCCAGTTTTCCAGAGAAATGTCGGCGCGCAGCGGCGGCGGCACATGAGCGGCTGGAGCGCGCCCGTTTGCGCCTGGAACTGCTGGACCCGCGCCTGGTTTTGCAGCGCGGCTATGCCTGGCTGGCGGACCTGGACGGCAGCGCCGTGACGCGCGTGCGCCAGACGCATGTCGGCCAGGCCCTGCGCGCCACCCTCGCGGATGGCGAGGTTGATCTCACGGTCGCGCCGCAACGCCTCATTTAATTCCTACAATCAGCGATCCCGACCACAAACCAAGAGGAACGAAATCATGGAACACAAACTGCCTGCACTGCCTTACGCGATCGATGCGCTGGCGCCCAGCTACTCCAAGGAAACCATGGAGTACCACTACGGCAAGCACCACAACGCCTATGTGGTGAACCTCAACAACCTGCAAAAGGGCACCGAATTCGAGAACATGGCGCTGGAAGACATCGTCAAAAAATCCAGCGGCGGCATCTACAACAACTCCGCGCAAATCTGGAACCACACGTTCTTCTGGAACTGCATGAAGCCCCAGGGCGGCGGTGAGCCGTCTGGCGCGCTGGCCAAAGCCATTGCCGCAAAGTGGGGGACTTACGCCGCGTTCCGGGAAGCGTTCGTGAAGTCGGCGGGCGCGAATTTCGGCTCCGGCTGGACCTGGCTCGTGAAGAAGGCGGACGGTTCGGTGCACATCGTGAACATGGGGCCGGCCGGCACGCCGCTGACCACGGCTGACAAGGCCCTGCTGACGGTGGACGTGTGGGAGCATGCCTACTACATCGATTACCGCAACCTGCGCCCGAAATATGTGGAAACCTTCCTCGACAAGCTGGTGAACTGGAGCTTTGCCGAGAAGAATTTCGGCTGAAGCAATATTCACGCATGAAAAAGCCGGCATGAGCCGGCTTTTTTGTCGGGACGGACACCGTTGGCGCAGCGCCACCGGTGCCGCGATTCGGCGGGTCATGGCCGTGAATGGGCGTCAATGGGCCTGGAACGGACGTCCACCCAGCCTGAACCCGGCCTTGATGGACCGCTTGGCGAACCAGCCCTGATTCATTTCGAGCACGAAACGCACCGGCTTGGCCGAGCAATGGGGATTCGTCGTCTGCGGCGCCATGTCGGCCAGGTTCACGATGGTGCCGTCATCTGCAATGAACGCGGCGGTCAGCGGCAGCAGGGTGTTCTTCATCCAGAAACACTGCGTGCTGGGCGTGTCGAATACGAACAGCATGCCTTCCTGTTGCGGCATCTGCTTGCGGAACATCAAGCCGTATTCCTGCTGTGCAGGAGTCGTGGCCAACTGGACATCGATCTGGTACATGTCGGCCGTCAGCTTGGTACGCGGCAGCTCCAGTTGCGGGCCGCCCGCGCTCGCCGCACCCGCCCACAGCGAGAGACCGGCGACAAGGGCGGACAGGAATACGGAACGCAGACTCATGAGATTCACCTTCCAGCGCGCGCGGGGACAAAAAAAATGCCCGCAGTAGCGGGCATTTTCACGCAAAGTCAGAAATGACTTATTCGGTCTTGGCCGCTTCGGCCTTCTTAGCAGCCTTCTTGGCTTTGTGGGCTTTGTGATGAGCCTTCTTGGCTTTATGGGCCTTTTTGGCAGCCTTGGCAGGAGCAGCAGCAGGCGCTGCGGCAGGAGCTTCGGCAGCGGCAGGAGCCGCAGGCGCAGCCGCCGGAGCGGCGGGTGTTTGTGCATAGGCACCGGCAGCAAACAGGCCAGCGATGAGGGCGCCGAGAATCTTGTTCATTTAAAAATTCCTTAAAGTAACGTTACGGAGAAATTCCACTCCAAGAGGATTGAAATGGCCCTTCCGTAACGGGCGCGGTTTGCCCCCGGTTGACAACGTGGGCCGAAATTTTGTGGGTTGATCGAAGCGACCGCCCCCCTGGATCGGCGCTGCGCCATGCTTTGTGCGGGGATTCCTTCAGGCTTGAAAATATCCCGGACGCCACCAGTTTATCCAGGCGGTGCAGTGCGCCGGACTGCCCGATAGAATGAAATCCATGGCCACCAAACTTCCCTCCAGACCCCCTGCGCCGAAGACCGAGTCGCCCGACGGGGACGGTGGCGGCTCGGTGGTTCTGGAGCGGCGCCGACAGAAGGTCAAGCCACCGCAGATGCACCAGGTGGTGATGCTGAACGACGATTACACCCCCATGGAATTCGTGGTGGTGGTGATTCAGGAGTTTTTCAGCAAGGACCGCGAAACAGCAACCCAGATCATGCTCAAGATCCATCTGGACGGCAAAGGCGTGTGCGGCGTGTATTCGAAGGATGTGGCCGCCACCAAGGTGGACCAGGTGCGGGACGCCGCGAACAAGGCAGGGCACCCGCTGCAATGCCTGAGCGAGCCCGTTGAATAATTTGGACAGGCACCCATTTAAAGTTCATCATTACAGCAAGGCAAAAAGGAAATCACATGATTGCCCAGGAATTGGAAGTCAGCTTGCACATGGCCTTCGTGGAGGCCCGGCAGCAGCGCCACGAGTTCATCACCGTGGAGCACCTGCTGCTCGCCTTGCTCGACAACCCCAGTGCCGCCGAGGTGCTGCGGGCCTGCTCGGCCAACATCGACGACTTGCGCAAGTCGCTCGCGAATTTCATCAAGGACAACACGCCGCAGGTGGCGGGCACCGACGATGTGGACACCCAGCCCACGCTGGGTTTCCAGCGCGTGATCCAGCGCGCCATCATGCATGTGCAGTCCACCGGCAATGGCAAGAAGGAGGTCACGGGCGCGAACGTGCTGGTCGCGATCTTCGGCGAGAAGGACTCGCACGCGGTGTACTACCTGCACCAGCAGGGCGTCACGCGCCTGGACGTGGTGAACTTCATTGCGCATGGCATCAAGAAGAGCGATCCGCCCGAGCCCGCCAAGAGCGGCGATGCGGCCGCGCCGGATGGCGAGGAGGGCGGAGAACGCAACGAAAAAGCTTCGCCGCTGGAGCAATACACGCAGAACCTGAACCAGCTCGCGAAGGACGGCAAGATTGATCCGCTGATCGGCCGCAACTACGAGGTCGAGCGCGTGATCCAGATCCTGTGCCGCCGGCGCAAGAACAATCCGCTGCTGGTGGGCGAGGCCGGCGTGGGCAAGACCGCCATCGCCGAGGGCCTGGCCTGGCGCATCACGCAAAGCGATGTGCCGGAAATCCTCGCGGAGTCGAATGTTTATTCGCTCGACATGGGCGCGCTGCTGGCCGGCACCAAGTACCGCGGCGATTTCGAGCAGCGGCTCAAGGGCGTGCTGAAAAGCCTCAAGGACAAGCCCAATGTGATCCTGTTCATTGACGAAATCCACACCCTGATCGGGGCCGGCGCGGCCTCGGGCGGCACGCTGGACGCGTCGAACCTGCTCAAGCCCGCGCTGAGTTCGGGCCAGATCAAGTGCATTGGCGCAACGACGTTTACCGAATACCGGGGTATTTTCGAGAAGGACGCTGCGCTGTCACGGCGTTTCCAGAAAGTCGATGTGGTGGAGCCCACCGTGGCGGAGACCGTTGAAATCCTCAAGGGATTGAAGACGCGCTTCGAGGAGCATCACAGCGTCAAGTACGCCGTGGCCGCCCTGCAGGCCGCGGCGGAGCTTTCCGCCAAATACATCAACGACCGGCACCTGCCCGACAAGGCGATCGATGTGATCGACGAGGCTGGCGCTGCGCAGCGCATTCTGCCCAGCAACAAGCGCAAGAAAACCATCACCAAGACCGAGGTCGAGGAGATCGTGGCCAAGATCGCGCGGATTCCGCCGGCCAACGTATCGAATGACGACCGCGGCAAGCTGCAGACACTCGAGCGCGACCTGAAAAGCGTCGTGTTCGGCCAGGACAAGGCGCTGGAAGTATTGGCAAGCAGCGTCAAGATGGCGCGCTCGGGCCTGGGCAAGGTGGACAAGCCGATCGGCTCGTTCCTGTTCTCGGGCCCCACCGGCGTCGGCAAGACCGAGGCGGCCAAGCAACTGGCCTACATCATGGGCATCGAGTTGATCCGCTTCGACATGTCGGAGTACATGGAGCGCCACGCCGTGAGCCGCCTGATCGGCGCGCCGCCGGGCTACGTCGGCTTCGACCAGGGCGGGCTGCTGACCGAGGCCGTCACCAAGAAGCCGCACGCGGTGCTGCTGCTCGACGAAATCGAGAAGGCGCACCCGGACATCTTCAACGTGCTGCTGCAGGTGATGGACCATGGCACGCTGACCGACAACAACGGGCGCAAGGCGGACTTTCGCAACATCATCATCATCATGACGACGAACGCGGGCGCCGAGACCATGAACAAGGCGATGATCGGTTTCACGACGCATCGCGAGGCGGGCGACGAGATGGCCGACATCAAGCGCCTGTTCACGCCCGAGTTCCGCAATCGCCTGGACGCCACGGTGAGTTTCAAGGCGCTGGACGAAACCGTGATCCTGCGCGTGGTGGACAAGTTCCTGCTGCAGCTCGAGACGCAGCTGGCCGAGAAGAAAGTGGAGGTCACCTTCACCGACACGCTGCGCAAGTACCTGGCCAAGAAGGGCTTTGACCCGCTGATGGGTGCGCGCCCGATGCAGCGGCTGATCCAGGACACGATCCGTCGCGCGCTGGCCGACGAGCTGCTGTTCGGACGCCTGCAGGACGGCGGGCGCCTCACGGTGGACATGAAGGTGACCGCCGACGAGAAGGGCGTCGAGAGTGGCGAGGTGCAACTCGACATTCAGCCGCTGCCGAAAAAGGAAGGGCGCGCCAAGCCGGAGTCGGAAGAAGCGACCACGGGCTGAAATCGCCTGCGCCACAATGCAAAGGGCCGGCAGCGTCAAGTTGCCGGCCCTTTTACTATCCTGCTGATAGCTTACCAGCGATATCCAGTAAGGGCTAAAGGCCGAATTCATCATCATTTCAGGTTCGACGGGCATGCACACCTTTCTCTGGCACGACTACGAAACCTTCGGGACCCAGGTACGGCGCGACCGGCCGGCCCAGTTTGCGGCCATCCGCACCGATGCCGATCTCAATGAAATCGGCGAACCGCTGATGCTGTACTGCCAGCCGGCGCCCGATTTCCTGCCCGACCCGCAGTCGTGCCTGATCACCGGCATCACGCCGCAGCTGTGCCTGGCGCGTGGCGTGCCGGAGCACCAGTTCGCCGCGCAGATCGAGCAGGCACTGGCCGAACCCGGCACGATCGGAGTCGGCTACAACACGATCCGCTTCGACGACGAGATCACGCGCTTCATGTTCTGGCGCAACCTGATCGATCCGTATGCGCGCGAGTGGCAAAACGAGTGCGGGCGCTGGGACCTGCTCGACGTGGTGCGCACCGCGTACGCGCTGCGCCCGGACGGCATCGAGTGGCCGAAAAATGCGCAAGGCGGTGCCAGCTTCAAGCTGACCGATCTGACGGCCGCCAATGGGCTCATTCACGAGGCGGCGCACGATGCGCTGTCCGACGTGCGCGCCACGATCGCGCTGGCGCGGTTGCTGAGGAACAAGCAACCCAAGCTGTTCGATTTTTGCCTGGGCCTGCACAAGAAGGACCGCGTGGCGGCCGAGCTGGGCTTGCCTACCTCGCTCCAGTTGGCCCGGCCGTTTCTGCACATCTCCGGCATGTTCCCGGCCGAACGCGGCTGCTTGGGCCTAATGTGGCCGCTGGCCAGCCACCCGACCAACAAGAACGAGCTGATTGCCTGGGACTTGGCGTACGACCCGCGCGAGCTCGCCCTGCTGGACGCCGACACGATTCGCACGCGCCTGTTCAGCCGGGCCGACGATCTGCCCGAAGGCATCGTGCGCCTGCCGGTCAAGACGATTCACCTGAACAAGTCACCGATGGTGGTGAGTAACCTCAAGACGCTCACCCCCGCCATGGCACAGCGCTGGGGGCTGGACGTTGACCAGGCCCTGGCGCACGCCGGCGCCGCGGCCACGCTGCCCGACATGAGCACGATCTGGCAGGAGGTCTTCCGCCGCCCTGAAGAGCCGACACCCGATGTGGACGAGGACTTGTACGGCGGCTTCATCGGCAACAGCGACCGGCGAAAGCTCACGCAACTGCGCGGCCTCTCCCCGCAGAAGCTGGCCACTGCCCGCACCGGGTTTGACGACGCGCGGCTGGAGGAATTGCTGTTCCGCTACCGTGCGCGCAACCATCCCGCCACCTTGTCGGACGACGACGCCCGGCGCTGGGAAGGGCACCGCGCGGCCCGCTTGTTCGAAGGCGCGGGCGGCGCGCGCACGGTGGACCAGCTGTTCTCCGAGATCGACCAGTTGTCGGAAACGGCCGACGAGCGCGGCGAAGAGATCCTGGGCGCGCTGTATGACTATGCCGGGAGCATCGCACCCTCGCGGTGAGGCGTGCCCGAACGCCCGATGAGCATCACCGATCTGACCGAATTCGCGCACCGCCACCGGCGGCTGTTCGTGCTGACCGGCGCGGGCTGCAGCACGGAATCGGGCATCCCGGACTACCGCGATGCCAATGGCGACTGGAAGCGCGCGGCGCCCGTGACCTGGCAGGCGTTCATGGGCGAGGAGGCCACACGCCAGCGCTACTGGGCGCGCAGCCTGATCGGCTGGCGCGTGATCGGCCAGGCGCGGCCCAGCCTGGCGCATCGCGCGCTGGCCCGGCTGGAGGCGGCCGGGCGCGTCGAGCTGCTGCTCACGCAGAACGTGGACGGCCTGCATCGTGCTGCCGGCAGCCAGCGCGTGATCGATCTGCACGGCCGCGTCGATACCGTGCGCTGCATGGCCTGCGAAGCCCGCAGCCCGCGCGCTGCGCTGCAGGCTGAACTGCTGCGCCGCAACCCCGATTGGGCCGCGCTGGACGCGAAGGCCGCGCCCGACGGCGACGCCGACCTCGAAGCCCGCGACTTCTCGGGTTTTGACATTCCCGCGTGCCCCCACTGCGGTGGACTGCTCAAGCCCGACGTGGTGTTCTTCGGCGAGAACGTGCCACGCGAGCGCGTCAAAGAGGCGCTGGGCGCCTTGGCGCAGGCCGACGCCGTGCTGGTGGCCGGCTCCTCGCTCATGGTGTATTCGGGCTTTCGCTTCGTGCAGGCGGCCGTGGTGGCCGGCAAGCCGGTGGCCGCCGTGAATCTGGGGCGCACACGGGCGGATGAACTGCTGGCACTCAAGTTGGAGCAGCCTGTGGGCCAGGCGCTGGACGCGCTCGCCAGCGCCCTGGACGAGGCTTCGGGGTCATCGACGTTGCCCGAATAGACCGGCATTCGGCATCCCCGCTCGAACGCCGCCGCTCTGGATGCCCGGCCGACGCTATGGATGGTCCAGCAGCTTCGACAGGATCCGCCAGTGCCGCGCCTCGACCGGTGTGATGGACAGGCGGTTGCCCTTGCGCAGCACCACGAGATCCTGCAACGCGTCATGGGCACGCAGTTCGGGCAGCGCGAGGTTGCGCGTCTTGCGCAGCACCTGCACGTCCACCAGCGTCCAGCGCGGCTCCTCGCGCCTGGACTTGGCGTCGAAGTAGGGCGACTTGACGTCGAACTGGGTCGGGTCGGGGTAGGGTGCGGACGCGACCCGCGCCACGCCGACGATGCCGGGCTCCGCGCAGCTGGAGTGGTAGAACAGCACGCCGTCTCCCACGCGCATGGCGTCGCGCATGAAGTTGCGCGCCTGGTAGTTGCGCACGCCGAACCAGGGCACGGTGGCGTTGGGCGCCGCCAGCACGTCGTCCACCGAGCATTCGCCGGGCTCGGACTTCATCAGCCAGTAACTCGTCATCGGTTCGGTTGCTCCATGTTTCTAGAAATAGAGGCTGTAGCCATTACCCATCATGAATAGTATGCTTCTATTTTAGTAGCCACGAAAAACAGCGTCGCACGCACCGCTCCAGGTCATTTGGTGCCGAAAATGCGGTCACCCGCGTCGCCCAGGCCGGGCAGGATGTAGCCGTGGCTGTTCAGTTGCCGGTCCACCGCGGCGGTGTAGATCGGCACATCCGGATGCGCCCCGTGCAGCGCGGTAATGCCCTCGGGGCAGGTCAGCAGACACACAAACTTGATCGACTTCGGCGCCAGCTTCTTGAGCCGGTCCACGGCGGCGATGGCCGAATTGCCGGTAGCCAGCATCGGATCAACGATCACGATGTCGCGCTCCTGCATGTCCTGCGGCATCTTGAAGTAGTACTCCACGGCCTGCAGCGTTTTGGGGTCGCGGTACAGGCCCACGTGCCCGACGCGCGCGCCCGGCACCACGCTGAGCATGCCTTCCAGAATGCCGTTGCCGGCGCGCAGGATCGAGACGAACACGAGCTTCTTGCCGTCGATGACGCGCCCCGTCATGGTCTCCAGCGGCGTCTCCACCTGCACCTCCTGCATCGGCATGTCGCGCGTGACCTCGTAGGCCATCAGGCTGCTGAGTTCGCCGAGCAGGCGCCGGAAGGTGTTGGTCGATGCGTCTTTGCGGCGCATCAGCGTCAGCTTGTGCTGCACCAGCGGGTGGGTGATCAGATGTACGTTCGGGGGCAGGGCAGGCATGGGTTTTGTTCTTTCTTCATCAAAAATAGAGTCCGGCACAGGGTATCAGCCCAGCCGGGCCGCGGCGAGGCGTACTTGCGCGGCGCGCTCGGCCTGGCGTGGCAGCGACTTTTCGCGCAGCGCCGCCGTGATCTCCGGCGGCGCCACGTCCGGATGGCCAGCACGGAATGGCGGGGCCGGGTTGTACTCGATCGCGAGCTGGATGGCTTCGGCCACGGCGCGCCCATGCATGGCCGCAGCCAGTTCCAGCGCGAAATCAATCCCCGCCGTGACGCCGCCGCCCGTCACCACCGGGCCGTCCGTGACGGTGCGCCCGGGCGCAGGCGTGGCGCCGAAAGCGGTCAGATAGTCCACGGCCGTCCAGTGGGTTGTGGCCCGGCGCCCGCGCAGCAGGCCCGCGGCGCCAAGCACCAGCGCGCCGGTGCAGACCGAGGTGATGTAGCGCGCGCCGCTCGCCAGCTGCCGCAGGTAGACCAGGGTTTCGTCGTCGGTCAGCAGCGCGTTCACGCCGAAGCCGCCCGGCACGCAGAGCACGTCGGCCCGGGGCAATTCACTGAAGGTGGTGGTGGGCAGGATGCGCATGCCGTGCTCGGTCACCACCGGGTCCATGGATTTCCACACCAGATGAACCCGCGCATCGGGGCAACGACAGAACACCTCGTAGGGACCGGTGAGGTCGAGCTGGGCCAGCGCGGGAAACAGCAGCAGGGCGAAGGTGGTCATCGAGGGGCCTCGGTCGGGTCGCATTGAAAAGTAAAATCAGGGGTGTAGATTAAATCAATACCAAAGGATTTTCCGTGGCCGGACACAGTAAATGGGCGAATATCCAGCACCGCAAGGGCCGCCAGGATGAGAAGCGCGGAAAGATCTGGACTCGCATCATCCGCGAGATCACCGTCGCGGCCCGCGCCGGCGGCGGTGACTTGAGCGCCAACCCGCGGCTGCGTCTGGCGGTGGACAAGGCCAAGGCCGCCAACATGCCGGCGGATCGCATCAAATACAACATCGACAAGGCCACCGGCAACGCCGAGGGCGTGAGTTACGAGGAAATCCGGTACGAGGGCTACGGCATCGGCGGCGCCGCCATCATCGTCGACACCATGACCGACAACCGAGTGCGTACCGTGGCCGAGGTGCGCCACGCCTTCAGCAAGCTGGGCGGCAACATGGGCAGCGAGGGTTCGGTCGCGTTCCAGTTCAAGCATTGCGGCCAGCTGATTTTTGCGCCTGGAACCTCCGAAGATGCGGTCATGGAAGCAGCGCTGGAGGCCGGTGCCGAGGATGTGGTCGCGGACGAGGATGGCGCGATCGAAGTGCTGACGGCCTATGCGGACTTCGAGAACGTGAAGAACGCGCTGGACGCGGCCGGACTCAAACCCGAGGTGGCGGGCGTCACCATGCGCGCTGAAAACACGATTGACCTCTCAGGCGACGATGCCGTGCGCATGCAGAAATTGCTCGATGCGCTGGAAGACCTGGACGACACCCAGGACGTGTACCACAACGCGAATATCGACGAGGCCGGTGGCGCATGAAGGTTCTTGTCGTCGGAGGAGGCGGCCGGGAGCATGCGCTGGCCTGGAAGCTGGCTCAATCGCCCCGGGTCAGCCGGGTCTACGTGGCGCCGGGCAATGGCGGCACCGCGCTGGATCACCGGTTCGAGTGCATCGATATCACGCAGGTCGTGGCGCTGCGCGAATGGGCCGTGACGAACGGCATATCGCTCACGGTGGTGGGGCCGGAAGGGCCGCTGGCCGCCGGGCTGGTCGATGAGTTTCGGACGCACGGCCTGCGCGTGTTCGGTCCAACCCGGGCCGCCGCCCGGTTGGAAAGCTCGAAGGCATTTTCCAAGGCGTTCATGAAGCGCCACGGCATTCCGACGGCCGAGTACGAAACCTTTACCGATCCCGTGGCCGCGCACGCCTACGTGCAGCAAAAGGGCGCGCCGATCGTGGTCAAGGCGGACGGCCTGGCGGCGGGCAAGGGCGTGGTGGTCGCCATGACGGTGCCCGAGGCGCATGCGGCGATTGATGCGATGCTGGGCGCTGCCACCCCGGCGACGCACGCGGCGAGCGATGCGAAGGACACCGCGCCGCGCGTGGTGATCGAAGAATTCCTGCATGGCGAGGAAGCCAGCTTCATCGTGCTGTGCGACGGCAAGAACGTGACCGCGCTGGCATCCTCACAGGACCACAAGCGCCTGCTCGATGGCGACCAGGGCCCGAACACCGGTGGCATGGGGGCTTATTCGCCCGCGCCGGTGGTGACGGCCGATGTGCATGCCCGCGCGATGCGCGAGATCATCCTGCCGACCCTCAAGGGGATGGAAAAAGAAGGCATCGCCTACACCGGTTTTCTGTATGCGGGACTCATGATCGACGCCGGTGGCCGGCCCAAAACACTGGAATTCAATTGCCGCCTGGGCGATCCCGAAACGCAGCCGATCCTGCTGCGACTCAAGTCAGACCTGTTCGGGGTACTGTGGGCCGCGACCGAACCCGGCCTGCACGGCCGGCTCGATCAGGTCGACCTGCAATGGGACCGGCGTACGGCACTCGGCGTGGTGCTGGCCGCGCACGGCTATCCGGCGAGCCCGCGCACGGGCGACGTGATCGCGGGGTTGCCTGCGGAAGCGGACGACTGCGTCGTGTTCCATGCCGCCACTGCGCTGCGCGATCGCGCGCTGCGCACCACGGGCGGACGCGTGCTGTGTGTGACGGCACTGGCCGACAACGTCCGGCTGGCCCAGCAACGCGCCTACGAGGCCGTGCGCGGCATCTCGTTCGACGGCATGCAATACCGCCGCGACATCGGGCATCGGGCGGTCAAATGACGCCCGCCGGTGCCAATGTTGTCCAGGCCGTACGCACCTATCTGCTGGATTTGCAACAGGGCATCACCTCGCGCGTCGCCGCGCTCGACGGTACACCGTTCCTGACCGATGCCTGGGACAAGCCTCCGGGGGAGCCGTTGCAGGGCAGCGGCATCACGCAAATTCTGGAGAACGGCGGGGTGTTCGAGCGCGCCGGCTGCGGCTTCTCGCATGTCACGGGCCCGCGGCTGCCGCCCTCGGCCACGCAGCACCGGCCTGACCTGGCGGGCGCGCCGTTCGAGGCGCTGGGCGTCTCGCTGGTATTTCATCCGCGCAACCCCTATGTGCCGACGGTGCACATGAACGTCCGCATGCTGGCCGCCAGTATGGCTGACCAGGCGCCGGTGTGCTGGTTTGGCGGCGGCATGGACCTGACGCCGGTTTATGGCTTCGAGGAAGACGCCGTGCACTTCCACCGCAGTTGCCAGGCGGCGCTGGCCCCGTTCGGCGACGACAAGTACCCGCGTTTCAAGGCCTGGTGCGACGACTATTTCTTCCTCAAGCACCGGGGCGAGGCACGCGGCGTGGGCGGGGTGTTCTTCGACGATTTTGCCGAACTCGGGCTGCCGCGCAGCCAGGCCATGATGCAGTCGGTCGGCTCGGCGTTTCTGGCCGCCTACCTGCCGATCGTGGAGCGCCGCATGGACCTGCCCTGGGGCGAGCGCGAGCGGGCCTTCCAGCTGTACCGGCGCGGCCGTTACGTCGAATTCAACCTGGTGTGGGACCGGGGCACGCACTTCGGACTCCAATCGGGCGGGCGCACCGAATCCATTTTGCTGTCCATGCCGCCGCTGGCGAGCTGGTCCTATCAGCATCAGGTCGAGCCCGGTTCGCCCGAAGAAGACCTGTACACCCGGTACCTGCCGCGGCGGGAGTGGATTTGACTGCCGGCGCGCGGCGCGTGGGCATGTTCGGTGGCGCGTTCGACCCGCCGCACAACGGCCATGTGGCCCTGGCTGGCGCGGCGCTGGCGCAGCTGCAGCTGGACGAGCTGCGTGTCGTGCCGACCGGCCACGCCTGGCACAAAGCCAGGATTCTGACGCCCGCAAGTGACCGGCTGGCCATGGCGCGGCTGGCGTTTGCCGGGCTGCCCGGTGTGGTGGTGGACGATCGGGAGATGCACCGTGCCGGGCCTACCTACACGATCGATACGCTGCGCGAGTTCGCGTCCGAGCAGCCCGGTGCCCAGTTGTACCTGGTCATGGGCGCCGACCAGGCACGCGCGCTGCCGAGCTGGCATCGATGGCAGGATCTTTTTCAGATTGCTATTATTTCAATAGCTGAACGCGAACAACAGGAAAGGGCGCAGGCCGAATTCGATTCGATGAATTTTCCCCACGCACGGTTTGCGCCGTTGCAATGGACCCCCATGCAGGTCAGCGCCACCCAAATTCGCGCGCTGGCCGGCAACCGTCACAATGCAGGCCAAGGGATAGCCCAACTGGTTCCCGCTTCCATTGCACGCTATATTGAACAGCATCACCTTTATCGCACCCCTTGATGACCACCGAAACCACCGCCAAAAAAGACACCCAGAAACTGCAGCGCGCCATTGTCGACGGGCTGGAGCAGGTTAAGGCCATCGACTTGCGGGTGTTCAACACCGAGCATCTTTCCGCGCTGTTTGAACGGGTCGTCGTTGCGTCGGGAACCTCGAACCGCCAGACCAAGGCGCTCGCCGCCAGCGTGCGCGACGCGGTACGCGACGCCGGTTTTCCCAAGCCGCGCATGGAAGGCGAGGCGAACGGCGAATGGATCATCGTGGACTGCGGCCGCGCCGTGGTGCATGTCATGCAGCCCGGCATCCGGTCCTACTACAACCTCGAAGAGATTTGGGGCGGCACGCCGGTGCGCCTGAAGTTGGGCGCGCCCAAGCCCGTTGTGGCACATGCCGCCCAGCCGGCGACCCAGCCCGACAGCCGAAAGCCCGCCCCGGGAAAATCTGCATCAAAAGCGACTCCAGCCCCCGCCACGAAAGGGAAGATCGCTTCAAAAACGATAGTCGATGGAAGTGCTTCTCCATCGCTGCGCCGCTCCTCCGCCGTCAAAACCGCAGCCAGGGCCGCCGCGGCTGAGACACCGCGCAAGGCGCCGTCCAAGGCCGCAGCGCGGCCAAGCGCCAAACCGGGCGCCAGGAAGGCCCCCACGCGCAAGGCCTGAGGCCAGGCCGGCGCCGCGCCATGAAGGTGGTGATCGTCGCTGTCGGCCAGCGACTGCCCGGCTGGGCGCAGACCGCCTGCGATGATTACGCCAGGCGTTTCCCGCCGGATTGCAAGGTCGAGATCAAGGCGGTCAAGACCGAGCCGCGCGGCTCCAGGACGCTGGAGACGCTGTACGGGGCCGAGCGCGAACGCATTCAGGCGGCGATCCAGTCCAGTTGCGGCAAAGGCGCGCGCGTGGTGGTATTGGACGAGCACGGCAGCGCGCTCACGACGACGGCGCTGGCCGGCAAACTCAGGCAGTGGCAACACGAGAGTCTGGATGTGGCGCTCGTGATCGGCGGGCCCGACGGACTCGATCCGGCGTTCAAGCAAAGTGCGCATGAGCGCATCCGCCTGTCAGACCTGACGCTGCCGCACGCCATGGCGCGCGTGCTGCTGCTCGAGCAGCTGTACCGCGCCTGGTCCATCAACGCGGGGCATCCGTACCATCGTGAGTAAATTCATCTACCTGGCGTCGCAGAGCCCGCGCCGGCGCCAGTTGCTGCAGCAGATGGGCGTGCGCTTCGAACTGCTGCTGCCCGATGCCAACGAGGACGCCGAAGCCCTTGAGGCCGTGCTGCCAGGCGAGGCGCCGGCCGCCTACGTCAAGCGCGTCACCGAGCTCAAGCTCGATGCTGCGGTGGCGCGCCTGCAGCGCCGCAGCCTGCCGCCGGCGCCCATCCTGTGCTGCGACACCACGGTGGCGCTGGGGCGCACCATCTATGGCAAGCCGGTGGACGAAGCGGACGCCCGGCGCATGCTGCATGGCCTGTCGGGCACCACGCACCGCGTCCTCACCGCCGTCGCGGCGCAGCAGGGGCGCAATCGGCGGGCCGCGCTGTGCGATTCGCGCGTCACGTTTGCCGCGCTCACGCCGGCGCAGATCCGGCGCTATGTGGCCTCCGGCGAGCCGCTGGGCAAGGCCGGCGCCTATGCAGTGCAGGGTGCGGCGGCCACGTTCATCACGCGCATCAGCGGCAGTTATTCTGGCATCATGGGACTGCCGGTGTTCGAGACGGCACAACTCCTCAAGGCCCTGGGCCTCTCATGCAGCAAGACATTCTGATCAACTGGTCGCCCCAGGAAACCCGCGTGGCCCTGGTGGAGGGCGGCGCCGTGCAGGAGTTGCACGTGGAGCGCACGCTGGAGCGCGGCCTGGTCGGCAACGTCTATCTGGGCAAGGTGGCGCGGGTGCTGCCGGGCATGCAGTCGGCCTTCATCGACATCGGGCTGGAGCGCGCCGCCTTTCTGCATGTGGCCGATGTCTGGCATCGGCATCCCGACGGGGAGCCGCCGCAGATTGCGCGCCACACGCAGCCGCCCGTGCCGATCGAGCGGCAGGTGTTCGAAGGCCAGGCGCTGATGGTGCAGGTCATCAAGGATCCGATCGGCAGCAAGGGCGCGCGGCTGTCCACGCAGATCAGCGTTGCGGGGCGGCTGCTGGTGTTTTTGCCGCAGGACGACCATGTGGGCGTTTCGCAGAAAATCCCGCCGGCACAGCGCGACGCCCTGCGCACGCGGCTGCAGACACTCGCTGGCGGGGCGGGCGGCGGCTTCATTTTGCGCACCAATGGCGAGGACGCCAGCGATGCCGAACTGGCGGAAGACATTGCCTACCTGCGCAAGACCTGGGCGCGCATCAAGGAGGCGTCGTTGCGCCTGCCACCCCTGTCGCTCTTGCACCAGGACCTGAACCTGCTGCAGCGCGTGCTACGCGACCTGGTGAGCACCGAGACGCAGACCATCCGGCTCGATTCGACCGAGCAGTTCGGCATGCTGCAGGCGTTTGGCCGCGAGTTCATGCCGGCTGCCGCGGGCAAGCTGCAGCTGTACAAGGGGGAGCGCCCGATTTTCGATTTGTTCTCGATCGATGAGGAAATCGCCAAGGCGCTGGGACGCCGGGTTGACCTGAAATCGGGCGGCTACCTGATCGTGGACCAGACCGAGGCGCTCACCACGGTGGACGTGAATACGGGCGGCTTTGTCGGCGCCCGCAACTTCGACGACACGATTTTCAAGACCAACCTGGAAGCCACCTGGGCCATTGCGCGCCAGCTTCGCCTGCGCAACCTGGGCGGCATCATCATCGTGGACTTCATCGACATGGTGCGCGAGGACCACCGCGACGCGGTGCTGGCCGAGCTGCGCAAGCAACTGGCGCGGGATCGCGTCAAGACCATGGCCGGCAGTTTCTCGCAACTCGGGCTGGTGGAGATGACACGCAAGCGCACCCGCGAATCGCTGGCCCACATGCTGTGCGAGCCCTGCGAAGTCTGCGCCGGCAAGGGCAGCGTGAAGACCGCGCGCAGTGTGGCCTACGACATCCTGCGAGAGATTCTGCGCGAGGCGCGCCAGTTCAATCCGCGCGAATTCCGCGTGGTGGCCGCGCCCCAGGTGATCGAGCTGTTCCTGGACGAGGAGAGCCAGCACCTGGCGGGCCTGTCCGACTTCATCGGCAAGCCGATTTCGCTGCAGAGTGAGAGCGCCATGGGGCAGGAGCAGTACGACATCGTGCTGCTGTAGAACGGCCGGGCGTGCAGGGCCTCAGGCGACCAGTTCAGCCAATTGCGGGTCGTCAAAACCCATCCGGTGCAGGCGCGCATACAGGCCGCGCAAGGCCACCAGTTCCGCGTGCGTGCCCTGCTCGACGAGCCGCCCCTCCGCCATCACGGCGATCCGGTCTGCATGTTCGATGGTGCTCAGGCGGTGCGCGATGATCAGGGTCGTGCGCCCCGCCATCAGCCGCTGCAGCGCCTCCTGCACCAGCCGCTCGGACTCGGTGTCGAGCGCCGAGGTGGCCTCGTCGAGGATCAGCACCGGTGCGTCCTTGTACAGCGCCCGCGCAATCGCCAGACGCTGGCGCTGTCCGCCGGACAGCTGCGTGGCGTTGTGCCCCACCAGCGTGTCGATGCCCGCTGGCAGCGTCTCGATGTGGTTCGCCAGGTTCGCCGCTTCCAGGCAGTGCAGCACCCGCGCCCGGTCCACGGCTTCGCCCAATGCCACGTTGACCGCCAGCGTGTCGTTCAGCATGACCACGTCCTGGCTGACCATCGCAATCTGGCGGCGCAGCGCCGACAACTGCCAGCTTGCAATGTCGCGGCCGTCCAGCAGAACCTGGCCACTTTGCGGCAGCACGAAGCGCGGCAACAGGTTGATCAGCGTGGTCTTGCCCGCGCCCGATGGCCCGACCAGTGCGACCACTTCGCCGGGGGAGATACGGAGCGTCACATCGCTCAGCGCCGCCTGCGCGTCTTCGTTGTAGCGTACGCTGACACCCTCGAAGCTCAGTTCCCCCCGCGCGTGCGCGGTCTGATAGGTTCCACCGGTTTCGGCCGGGGTCTGCTCGATCAGGTCGATCCCGCGCTCCAGCGCCGCGAGTCCGCGCGTGATCGGGTTCGCCACTTCCGACAGGTGCTTGATCGGCGCCACCAGCATCAGCATGGCCGACACGAACGCCACGAAGCTGCCCACGGTGATCCCGCTGGTGTTGTTCTGCCACAGCGCGATGGTGATCACGGCCGACAGCGCCGCCGCCGCCAGCATTTGAGTCAGCGGCGTCATGGCCGCCTGCGCGGCGACCGATTTGATGGCCAGCCGGTGGATCACCTGGCTCAGCGTATCGAACCGGCCCGCCTGCCCGGGCTGCGCATTGTGCAGCCGAACCATGCGGTGCGCCAGCACGTTTTCCTCGACCACGTAGGCCAGGCTGTCGGTTGCGTTCTGGCTTGCCTTGGTGATGCGATACAGCCGCCGCGACAGGGTTTGCATGACGAAGGCCACGGCGGGAAACAGCACGCCGACAATCAGCGTCAGCTTCCAGTTCAGGTAGAACAGGTAACCCAGCAGCGCCAGCAGCGTCAGAAAGTCCCGCGCCAGGCCCGACAACGAATTCACCAGCATGGTGGCGCCGGTCTGCACCTCGTAAACCACGGTGTTGGACAGCGCGCTGGCCGACTGGCGCGCGAACAGCGCCATGTCCGCATCGAGCAGGCGCGCGAACAGGCGCCGGCGCAGCAGCAGCATGCCGTCGTTCGTGACCTTGGCAAGTGACAGCTGTGCCAGGTAGCCGCTCACCCCACGCACCCCGAACAGCAGCAGCAGCGCGGCCGGCACGAACCACAGCGGCAACGCGCCGCGCTGGAAGCCGCGATCGAGCAACGGCTTGAGCAGGGCCGGTATCAGCGGCTGGGTGATGGCGCCGATGATGGTCGCCACCACGGCCGTGAACCACGCCAGGCGCGCATGCCCGAAGTAGGGCAGCAGGCGCTGCAACCCTTTCAGAGGCGGTGCTGAACTTGCCGGCACGGTGCAATGACCTCTTGTTTCGCCGTTGTCGCCGTTGCTGTGGCGGGCGGCCTGGGGATCAAAGTAATGGGTCGAAACAAAAAGTTGGCTCCGGTTAACAACAGCACGACGGGGTGCCCTTTTCGCAACGGGCATAATCATGCCTGACCCGAGGATTATCAGACACCGCGGTGTGCGGGTTTTTACCAGACAGATGAACCGAAAAACAAACGGATCCCGCCGGCTGCTGCTTGCCGGTCTCTTGGCCGCCCCTCTGGCCCCCGCATTTGCCCAATTTCGCGTCGAAGTTTCGGGTGTCGGCATGACCCAACTGCCGATTGCGATTGCGCCGTTCCGCGGCGAAGCCCAGTCCCCGCAAAAAATCAGCGCCATCGTGCAGGCCGATCTGGAGCGCAGCGGCCAGTTTCGTGGCGTCGATGCATCCGGCGCCGCGCTGGACGAAACCTCGCACCCCGACATAGCGGTGTGGCGCCAGAAAGGGGCCGATTCGCTGGCGGTGGGCAGCGTGACCCTGCTGGCCAACGGCCGCTTCGACGTGCGGTTTCGCCTGTGGGACGCGGTGCGCGGGCAGGATCTGGGTGGACAGAGCTATGCGGTGGTCGCGGGCGATTTGCGCCTGGCGGCACACCGGATTGCGGACTACATCTACCAAAAACTCACGGGCGAGCGGGGCATTTTTTCGACCCGCATCGCCTATATCACCAAGAGCGGCGGACGCTACACCCTCTGGGTTGCCGACTCCGACGGGGAGAATGCACAGGCAGCGCTGGCCAGTTCCGAGCCCATCATTTCACCGGCCTGGGCGCCGAACGGCAGGGAACTGGCCTACGTGTCGTTCGAATCGCGCAAGCCGGTGGTCTATGTGCAGGATATTTCCACGGGCAAGCGCCGCCTGATCGCGAACTTCCGCGGCTCCAACAGCGCACCGGCCTGGGCGCCGGACGGGCGCACGCTGGCGGTGACGCTGAGCCGGGACGGCGGCTCCCAGCTCTACACGATTTCCTCGAACGGCGGCCAGCCGCACCAGCTCACGAAGAACGCCAGCATCGACACCGAACCCGCCTACTCGGCGGACGGCCAGAGCATTTATTTCGTGAGCGACCGGGGCGGCGCCCCGCAGATTTACCGCATGGCAAGCTCCGGCGGGCCGGCGACCCGCGTGACCTTTGTCGGCGACTACAACGTTTCGCCCGCAATCAGCCCGGACGGACGCTGGCTGGCCTATATCTCCCGGGTCAGCGGCGCCTTTAAACTGCAAGTCATGGAACTTACAAGTGGAAACGTGAACTCAATCACTGACACGTCCGCTGATGAACACCCGAGTTTTGCGCCGAACAGTCGCCTGATCATTTATGCTACCCAGCAGCAGGGTCGCAATGTGCTGATGACTACGACGCTGGACGGCAAGATCAAGGCGCGGCTGGCGGGTCAGGGTGGAGACATTCAGCAGCCAAGCTGGGGCCCGTTCCAGAAGCAATGATTTTTTTAACAGGAGCTTGATGATGAAACGTATGTTGTTGGCATTCGCGGTGGTGGCGCTCATGGCGGGTTGCAGCTCGGGCGTCAATTTGCACAAGGCGCCGGTGGACAACCAGTCCGGCAGCATGTCCACGCAGGGCGCCACCAGCGCCGTGGCGCCGGTCAATGCGAACAGTTCGGACCAAAATGCCGCCGGGCCCGCCGGCTCGCACGTGGTGTACTTCGATTTCGACAAGTACATCGTCAAGCCTGAATACCAGGGCGTGATCGAATCGAACGCCGATTTCCTCAAGGCCAACAAGGCGCGCCATGCCGTGATCGAAGGCAACACCGACGACGTAGGCAGCGCCGAGTACAACCTGGCGCTGGGCCAGCGCCGCTCCGAGGCCGTGCTGAAGGCGCTGGAGCTGCTGGGTGTGGGCGACAGCCAGCTCGAGGCGATCAGCTACGGCAAGGAAAAGCCGGTTGCGCTGGGCGATGATCCCGCGTCGCGCGCCAAGAACCGCCGCGCGGTGATCGACTACCGATGAGATCGGTGCAGGCCCGCAAGCTGCTGCGGGGCCTCGTCGTCGCGACATCGGCGTGGGCTGCGTTGACCGCCGCCCACGCCGGCCTGTTTGCGGATGACGATGCGCGCCGCGCCATTCTCGAAATGCGCCAGCGTTTCGACACGCTCCAGGCGGCCCAGACCAAGCAGGCGAGCGACGCGAGCAAAAGCCTGCTTGATCTGCAGACCCAGATCGAGTCGCTGCGCTCGGACCTGGCTACCCTGCGCGGCCAGAACGAACAGCTCACCCAGGATGTCGCGAATCTCCAGCAGCAGCAAAAAACCATCTCGCAAAACCTGAGTGCGCAGTTGGCGGCGACCCAACCGACCCAGGTCACGGTGGACGGCCAGACGTTCAGTGCCACGCCGCAGGAAAAGGCCGACTACGAGGCCGCCCTGGCAACGTTCCGCCAGGGTGATTTCGCGGGGGCGCAAACCGCGTTCACGAGCTTCATCCAGAAATACCCGCAAAGCGGCTACAACCCCTCCGCGCTGTTCTGGCTGGGGAATGCGCAATATGCGACGCGCGACTACAAGGGCGCGATCGGCAACTTCCGCGCATTGGTGGCGCAGAGTCCGACCCATGCGCGCGCGCCGGAGTCGGTCCTGTCCATCGCCAATTGCCAGATCGAGCTGGGTGACACCAAGGCCGCGCGCAAGACGCTGGGCGATCTGCTCAAGGCCTATCCGCAATCGGAAGCCGCGCAGGCTGCCAAGGAACGCCTGGCCAAGCTGAAATAAGTCCGGTCGGAGGCAGCGCGCCCGTGCGGGCGCCTGCGACCGCCCCCGGCTCGTTAAAATTGGGGCATGCAAGTGCCTGACATTCATGCGCTCACAAGGGAAGTCTTGTGGGCCGCCTTCATCCTCGCTTTCATCTTCGGCGCCATCGCCCAGCGCACGCATTTTTGCACCATGGGTGCGATCAGCGATGTGGTCAACATGGGCGACTGGACCCGCATGCGGCAGTGGGGCATGGCGATGGGCGTCGCCATGATCGGTTTCGCCGCGCTGGTGTACAGCGGGCAGATCGACCCCTCCAAAACCCTGTACGCGTCCACCCGGTGGATCTGGCTGTCGGCCATCGTGGGCGGCGGCCTGTTCGGCTTCGGCATGGTGCTGAGTTCGGGCTGTGCCAGCAAGACCCTGATCCGGATCGGGGGCGGCAGCCTCAAGTCGCTCATCGTGTTCGGCGTGATGGGCGTCGCTGCCTTTGCCACGCTCAAGGGCATCACCGCCGTCGCGCGCGTCGATACGGTAGATAAGGTTGCTATTGATTTCGCAGCTGGAACCACATTACCGATATGGACTTCCGCGGCTTTTGGCATGCATGGCGCAGCGGCGGGGCTGATTCTGGCCGTGCTGCTGGGCGGTGGCCTGATCGTCTGGGCGCTGGCCGGGCCGGACTTTCGCCGTGCCGACAACCTGCTGGCCGGGCTCGGAATCGGCGCGGTGATCGTGGTCATGTGGTGGGTCAGCGGCCATCTGGGCTACGTGGCCGAAAATCCCGACACGCTGCAGGAAGCGTTTCTGGGCACCAGTTCGGGCCGGGCCGAGGCATTCAGTTTTGTCGCGCCCGCCGCCTACACGCTGAACTGGCTCATCTATTTCAGTGACGCGAGCAATGTCCTGACGGTGGGCATCGTCTCGGTGTTCGGTATGGTGCTGGGCTCGGCCGCCTGCGCGCTCGCGACGGGGCGTTTTCGCTGGGAAGGCTTTGGCGGCACCGAAGACGTGGCCAACCACCTGTGGGGCGCGGTGTTCATGGGCGTGGGCGGCGTCACCGCCCTGGGCTGCACGATAGGGCAGGGCCTGAGCGGCATCTCGACACTGAGCGCCACCAGCTTTGTTGCTGTCGCCTCCATCATCTCCGGCGCGGTCGTGGCACTGAAATACCAGGCGTGGCGGATGGAGCGCGTGGCTTGAGCCATGGCTCGCCCCCCGCGGCGGACCGGTCCCAGGGGCTTGCCGCAGACCTGGACCGCCGCTTCGGTGGTCTCGCGCGGCTGTATGGTGTGTCCGGCGCCGCGCGGATCCGCGCCGCCAGCGTGGCTGTCGTCGGGCTCGGCGGCGTGGGCTCCTGGGCCGCCGAGGCGCTCGCGCGCAGCGGGGTGGCCCGCCTGACGCTGATCGACCTGGACCATGTGTCCGAATCCAACATCAACCGCCAGATTCAGGCGCTGGATTCCACCCTCGGGCAGGCCAAGGTGCAGGCCATGCGCGAGCGCATAGCCCAGATCAACCCGGAGTGTCACATCACCGGGATTGAGGAATTCGCCGACGCGGCGAACTGGCCGCAACTGCTGCCTGCGCCGGTGGATGCCGTGATTGACGCGTGTGACCAGGTCCGCGCCAAGACCTCCATGGCCGCCTGGGCACGCGCGAGCGGTGCCTTGTTCATCAGCGCCGGCGCGGCCGGCGGCAAGCGGCAGGCGCACATGGTGGACATTGACGACCTGGCCCACGTCACGCATGACCCCCTGCTGGCCCAGGTGCGCCACCGGCTGCGCAAGGAACGCGGCGCGCCGCAGGGCGGCAAGAAAATCGGCGTGACGTGCGTCTTCAGCCGTGAGGCCGTGCGGCCACCCGACGCGAGCTGCGCCGTGGAAGGTGACGGCTCGCTCAACTGCCACGGCTATGGCTCGGTGGTCAGCGTAACCGCCACGTTTGGCCTGTGCGCGGCCGGCTGGATACTCGATCGACTCGCGGTGGGGCAGCCGTCAGCGGCGTCGCCCACGCTATAATTCAAGGCTTTGCTGAAAGGCAAGAATCAGGCGAAAGCCTTCCGGGACCTTAGCTCAGTTGGTAGAGCAGCGGACTTTTAATCCGTTTGTCGTGGGTTCGACCCCCGCAGGTCCCACCAAGTTCTATATAGAAACCACGCTATTAATTTGGTAGCGTGGCTTTCTTTTTTTAGACTATGTAGCCATCATGTAGCCAACGGTACGGGGTTTTGTACCGTGTGACGGCTGTAGGGGCCTGCGTGGAATGGCGTCCGGCGCATTGGACGAAGGACGAAGGAAAGACTTTCATCTTGCGACCAATCACAAGATCGATTTGCATCACCGCGTGCGTAGGTGTCGCCGTCGAACGGCTGGTCAGTGAGTGCCCGACCGGGAAAGCATCACGCCGCTGATCAGTGCCTCACGGGCCGCAGCCTTGTCACGCACCAAAGCATTCTTTTTATCCTCGCCGACCCCCCAAGGGGGATTGGTGTTCATGGTGGGAGGGTATCTTTCCAGGGTAGCGCGTATATTTTTTCTAAATTTTTTCAATACTTGCACTTGTTACTATTGACTGCCATATTTTTGCCTTCTGCTTTACCTGACCAAACGCGCCACATACAGAGATGCACCAAACTGTGCTCATTTACGCATGCGGAAACGATCATTGCTGGAATGTCTAGCAGCAAGCGAGGAAGGCCAGCGGCACCTGCAACACCACTTGCTATTATTCACATCGAGCATCCAGTTCCATGTTGTGAAGAGTTTGTTCAGACACAAGAAGACCCGCTACAAAGGGCTGGCCAAGAACGGCGCCGAGATGTTCGGCCTGTTCGACTTGGCGAATCTGGTGATCGCCAAGAAACGATTGCTGGCGCTGCCGCCAGCCCAAGGTACGTCTTGAAAGAGATGATGGGGCCCGAAAGGGCAAAAACCGACTGAATTCAGACCGTATCTTGAAATTCAAGAAGCCATCGGGTGTTGGCTTACGCGGAGTGGCGATTGATCAGCGTTTCCCAAAACGAGGAGGAGTCTATGGAAATTATTTTATTTTTGATATATACCACCTGCGTGTTTCAGGCTGGAAGAGCGGAAGGGGAGAAAAGAAGCCCCATGTCCTACTGGGCAGCGGCGTGGGTTCTAGCCATCATAATGGGATATTTGGTGATGAGATCGTGAATGGCTTTCTGTTTCTGTGACTATGCGTTGCCGCTCAGGTGCCCATGTGAGGCGGTATCCAATAGCGGTGATATTGTCCTCGCGAACTCCAGCGGCGCTTGCGCTGCCAACCCAGTGCCAGTAGAACGGGACTGATGAATTTGCCACGTGATCCAAGCGCGACCTCGAATTCAGTCATCGAAAAAGGCCGATCCCGCGTAAATTCCGGCAGCGAGGTGAACCAATCCAGAAACCGCTGTCTGAGTGGTGACGGGATTGGTGCTTGCACGGTCGCAAAGCGATCTAGCAGCTGTAGGTAGGCGCTCATGATGATTTTTCGGTGGTGGTTAGACTTCAGGCACACCCTGACGGGTGCGTCGCCGGATGATCCGGATGATTTTGGGCTATTTCCGGAAAATCCCCTATGAGAAAGAACAATAGAAAAGTTACCGGAAACGGGGGGGTAATCATCCGGATCATCCGCGCCGCAGTCATGCAAAGTGAGCCGCTGCACGTTTTCCCTCGTCGTTCAAGCTGATTCCGTTCGCGCATTTGTTGCCGCTGGCCGTTTTCGACAGCGAAATACCACGTTCCACAAGTCGCCGACCGAAAGCCTGGCGGGTCATCGGGTTCTTCCAGCCTGATTGCCGCGCCCAAGTCGAATACGCCCGGTAAAGGTCCGCCGTCGGGGTGGAAACGCCGGGAGCCGGCGCGGAGTCCAGGTGGTCACCCATCCATTGCCCCAGCGTGTCCATTTCACTTTGATAGGCGGCTCCAGCAGCCTTGACTTCCGCAGGGGGGTTCAATCTTTGGCGCTGCCAGTCGCGAAGCCCAGCAAGCGCCCAGTTGAGCACGCCAGCTCCTTCGGCGCGTAACTTTTCGGGCAGGCGTTCATCGCACTCGCTATCGGTGATCGTTTCCTCGAAAGGGATCAATTTGACCCTGCGCCATATCCCGTGGTCGCCGCCCGAGATGACCGGACGGTGGTTGCCCACGACCATGAGCTTATGCGTGGGCGTCCAACTGGCAAAAAGCCCATAGGGGTCTCTCGCCTGCATGGTGTCCCCACCGGTCATAGATTTGATTGCCGCTTCCGCGAATCGGCCGTGTTCCTCCAGCTCCGATGCCAGCGCAAGACGCCGGCCTTTTAGCAACATCAGGTCGGGGGTTGCGGCTCCAGGATCGCGCTTTGAGAGGGTCAGTGTCGCAGTGGGCAGAATGACGGCGTAGTCGCCCAGCAACCAAAATAGCAGCTCGGCAAATGTCGTCTTGCCGTTGCGGCCAAGTCCGTATAGGAAGGCAAAACATTGCTCGTTGACCTCCCCAGTCAGGATGTACCCGGCCAGCCGTTGAAGGAAGGAGGCAAGGGCAACCTTACCGCCGGTGACGCGATTGATGAAGGCCTCAAAGACTGGGGCTGTCGCTGTCGGGTCAAAAAGTACCGGGCAACGTTTTGTCACTCGTAACGAGGGCGCCGGGATCAAGAGCTTCCTCGCGCGCAGGTTGAGGACGCCATTCGCAACCCCCAGCAGCATCGGGTCGGCGTCCAATTCGCACAATCGAACGGTCATGCCCGGCTCGGACTTTGCCATCTCGATCATGGCGCGGATTTTCTGCGCGGTGCTGCTCCGCTCCACATGCGCCATCAAGCGTTTGGTTCTAGTGTCGTCCGGCGCGACTTTCCATTGCTCCGCAGCGTGAGCGCGCAGCAGGTTAACAACGGCTTTACCGGCCCTGTCAGCTTCGCCCGTTGGCGCGTGGACCCAGCCAGCGGTCTCCTCGAATATCAGCACGTCGCCGGATTCGTGAACAAACAGAAGCTTGTCCTTGTAGGTCTGCGCGAGTACCTGTCCATTCAAGATGTCGCCGCGGGTGTCACACTTGGCGATTTCGATGGCAGCTGGCTTTTGCGCATGCACCCAGCCGGCCTGCTTGGCGTAATGGACCAACGAGCCGAATCCTATCCCGCTGTCAGACTTGAAAGATGCCCAGACCTTGCTGAATTCCTCCGCAACAAACTTTTCAGGCGCGGACTTGCTCCATTCGCAAGCGAGCCTCTCGGCGCAGCTCCAGCCTGTTGAGGCGATGGCCCAAACAACGTTGCGCCACTGCTCGCGATCGCAACCGGACGGAATTGTGGCGAGCATTGCCTTGACGCGCTCGATTTCCTCCGGGCTTTCTGATGGTGGACGTTTCTGATTGGCGTCGATCAAGTTGTTGCCTTCAAAAATCACCACCTGTTGCGAAGCGCACTGGCGCGCAAGTTCGATCAAGAAATCCGGGTCCAATAATTCGCCATCGTTGCTTTCGAAAAAAGCACTTGCGGCCCCTTCCGGCGGGCAGCTTGGTTCGTAGTAAAGACGTGACGGGTCCTTGCATTGGCAATCGCAATGCCCGCCCAGCAGCACATTCAGACCATCCCAGACAGTGGGCCATTCCTCCGGCGTGCAGGCGCGTGAAAGCGGAAAGGCGATCCGATACTTGATGACGCCCCCGAGTCTTTCGGGTTCGTGCCAATGGGATGAGTGTGCAGCCCAGGCATAACGTTCGATATCTGGGCGCAGCTGCGACAGTGGCGGTGCCCGTTTGGTCACAGATACAAGCTGCCCGGTCTGCTTATCCTTGACGCCCTCGGTATCGATATCTGCAACCGCCATCGAAATGCTCAGGATATTTTCTTTTGCCCGGGTCGATCCGGGCTTCATCGTCACGGGTGAAAATGCTTTGCCGGACTTCCGCTGGCGAATGTCCCGCTTCTGCAGCATGCCTTCGATCTGGGGCCACGTTCCGGCGTTCTGCTTGCCGGCATTGTCTTTCTCGCTGGCGTAGCGCATCACCGCGTACTTGACCGGTTTGGGGCGGGTGTCGGTGACGGTGCTCATTTGTGCCGCCCTTCATTGGAAACAAGAAAGGGGCGGATGATTTCCAGCACTTGTTCAACCGGTGGCAAGGATTTTCCTTGCGCTGCGCGCATACACAGACAAGCAAAATAGACGCCATCAGGGGTATCCGGTCGCACCCGCCACGCAATGACATTTTCGGACTTGGCAAGACCACGGACGCCCGAGGAGCCGGCTTCGATGATTGCTAGCCCAATGGCGTTGAGCCCCGATGTTGTGCCATCGATGGGCCTTGGAATATCCGGGGGTCGGCGGTTGGTAGGGCTTGTCATTTAGCCACCCCCAGCACTTTGCGGATGCCAGCCACCGGCCACGCAAGGCGAGAATTTACGCGAAGCGGTCGCAAGCCGTCCGGGAACGTTTCAGCCGATGCCCATCCGCGCGCAGTCTGTTCCTTGCGGTTGAGGTGCCGGCACATTACCGCCGTGGAAACGTGCGTCCGGGTTTCAAGGTGAAGGGGTATGAAGTCGGCGGGTGCGGTGGTTGCCTGTTGCCTCGCTTTGACACTGTGGTGCATTGAGGTTTGCATGTTCGATTTCCAAACCCAGCAGCACAGGCCGGGTATGGTGCATACTTTTGTCGGGGCAACGCCCGCCCTAAAAGCGAAGCATTCACGCTGCAACCCGCATGAATGCTAGGTTTCGCGGGGCAACGCTTGCCCCGGCGTTTCTTGCCCTATTTGCCCCGGCGTGTTGACGTTGAAAGTTGTCTGCCCTGTGCGCTCGATATGCCTTTAAGCGCGTGGCGCTTGATGTAAGCCCCGGTCAAAGGTTTGCCACCAGAACCCACAATTCCATCGGATCGAAATTTTTTGGCGATTTCATCGGCAATCGTTTCTTGGTTTGGGTACAAGTCTTTTGCAGTTTGGCGCTCTATAATTTTGTTAGCTATGACGCGTGCATTTTTTTGCCAATCTTCACCATCATGAACATCGGATGCGTTCTCGGGCACCACGGACGCAGCCTGTGGTTCGGGTGTCTCCATGCACTTCGGCGGCGCAACAAGCTCACACATCGCGCCCATTTCGGATGGCATTTCCCATCCGAAGGAAGTGCCTAGTACAGCAACCTTTGGGAGCAGCACAACATCCGAGATGTTGTTTTTCTTCAGCTCCCTTTGATGGCTCTCTAAAACCCGGAGTCGCTTATTAAATTCGCGCTGACTATTATCGTCAGGGAAACTTTCCCGTCGATAAGCTGGCCTAGTCATCCCATACTCCCAGATTGTTTTTAGGGATTCGGGGTCGATATCGAGAGAGAGCGCGCACGCTTCACTCAACTTTACGCCAGCCATGAAGCGCCAGTGATCCCAGTCAATTGCATTCACAATTCGTTCATTCACGGTGTCCTTCAAAGGATGCTCCAGCAGGCGGGTGAAGGTGTCCCGCTTTTCGGTTCGCGGGCCTAGCCAAGGCAAAACAATTCAAGCGTGCGCGGCGGCCCGGCGGTTGGGATGCCTTGCGGGTGCTGCCTTGGGCATGGACACCTTGACCATAGGCCCCATGCCAGCAGTGGCGGCCATGTCAATCAAGGTGTCGAGAGAGAACAAATTGATCTTGCCGCGCATCAGGTCGGAAATGCGCGGCTGGGTCACGCCGAACAGGGCGGCGGCTTCGGCCTGCGTCATGCCTTGCTGGCGGATGACCTCCGCCAAATTCATCATGAGGCTTGAGCGTGCGCGCATGCTTGCGGCTTCCGGGGGCGTGTCTTCGATGGCGTCCCACACGCTGGCGAATCGTTTTTTATCGGTCATGGTGCAATCTCCTTCATCAATGCCTTGAGTCGCTTTTGGGCCAACTCAATATCCTGCTTGGCGGTTTGCTGAGTCTTCTTCTGGAAGCAATGCAGCACGTACACCGCATCGGCCAGCTTGGCGATGTAGATCACCCGGAACGTTCCCGCTTCGTCCCAGATGCGCAGCTCCACCGCACCGGCCCCGATGCTGGGCATGGCCTTGGCATCGTCTGGCTGCAATCCGTTTTGAACCTTGTCCAACTGATGCCCGGCCTCACGCATTGCTGTCTGCGGAAAGGCCCGCAGGTCGTTCAGTGCTGAGCCCCTAAACTCGATAGGCTTCATGGTTTTATTATATATAAATTTGTATGTTTGCGTTGATGCAAGATGGGCCTATGTAGCCACCACGCGCAGCTTGCCCGGCTCGGCATCGGCCACGAACGGCACACCGGCTTGCTCCAATATCCACGCTTCAATCTTTTCGTGGTGCACGCGCAGCAGGTCGAGCGGGCGCACCGTGTAATGTTTTTCAGCGGTTGCGCTGGGCTTGTGGCCCATGATTTGAGCCACCACCCCGGCGGGTATCTCCAGCCACTCGGTCAGGCTCTTGAACGAACGGCGCAGCCCGTGCAGGGTCAGGCCAGCAACGCCGGCCACGGTGCAGGCGGTCAAATATGCCTTGTGTGGGTCAGCCAGGTGCCCGCTGGCGCTTGACGTGCTGGAAAACACCCATTCATTGCGCCGGGGCAGGGCGGCCAGCAGGTCGTGAACGTATGGCGTTAGCGGTATGACGCGCTCACCTTCCACCTTGTCGCGGATGTTCAGGCCGCGCCATTGCAGGTTCATATCCGCCCATCGCAGGGTTGCCACCTCGCCAGGACGCGCACCAGTCAGCACCAGCGTTTGCAGGTAGGCCGATATGGCCGGGTTGCCGATATTGCGCACGGCGGCGAACCACGCAGGCAGTTGCTCGCGCAGCAGCACGTCCGATTTAACGGCGGGTTTGCCGAATGCTTCGCGGGTCTTTTTCGTCTTGGCTGGGTTTACCGGCACCAAGTGCTTGTAGGCGGCCTGTTCACCGCACCAGCCTAAAAACACCTTGAGGCAGCGCCATGCAAGGCGGCCAGAGGTCGGGCGGGTCTTGGCTTCGCGGGCGGCCCATGCCTCGATTGTTTCGGGCATCAGGTCGGCCAGGCGCAGCGCCAGCAGCGGGTGAATTGGCCCGGCCACCGTCACGCCCCGGCCCTTGGTCCCACGCTTGGCAGGCACGCCCCCGGCCTTGCCCATTGCGAGATGGTCTTGATAGTGGCGCTCGCCCCAGTGCGGGCGGCGCTCGGCCAGATACACATTCCACACGTCGCCCACCGTCACGCCATCGGTAACGGCAGCGGCTTTCTTTTCAGCATCGGCGGCCTGTTGCCGGCGCTCCAGTTCGCGGGGGTCGGCGCCACCGTCCAAGGTCACGCGCTGGCGGTTTGCTTCGGTGCGGGCGGCTTCAATGCTCCACGCCCTCACGTCACCGATGGTGCGGCGAATGGTCTGCCGGTTCAGCTTGGCTTCGAACACGAACGACTTGGCACCAGCAGCGGTAACGCGCACGCGCAGCCCCGGCGCTTTGGCATCGCGCAAAAAAGCCTGGGCCTTGTCGGCTGGGCAGGCCAAGCGCTCGATTAACCCGGCGGTCAGTTCATGGGCTTCACTCAGGTCTATCTGCGCGTCCCGTTTTGGTCTTGCCATGTCGCTTGCCCCTTTCATGTAGCCACCATGTAGCCACTTTTGCACCGTTTTGGCGAATTTCAATCAACACTCAAGCTGTTGAAGCGTCCAATTTTTACGATGTAAGTTGTTGATTTATATTGAATATAACAACATTAATCAACGCGGGCAAATAGTGAATTATTCGGACTTTTAATCCGTTTGTCGTGGGTTCGACCCCCGCAGGTCCCACCAATGAATCGAAGGGCTTGGCCGCGAGGCCGAGCCCTTTTTATTTTCTCCCCAGCGACTATCCTTGAACGAAGCGCGGACAAACGTCCGCGCCGTGCGGAGAACGCGCTTGAACAATGCCCGCAAGCCTAGCAGCGAGCCCGATCGGGCTCAGGCGCTGGCGCAATATCGCCAGCGTGCTGCCCTGTATGACCTGGAACTGACGGCGTTCGAGCCGATCCGGCGCAGGGCGATCTTGCGGCTGGCGTTGCAGCGTGGCGACACGGTGCTGGACGTAGGGTGCGGCACAGGCCTGAGCCTGGCCTTGCTGCGTCAGGAGATCGGCGCGCAAGGCCGGATCGTCGCGCTGGACCAGAGCCCCGAGATGATGGCGAAGGCGCGCGAGCGGGTCGCGCAGGCGCACTGGAGCAACGTGACCTTGCTGTGCTCGCCGATCGAACTGGCTCACATACCGGGGCGCGCGGACGCGGCGCTGTTCCATTTCACCCACGATATCCTGCGCCAGCCTGACGCGATCGCCAACGTGGTGCGCCACTTGAAGCCACAGGCGGATGTGGTCGCCAGCGGGATCAAGTGGACCTGGATGTTCCCCGCGAACCTGTTCGTGTGGTCGGCGGCGTGGCATTCCGCGACCACGCTGGAGGGGCTGACCCAGCCCTGGAGCCGGCTGGCCGAATCCATCGGGCCGATGGACGTGGAATCGCTGTGGCTGGATACGGTCTACATTGCCAGTGGCACGCTGCGCCAGAAGACGGGCCGCTAAGCGGTCGCGTTGTGCACCAGCATCTTGGCCTCGGCATTGGCAACCTCGATGCCGTCCTGATTGACACAGACGCCGCGCAGCGTCACCAGCCCTCCCTCGATCTTCGGCTTCGCATCGAGCGCCGCGACGGTCCACTTGACGGCAAGCGTGTCACCGGCGCGCACCGGGTGGGTGAAGCGGATGTGATGCTCGACATAGGCAATCGCGGTGCCGTGGAACAGCATGCCCAGCGGTGCGGCCATCGCATTGCTGGTCAGGTAGCCATGCGCGATGCGCCCGCCAAAGCGGCTCTTCGCGGCAAACGCTTCATCGACATGCAGCGGGTTGAAGTCGCAGAAGAGGCCTGCGCCCATCACGATGTGCGCTTCCGTGAGGGTCATGCTGGTTTCAAATTCGCTGCCCAGGCTGAGCTCGTTGAAGCAGCGACCGCTGTACATGTTCATGCTGAGATCCGCAAAGGTGGCCTGATCAGGCCCGTTCAACGCCTGGCCGCTGGACGGCAGGCTCAAAGGTCATGATAGTCCAGCCGGGACGCATGTTGCCTGGGCTGCTTGACATCGGCGATATGTGCTCCCATGCTTGAAGGCTAACCACTGGAGACAAGCCATGATCAAAATCAGCGTGATGTACCCCAATACGCCCGGGGCCCGATTCAATCATGAGTACTACCGCGACAAGCACATGCCGCTGGTCAAAAGCCGGATGGGCGACGCCTGCAAGTACTACACCGTGGACAAAGGGCTGGCGGGCGGCACGCCAGGCGCCCCCGCGACCTATGTCGGCATGTGCCACATCTTCTGCGATTCCGTGGAGTCGTTCCAGGCCGGGTTCGGGCCGCACGCGCAGGAGATCATGGCGGACATTGCAAATTACACCGATCTGGCTCCGGTCATGCAGATCAGCGAGGTGGTCGTGGGGTAGCGCCGGTCTGACGCGCCACAACCGAACGCCCCGACGCGGGTTCAGGCCTTTTTCAGGGTGCGGCCCAGCAGCGCGGTGGCTTTTGCCGCTGACGCCGGTGATGGCAGCGCCAGCTGCGCCGTCTGCACCACGCGCAGACAATCCTGGATGTGTTGTTCGCCCAGGTAACGAATCGCGGTGTAACCCATCGCGGCCGAAACGGCCTGGCCAACCAGCGGCACGTACTTGGCGGCCTGCTGCACCGTCAGGCGCATGCCGATCTTTTGCGCCGCCATGAAGACGAGTTCCTTGGTGATGAACTTGCCGATCAATACCGAGCCGACCACCGCGACCGCTTTTTGCACTTGCGCGCGCCTGTCCGGATCCAGCCGGTCCAGTTGCGCGGGCGCGAGGCCGAATTCGGCGCTGATCCTGGGCAGCAGGCGCGACAGCAGGGCGGCGTCCACGGCCCAGTCCAGCCCCGGTATGGGGACGGCGCTGGCCACAGCGCCGGCCAGCGCGCGCCGGTGCAGCAACTGGTGGCTGCGGCGCACCGCCGCCGACAGGGCTTCGTCGCCGGCGGCCATTTTGAGGGAAATTGCCATGACGTGCCGGTCAGTTGGCTGCGGTCACGTCAACGACCAGACGAACGGAATCTGCAACATGGCCTGCGCTCCAAGAAAACGAATGAATCAGCGGGCCACTTTACACCGCTGGGCGCCGCGCGAGGGGATCAGACGGCAGCGTGCTCGATTTGTTCGGTCAGCGCCAGCCAGCGTTCTTCCAGCGCATGCAGCTCGTCGCTGGCAGCCTTGAGGCGCTTGCCGGCGTCGGCAATGGCGGGGGGCGCCAGCGGGGTGGCGAGTTGCGCCTCGAGGCGTGCTTTTTCCTGCGTCAGCTCCGACATGCGTGTCTCACAGCCCTCCAGCTCGCGCTTGAGCGGCTTGGCCTTGTCGGCCTGCTGCTGGCGGCGTTGGGCGTCACGTTTGCGCTGCTCCGATGCATTTTTTGAGTCAAATGTGCCCGCAGCCCTTACCGCTGCTTCTTTTTCAGCTACGTGTTTTGTAGTAACAGCCGGTTCCTTCGAGGATTCCTTGAGGCTTTCGCGCTGGCGCTTGGCTTCATCAAGCAGATAGCGCTGGTAATCATCGAGGTCGCCATCGAACGGCTCGACGCCGCCGCGCGTGACCAGCCAGAACTCGTCGCATACGGCGCGCAACAACGCGCGGTCGTGGCTGACCAGCATGACCGTGCCCTCGAACTCGTTCAGTGCCATGGCCAGCGCCTCGCGCGTGGCCAGGTCCAGGTGATTCGTCGGCTCGTCGAGCAGCAGCAGGTTGGGGCGTTGCCAGACGATCATGCACAACACCAGCCGCGCCTTCTCGCCGCCACTCATGCTGCCCACGGCCTGCTTGACCATGTCTCCGCCGAAGTTGAAAGTGCCCAGAAAACTGCGCAGATCCTGCTCGCGTGTGCCCTGGCCGTGGTTCTGGCCCCGCGCGGCGGCTTCCTTGACGAGACGGATCATGTGCTCCAGCGGCGTGTCCTGCGGACGCAGCACGTCGAGTTCCTGCTGGGCGAAGTAGCCGATGTTCAGGCCCTTGCCTTCGGTGAGTTCGCCGCCGATGGGCGCCAGCGCGCGCGCCACGGTTTTCACCAGCGTCGATTTGCCCTGGCCGTTGGCCCCGAGGATGCCGATGCGCTGGCCCGCGAGCACCGAGCGGTTGACATTGCGCACGATCACGCTGGGCGGGGTACCGCGCGGCGCATCGTCCGGCGGCGGGTAGCCGAAGCTCGCGTCCTGCATCGCCAGCATGGGGTTGGGCAAATTCGCGGGCTCCTTGAACTCGAAGCCGAAGTCGGCGTCGGCCAGCACCGGTGCGATTTTTTCCATGCGCTCCAGCGCCTTCACGCGGCTTTGCGCCTGGCGCGCCTTGGTGGCCTTGGCCTTGAAGCGGTCGATGAACTTCTGCAGGTGCGCGATCTTGTCCTGCTGCCGGCTGAAGGCGGCCTGCTGTTGCCCGATCTGCTCGGCCCGCATGTCCTCGAATTTGCTGTAGTTGCCGCCGTAGCGCACCAGCCTGCCAGCGTCGATGTGCAGCGTCACACCGGTCACCGCATCCAGAAACTCGCGGTCGTGGCTGATCACGATCAGCGTGCCCTCGTAACGCTTGAGCCAGGCTTCCAGCCAGACCAGCGCGTCCAGGTCCAGGTGATTCGTCGGCTCGTCGAGCAGCAGCAGGTCGGACGGGCACATCAGCGCGCGCGCAAGCTGTAGCCGCATGCGCCAGCCGCCCGAGAAGCTGTTCACCGGGTTCGTCAGCTCGGTGGTCTTGAAGCCCAGCCCGAGAATCAGCGCCTGCGCGCGCGCCGGGGCATCGTGTGCGCCGGCGTCGTGCAGTTCCATGTAGGCGTGCGCCATGCGGTCGTAGTCGTCGGTGGCTTCGGCGGCGCGCACCTCGGCCTGCGCCGCCACCAGGGCGGTGTCGCCCTCGACCACGAAGTCGGTCGCGCTCTGGCCGGTCTCGGGCATCTCCTGTGCGACCTGGCCCATGCGCCACTGGGGCGGGATGGCATAGTCGCCGGCATCTTCGTGCAGCGTGCCGTTCAGCAGCGCAAACAGCGAGGATTTGCCGGCGCCGTTGCGCCCGACCAGGCCGACCTTCTCGCCGGGGTTGAGGGTCACGGAAGCATCGTCGAGCAGCATCTTGGTACTGCGGCGCAGCGTGACATTCCTAAGGGTAATCATGATTTTCCAAAGCTTCGCGCGTCGCCAGCAGCACCTGCTCTTCGCCCGCGCTGGTTTCCAGCCAGACCACTTCGAGCTGCGGAAACGCGGCTTCAAAATGGTCGCGCTCATGGCCGATTTCCAGCACCAGCACGCCATGTGCCGACAGATGGGCCGGTGCATCGCGCAGCAACTGGCGGATGAAGTCCATGCCGTCGGCGCCACCGGCGAGCGCCAGTGCGGGCTCGGCGCGGTACTCCGCGGGCAGCGCAGCCATGCTCTGCGCGTTGACGTAGGGCGGGTTGCACAGGATCAGGTCATAGCGGGCATCCACTTGGGCCAGGCCGTCGGATTGCAGCAGCGAGATGCGTTGCTGCAGGCCGTGTTTGTCCACATTGATGCGCGCCACCGCGAGCGCGTCGGGTGACAGGTCGGAGCCGGTGACATGCACGTCCGGGTATGCCTGCGCGGCAATGACCGCCAGGCTGCCGTTGCCGGTGCACAGGTCGAGCACTTGCTGGGTGTGCACACCCAGCCACGGGTCGATGCCGCCATGCACCAGCAGTTCGGCAATCAGGCTGCGCGGCACGATGGCGCGCTCATCCACATAGAACGGCACGCCCTGCAGCCACGCCTCGTGCGTCAGGTAGGCGGCCGGCTTGCGGGTGTCGATGCGCGCTCTGAAAAGAGTAGCTATCCGCCCTTGTTCGGTATGGGCTACAGGCCTATTTGATACTGAATCCGGGCCATCCAGCGGGGAATCCAGCGGCAGACCCAATTGCCACAACACCAGCCACGCGGCTTCGTCGAACGCATTGGTCGTCCCGTGGCCAAAGGAAACGCCGGCGTCGGCGAGCTGCCGTGTACCCGCGTCGATCAACTCACCGAGGGTCATCGGGACAGCATTTCCAGCACGCGGCGGTAGATGTTCTTGAGCGGCTCGATATCGGCGACCGCCACGCATTCGTCGATCTTGTGGATGCTGGCGTTGGGCGGGCCGAGCTCGATCACCTGCGGGCAGATCCTGGCGATGAAGCGGCCGTCGCTGGTGCCACCGGTGGTGGAGAGTTCGGCCTCCAGGCCGGTCTCGGCGCGGATCGCATCGCGCACCGCGTTGACCAGCGTGCCGGGCGTCGTCAAAAACGGCAGGCCGCCCACGGTCCACTGCAGGTCATAGTCCAGGCCATGCCGGTCCAGCACAGCGTGCAGGCGTTGCTGCAAACCTTCGGGTGTGGATTCGGTTGAGAAGCGGAAATTGAAATCGATCACCACCGCGCCCGGAATCACGTTGCCGACGCCGGTGCCACCGTGGATATTGCTCATCTGCCAGGTGGTGGGCGGGAAGAACTCGTTGCCGCGGTCCCATTCGACGGTGACCAGTTCGGCCAGCGCGGGTGCGACCAGATGGATCGGGTTTTTCGCGAGGTGCGGATACGCGATGTGACCCTGCACCCCTTTGACCGTGAGCTTGCCGCTCATGGTGCCGCGGCGCCCGTTCTTGATCATGTCGCCAGTGCGCTGCACCGACGTGGGTTCACCGACGATGCAGTAATCCAGCCGCTCGCCGCGCGCCTTCAGGCGTTCGCACACCAGCGTGGTACCGTCCAGCGCCGGCCCTTCCTCGTCGCTGGTGAGCAGGAAGGCGATGGACAGCGCCGGGTCGGGATTGGCCGCGAGAAACTCTTCCACCGCCACCACCATGGCGGCCAGCGAGGTCTTCATGTCGGCGGCGCCGCGGCCGTACAGCACGCCGTCCCGCTGTGTAGGTGTGAACGGGTCGCTCTGCCACTGCGCCAAAGGGCCGGTCGGCACGACATCCGTGTGGCCCGCAAAAACTATCATTTTTGTAGCGTCTTGTACATGCCCTGTCTCGGCTTTCGGCCTGAAACCTCTTCGAACGGCCCACAGGTTGCTGACTTGCAAACCGTCCGGCCCGCCCGCCATGGTTTCGCAGGCGAAGCCCAGCGGCGCCAGGCGGGCGCCGATGATGTCCAGGCAACCCCGATCATGGGGTGTGACCGAGGGACGGGCGATCAGTTGTTCGGTCAGGCGCAGCGTCTCGGTCATGAGGTCGGTATTCGGGAAAGAGGGCAGGAATCAGACCGGGCCGAAGCCCGTCTTGCCAAAGTCGGTGCCGCCAAACCCGGTCGTCCCGAATCCGGTGCGGCGTACATCCAGCGTGATGTCGGTGAACGAAGGCTCGTCGGTGGAGGGCTCCTCCGCCTCCAGTGCGCGGGACGCCCTGACCTGGTTGTTTTGCAAACGCCACATCAGGTTGGTCGGGGAGTCCGAGTGAAGCATGCCTTCCTTGCGGTCCACGCTCCCTTCCAGGATCAGTCGGGCGATGTCTTCCTCGAAGGTTTGCGAGCCCTCGGCGATCGAGTTTTCCATGGCATCCTTGACGCCTGGGAAGTCGCCTTTTTCGATCAGCTCGCCCACCAGCTTGGTGTTCAGCATGACCTCGACCGCAGGTATCCGTTTGCCCGAGGCGGTGCGCAGCAGCCGCTGCGAGACCACGGCCTTCAACGCCACGGCCAGGTCGCCCAGCATGGTCGGGCGCACCTCCACCGGGAAGAAGCTCAGGATGCGGTTCAGCGCCTGGTAGCTGTTGTTTGCGTGCATGGTCGCCAGGCACAGGTGCCCGGACTGGGCGTATGCAATGGCCGACGACATGGTTTCGCGGTCGCGGATCTCGCCGATCAGGATCACGTCGGGCGCCTGGCGCAGGGCGTTGCGCAGCGCCACCTGCAGTGATTCGGTATCCGCGCCGACTTCGCGCTGGTTGATCACCGACTTCTTGTTCTTGAACATGTACTCGATCGGGTCCTCGATCGTGAGGACATGGCCCACCGCATTCTCGTTGCGGTGGTCGATCATGGACGCCAGCGTCGTGCTCTTGCCGGCGCCGGTCGCGCCCACCAGCAGCAGCAGCCCGCGCTTTTCCATCACCAGCTGGCTCAGAACGGGCGGAAGATTCAGTGTGTCCAGCGCCGGAATGTCGTCGGCGATGTAGCGGATCACGGCGGCGATGCTGCCGCGCTGGCGCAGCCCGCTGATGCGGAAATTGCCGACGCCATCGAGCGGAAACGCCATGTTCAGCTCACCGCTCCTGTCCAGCTCGTCCATGCGCTGCGGCGTCAGGATTTCCGCCAGCAGGTTGCGCGGCGCCTCGGGCGGCAGCACTTGGGCGTTGATGGGAACGCACTGGCCGTTGATCTTGATCAGCGCCGGCGAGTGGGCCGACAGATACACGTCCGACGCCTTGCGGTCCGCCATCAAACGCAGGATTCTCTCCATCGTGTTCATCGTTTTCCCCTCCTGTTGAAAGCCTGCGCGTGCCGCCGGCTCAGTCGCGCAGCAGCTCGTTGATGCTGGTCTTCTCACGCGTGGCCGCCGTGACCCGCTTCACGATCACGGCGCAGTACAGGCTGTGGCTGCCATCCGCCGCCGGCATGGAGCCGCTGACCACCACGGAGCCCGACGGAATGCGGCCGTAGCTCACCTCGCCGGTCATGCGGTTGTAGATCTTGGTGCTCTGGCTGATGTACACGCCCATGCTGATCACCGAATTCTCCTCGACGATGACGCCCTCGACCACCTCGGAGCGCGCGCCGATGAAACAGTTGTCCTCGATGATGGTCGGATTCGCCTGCAGCGGCTCCAGCACGCCGCCCAGGCCCACGCCGCCGGACAGGTGCACGTTCTTGCCCACCTGCGCGCATGAGCCCACGGTGGTCCAGGTATCAACCATGGTGCCTTCGTCCACATAGGCGCCGATGTTCACGTAAGAGGGCATCAGGATGGCGCCCCGGGCGATGAAGCTGCCGCGGCGCGCCACGGCCGGCGGCACCACGCGCACGCCGGTGGCGCGCATCTGTTCGTCGTCCAGATGCGCGAATTTGGTTTTGACCTTGTCGTAGAACCCCAGATCACCGGCCCGGATAACTTCGTTGTCGTTCAGCCGAAAGCTCAGCAGCACGGCCTTCTTGAGCCACTGGTGCGTGGTCCATTGGCCCACGCCCTCGCGCGTGGCCACGCGCAGCCGGCCCTTGTTGAGTTCGCCGAGGGCGTGCTCCACCGCCTCGATCACCTCCCTGGGCGCGGCCTTGGGCGACAGGTTGGCGCGGTCTTCCCACGCGGCGTCGATGATTTTTTGCAATTGCTGGGTCATGTTGGAAAGTGACGAATCAGGGTTTGGGAAATCAGGCCTTGGCCTGGACAAATTGGACGATGCGCTGCGCGGCCTCCAGGCATTCCGCCGTCTCGGCGACCAGCGCCATGCGGATGCGCCCGCGCCCGGGGTTCGCGCCATGGGCCTCGCGCGCCAGATAGCTGCCGGGCAACACGGTGACATTGTATTGAGCCAGCAGCTCGCTCGCAAAAGCCGTGTCGTCGCCCGGCTCGCCGTTGCGCCCGGCGGGCACCTTCGCCCACAGATAGAAGCCGGCGTCGGGCAGGGCCACGTCCAGCACATCGGCCAGCAACGGCGTGACCTGGGAAAACTTTTCGCGGTACAGCGCGCGATTCGCGACCACATGCTGCTCGTCGCTCCAGGCCGCAATGCTCGCGGCCTGAACCACACCGCTCATGGCGCTGCCGTGGTAGGTGCGGTACAGCAGGAACTGCTTCAAAAGGTTCGCGTCGCCCGCGACGAAGCCGCTGCGCATGCCCGGCACGTTGCTGCGCTTGGAAAGACTGGTGAACGAGACCAGGTTCTCGAAGCTGCCGCGCCCCAGCTGGGCGGCCGCCTGCAAGGCGCCCAGCGGCGGCTCCTCGCGGAAATAGATCTCGCTGTAGCACTCGTCCGAGGCGATGATGAAGCCGTGGCGCCCGGACAGCTCGAACAGCTTGCGCCATTCGGCCAGCGGCATGACCGCGCCCGTGGGGTTTCCGGGCGAGCAGACGTACAGCAGCTGAGTGCGCGCCCAGACATCCTGCGGCACGCTGTCCCAGTCCACCGCAAAGTTGCGCGCCGGATCGCTCGGCGCAAACCAGGGCTGGGCGCCGGCCAGCAGCGCGGCGCCTTCGTAGATTTGGTAGAACGGGTTCGGGCAGACCACCGTGGCGCCCGGCCGGGTCGGATCCAGCACGGTCTGCGCAAAGGCAAACAGCGCCTCGCGCGAACCGTTCACCGGCAGTACCTGGGTGGCCGGGTCCAGCGCCAGACCGTAGCGGCGCTCCAGCCACGCGACAAAGGCTTCGCGCAATCGGGGCGAGCCCGCCGTGGCGGGATAAGCCGCCAGGCCGCCCGCCGGATCGGCCACGGCGCCGCTCAGGGCCTGCTTGATCAGATTGGGGGTGGCATGCCGCGGTTCGCCTATCCCCAAGCTGATGGGCCGGTACGCCGTGTTGGGGGTGATGCGCTGGAATAATTGCCGCAGCCGCTCGAAGGGGTAGGGCTGCAATTGACCGAGCAAGGGGTTCATCCCCGAATTATCCGGGATGGGCCGCCTTTGCTATGGCGTACCGTCAGAAAAAGACGCAGTCGATCCTCGGTCCTGGTTTGAAGCCTCCTGCTCCGTGGGCCGCCGGTAAAAAGTCTGGATAAACTTCAAATTGACAATCAGCAAGCATCGCTCTTGAAATTAATGTAATTATTTAAATAAATATGAAATCTAATTGATGTATATAGATTTTTTACAAAAATATGACAAAAAAACTCATCAGCTCCGGCTCGCCGTTCGAGCGGGAAATAGGCTATTCCCGCGCGGTGGTCAGTCCGGACCCCGGCGGCGATTGGGTCTTCGTCGCGGGCACCACGGGCTTCGATTACGCGGCGATGACCATTTCCGGCGATGTGGCCGAACAGGCCGAGCAGGCGCTGTGCAACATCCAGGCGGCGCTGGTGCAGGCGGGCAGCAGCCTGGCTGACGTGGTGCGCGTCACCTACGTGCTGCCCGACGCGGCCGAATTCCCCGCCTGCTGGCCCGTTCTGCGCCGCCACTTCGGCGACATTCGCCCCGCTGCCATGATGATCTCGGCGGGCCTGGCCGATCCACGCATGAAAATCGAGATCGAGGTGACGGCGCGCAAGCCGGGCCCCGTATCTACCATCGTATAAAAATCATAGCTGCCTGCCCTTTATTTCAGGGGGTTGCAGCATGAAACGCTGAAGAATTCGCGAGTCAGACCGGCCTGTTCACCCGCGCGCTGACGCTTCGGCCCGGCACCCGGGCGAAAAGTCCAAAGCGGCGCGGCGGCGGGTCAATGATCGTCGTCCCAGCGGTCATGATCGTGGTGGCCATGATCATGGTGCTCATGCCACTCCCGGCGGCGATGCCAGTCGTCTCCGTAGTAGCCGGGCGGCACCCAGCCGGCGCGGTAAACCGGGTAGGGCGAAACGACCGGCGGCGCATAGTACGGCTGCACATAAACGGGGGGTGGTTCGTAATACGCCGGCGGTGGCGCCACATACACCGGCGCGGGGATGCCGATGGCGATACCCGGCAGCCCGATGCCCACGGAAACATCCACGTGCGCCTGGGCGGCTCCGGTAAAGCCGAGTGCGGCCAAGGCCAGTACCACCGCAGTGGCCGTGGCGTAAACAGAACGATGGTTTTTCATTGATGGCATCCTTGACGAGCAACTCGCTGCTCTCACCTCAATCTCAACGCATCAGCGCCCGTGTGGACGACTGAAAACGCAGCAAGAATGGTTACGAAGGGTAATGAACACTCCGGACCAACCTCAACAGCAAGTCTGGCGGGGAAAACTTAGGCCAGCCATAGAACGCACAGGTCGCCTGGCCATCGGGTCCATCGGAACCGATGCGTCGGACTGGCCTCTAACTTCCTGATGGATAGAAAATCACGTCGTCGGACGAACAAGCGATCTCGATACGTTCCGCTCGGTGCGGTCGCCCTGGCCTTTGCGTTGGCCACGACCGCGGCCCAGGCAGCTGCAACCCGTTCAGCAGCCTCGTGCGCCGACGCATGGGCGTCCTACAACGATTTCAAATCGCGTACGGTGATGGAGCCACCGTCCAAATACGCGTTCACGATTCAGGGCGCCGCGGTGCGGGCCGCCTGCGGCAACAGCGCGCTGCCGGTGCCGGCCGGTTCGGATCGACCGCCGCGGCATCACATTCATCGCAAACACAAACCGGCACAGCGCCTGGGCGGAGCACAAGTTGGACACGCCCAAAAAATGGCGGCCGGGCGGCGTTCCCCGCTGTGATCGCGATTCGGCACTTTGGCCTTGACGCGAAGCGGGATCAGGCGACAGTTCAATCGTTTCCGCGGAACATGACTACCACTTGCAGTCCCGACCGCGCCGATTCATTGGCGTAGGCCAGGCTGATTTTTGCGCCGAGCCGGTCTGCAATGGTCTTCACAATGGACAGACCCAGGCCCGATCCGACCTCTTCCCGGCCCAGCACACGGTAAAAGGCATCAAACACGCGTTCGCGTTCCTGCGGAGCGATACCGGGCCCGGTGTCGGTGACCTGCACCATCACATCGCGCCCGTGGCGCTCGGCCGACAGGTTGATCTGGCCGCCCCGCGGCGTGTAGCGAATGGCGTTGTCCACCAGGTTCTTCACCAGCGTCTGGAGGTCCCCCTCGGAGACCTGTACGTGGACATTTTGATGGCCGACGACGCCGACATCGATGTTCTTCGCGTCCGCCAACGGCATCAAGTCTTCGAGCACCTTGCGAAAGACCCGCTGCAGCGGCACCGTCTGAATGTTCTCTTGGGAGGCTTCCTGCACCCGGGCCAGCGTGAGCAACTGGTCGAGCAGGTTGCGCGCGCGCCGCATGCCCTGGCGCAGCGATGCAAGCCGCTCCCGCGCCTGTGTGGACATGTCCGCGGCGTCAAGCTGCTCGGCCTGCAACGACAGTGCCGTCAGCGGCGAGCGCAGTTCGTGCGCCGCATCGGCGACAAAACGTCTCTGCACCGCCACCGAACGGCCCACCCGGGACAGCAGCCGATTGATGGCCTCCACGAACGGGCGGATTTCAGAGGGCAGATTTGCGTCTGCCACCTCGCGCAGATCCTGATCGGAACGCCGGTTCAGATCCAGCGCCGCGGCTTTGAGCGGCCGGAACATGCCGCGGATCAACGCGCCCACCACCAGCAGCAGCACGGGGATCAGGATCAGGAATAGCGACAGCGTGTGCTGCGCACTGTCCTGGGCAATCTCATCGCGCACCTCGGTCCGCTGACCAATGGCCACCCGCGATCCGGGCGCCACCGTCTTCACAAAAATCCGCCAGGTGGTTTCGCCCAACTTCAGGGTATGGAGACCGTCGGGCAAATCGGCAGGAAGGCCGGGGAGCGCTCCAGCCGGTTCGGAGGATGCGGCGCCAGCGGGACGCAACCACTGCACCACCACGCGCGAGTCGGGATCGCCCTCGAGCTTTCCCCCAAGCGATGCCACGGACGGATCAGGCAGCCGCCGCCCGTCGAACAGCGCCGCGATCTGGCGAAGCTGGTTGTCCTGCACTTCCAGTGCTTGCTGAAAGGTGAGCAGAAACGAAACCATGCCGGCGGCGACTGCAATCACCGCAATGGTTCCGCACAGCCAGACCGACAGGCGGAACTGCAGCGACTGCGTCATTCTTCCCTGGAAACCATCCATCCCACGCCTCTTACATTCTTGATGGTGCGGCTGCCCAGCTTCTTGCGAAGCGAATGGATCAGAAACTCCACGGCATTGCTCTCCACTTCGTCACCCCAACCGTAGATCCGGTCTTCCAGTTCGCTGCGCGAGAGGATGGCGCCGGGCCGTACTAGCAGCGCCCGCAGCAGCGCAAATTCGCGGCCGGACAGGCGGGTTGCCGCGCCGTTCACACTGGCTTCGCGCGTTGCCGGGTCGAGCGTCACCGCGCCATTCGACAGTACCGGACTGGAGGTGCCGCCCTTGCGACGAATCACCGCCCGCATGCGGGCCAGCAACTCGCGCGTTTCGAATGGTTTGAGCACATAGTCGTCCGCGCCGCTGTCCAGACCCTGAATGCGATCATCCACCCCATCGCGCGCGGTGATCACGAGCACCGGAACCGGATTGTCGCCGGCCCGCACGGCACGCAGCACCGCCATGCCGTCCACGCGCGGCAGGCCCAAATCCAGCAAAACAATGTCGTAGTTCTGGATTTCGACGGCATTCAGCGCAGCCTGCCCGTCGCGCACCCAATCGACGGCATAGCTTTCGTCCTTGAGCCCCTGCGCGACCGCGTCGCCGATCATCTGATCGTCCTCGACCAGCAATACCCTCATCGCGCAACTCCTTCGCTCTTTCCGAAGAATGAATAAAACACTGGCATGACAATCAATACCAGCGGCAGTTGCACTGCCAGGCCGGCAATGATGGCCACGGCCAGCGGCTGCTGCATCGCGGATCCCTGGCCAATGGCAAACGCCAGCGGCAACAGCGTCAGGATCGCCGCGATGGTCGTCATGGCGATCGGACGCATGCGGTTCTTGCCGGCGGCAATCAAGGCCTCACGAAACGGCATTTTGTCGATCAGGTCGCGGTACTCCGAGAAATAGAAGATGGCAATCTCCGTCACGATACCGATGATCATGGTCATGCCCATCATCGCGGAGATGTTGAGCTCGATGCCGGTGAGCCACAAACCAACGAATACCGCGGACACGGCCAGCAGCGGCATCGCCAGGATGGAGAGTGCCATGCGAAAGCTTTCATACAAAAACAGCAGCAGCAGGAACACGAGCCCGATCGCGGCGGCAAAGACCGTCATCAGGCCCTGGAACGCAATTTGCTGCTGCTTGTAGAGACCGCCGAGCTCGTAATACATGCCCTTGGGCAGCAGATCGGGCGTCGCCATGGCTTTCTGAACATCGGCGATGACCTGCCCCAGGGAGCGCCCGCTGATGCGTCCGGTGACCGCCACCATGCGCTTGAGATTCTCGCGAGAGATCTGGGGCTGGCCATTGACGGGGACGATCTGCGCAACCCGCTTCAACGGAAACATATGCCCGTCCGGCGCGCGGATCATGAGCTTGCCCACATCCGGGACAATCGCGCGCTGGTTCTGCGGCGTCCAGACGCGTACGCCGACCAGTCGAGGCCCTTCTTCCATTTGTGTGGTGACGACGCCCGACAGATAACCGCTCAGTATTTGCGTGATGCTGTCCGGGTTCATGCCTTCGAGCGCGGCCTTCACCCGGTCGACCCTGATTTCCAGCGCGTCGCCCGCCGGATGGATACCGTCGCGCGTATCCACCACGCCGGGCACCTTGTTGATGGCGGCCACGACCTTCTTTGCGGTGGCCTGTAGCTCATCGGGATTGTCCGAGAACAGCTTGATTTCGATGGGTTGCGGCACGGACGTGAGGTCGCCGATAAGGTCTTCCATCAATTGCGCCAACTCGATCTTGAGCCCGGGTACATTCTGTTCGACCTCGCTGCGGATGTTGTCCATCACCGTCTCGATCGGGGGGCGCTGGCCGGACTTCAGCCGGATGAAGAAGTCGCCCTCGTTGGCCTCGGTGATGCCCCCGCCCAATTGGGTTCCCGTGCGGCGCGAGTAGGTGTCCACGTAGGGGTTGCTCTTGATGATGGCCTGCACCTGCTGCAGCAGGCGGTCCGTTTCGCTGAGGGAAGTGCCAGGCGCGGCCCGGTAGTCGAGGATGAAGCCGCCCTCGTCCATGACGGGCATGAAGCCCGAGCCGACCTGGTTGAACGCAAGAAAACCGACGCCGAGCAGGGGCAGCACAAACAACAGCACGAGCACGGGTCTGGCCAACAACCGCTGCATCAAGGCGTCATAGCGGTGGTGCAGCCAATCGGTGAGCCGCCCACCTTCCTTCTGGTTGGCGTCCTTTTCGTTGAGAAAATGGTCCGCCAGCAACGGTACGGCGAGCCAGGTCACGAAAAAGGAGATGACGAGCCCGGCCGCCATGGTCAACGACAATGCCTTGAAAAATGCGCCACTCACGCCAGTCAGAAACGCCAGCGGCACGAAGATGACGATGGTCGAGGCCGACGAGCCTGCCAGGGGATGCATGAACTCGAGCGCTGCCGCCATGACCCGGCCGTGGTGATCGGCCCCGGCGCCGCGCAATCGACGCACGATGTGCTCGATCATCGTGATCGCGTCATCGATGATGAGCCCCACCGCCGCCGCCATGCCGCCCAGTGTCATGATGTTGAAGCTCATGCCCAGGGCGTACAGCAGCACCACCGTTGCGGCCAGCACCGTGGGCACGACGATGGCGGCGATCAGCGTGATCTTGACGTTGCGCAAAAAGGCGAACAGCACCAGCACCGCCAGCACGGTGCCAATCACAATGGCATCGCGCACGCTTACCGCGGAAGCCGTCACCAGCACGCTCTGATCGTACCAATTGGCGAGTTTGACGCCGGCTGGTAATTGCGCATGATAGGCCGCGAGCTTGGCCCGCACGTCACGGGCGATTTGCACGCTGTTGCTGCCCGGTTGCTGATAGATGTTCAGCAACACCGCGGGGCGGCCATCGGCATTCACCTTGATCCATTGCGGCACCACCCCATCGCTCACCTGCGCCACGTCCTCGACCCGGACGATCCCGCTGGGGCTGTTCTTGACTATCGTGTCGCCAATCTGGCGCAGTGTCTTCAGTCGCGTATCCGAGATCGCCAGGTAGAGTTTGTAGTGGTCTTCGAGACGCCCCACCGCGGTGATCACGTTGGCAGCCGACAGCGCCCGGGACACATCGGCGAGCGACAGCCCGTAAGCCGTGAGCCGCGCGGGATCGACCGTCACCTGGTATTCCTCCTGCGCGCCGCCCACCACTTTAATGTGCGCCACACCGTCCACGGCGGAAAGCAGGGGAAGCAACTGATAGCGCGCGAGATCGTACAGATCGGTTTGCGAGAGCGTCTTGGACGTCAGGCTGTAGGCCATGATCGGGAACACCGTCGGGTCCATGCGCTTGGTTTCCGACTTGGTCCCGGGCGGCAGGTTCGGCACGATTTGCGCGACCGCCTCGTTGATCTGCGAGGTCGCCAGGCCCATGTTGGTGCCCCAGCCGAAGCTCACCGACACCTCCGCCGTGCCCCGACTGGTGGTGGAGCGAACGTCGCGCACGCCGGGCACGCGGCGCACCGCTTCCTCCACTGGCTGGGTCACCGTCAGCATCATGAGGTCGGCGGGCCGGTCGCCGGCGTCCAGCGACACCACCACGCGCGGGAAATCCACCTTGGGAAACAAGGTGACGGGCAGCTTGAACGCGGCGATCGCACCGCCCAGCGCCAACAACACCAGCAAAAACAGGATCGAGCGGCGGTGTCCCTGCATCCACTGCGTGAACATCATCGCGCGCTCCCGCGCACTGCCATGCCGTTGCGCAACTCATAGTTGCCCAGGCTCACCACCGGTTCGCCGCTCGCGAACCCGCCCTGAACGAGCACCAGCCCGCCGCGCTCCAGGCCGGTTTTCACGTTCACGCGATGGGCCCTGCCATCATGCACCTGGAAAATATAGCTGCCCTGTGCGTCCAACAGGACAGCCGAGCGCGGTACTGTCCAACCCGTTTGCTGGTCGACCTGAATTTCCGCGTGCACCCGGGTTCCCGGAATCAGCGCGGCATCGGGCAGTTGCACCAGGACATCGACGAACTGCGTCTGCGGGTTGACCATGCCGAATACTTGCGTCACCCGCCCCATGCTTTGATGCCCGACACCAAACACCGGAGCAATGCTCACCGACATGCCCGGGCGCACCCGGGCGACCTCATCGGGTTCGACGCCCACCAGCACTCGTTGCCCACCGGCTCGGGCCAGTTGCATGACCGGCGCGCCGGCCGCAACCCGATCTCCTTGAGCAGCTTGTATCGCCATCACAACGCCATCGAAAGGGGCCACAAGCCGTTCCGAGGTTCGATTCGCGCCGATTTTTTCCTGAGTGCGCAAGGCGGCCTCTGCATCGGCGAGCGTCTTCCTGGCATTCGCCAGTTGCGATTGCGTGGCCAGTTGCTGGCTTGCCAGTTCGCCGACGCGCGCCACTTCGCTTTTCGCGAAATCGACCGCCTGGCGTGCCTGCTGGTAGCTCAGCGTGGACTCGGCACTGGTACCGAATTCCAGCAGCGGCATGCCTTTTTTTACAACTTGCCCAGCGCTGACCAGCAACGCGACGATCTGGCCGGCGCGCGGCAGACTGAGGGTATGCAGAGCGCGGGTGTCGGGCGACACCATGCCGTAGCCGGAGACGGTGTCGGTCATCGTCTGCTGCTTGAATGCCACGGTCTGGACCTGGACGCTGGGGCTGTCCGCGGCCCATACCCGAGCCGCTCCCAGCAACACGCACAGCAAAAGAACGAGGTGGCGCATCATCGATTGCTCCCTTGGTTGGTTTGTTCGGGCAGCTCCGGGCCGAGCAGCGTCTCCAGGGCAATCTGCTGCTCCATCAAGGCCTCCTGCAGATTGATGGCCTCGACCCTCTTGTCCAGCAGCGCGGTCTGCAGCCGCACGTAGTCGGGGGCCGCTAGATTGCCGGCGTGGTAGGCCGCCTCGGCCCGTTGCGCGGCGGTTGCAAGTTCGGCAACGCCGCGCCGGGTTTGCTTGAGTTGGCCTTGCAGCAACGGCAGGTTGTCCAGCGCGGTCGCCACTTCGCTGTAGGCGCTGTTGAGCCGGTTCTGGTATTCGTCGAACAGCTTTTTGCGCGTTGCGCGCTCAATGGAAATATTGCCCCGATTGGCGTTGAATATGGGCAGGCTCAGGGTCAGGCCAAACCCCAGCGTATAGAGCCCGCTAGTGTCACGTGCACGCGTCAAGCCGACATTCAACGCCGGAAACTGCGCCAGCACCGCGCCGCGGAATTTCTCCTCCTGCGAGCGGTAGCCGTCGCGCAGCGCCTGCAGGTCCGGCCGCTCCTTGAGGCGCTTTTCCAGTCCGGCACGCAGCGCTGCTGCGTCGATCGGCTCGGCGCTCGGTTCGCCAGCCAGGCGCAGCGGCGCGTTGCTGGAGAGTCCCAGCAGGCCGTCGAGGCTTGCGCGATTTTGCAGGCGGCTGCGTTCCAGCTCGCTGATCTGGCGCTCGACGCCTTGCAGGGCGACCAGGTCGGCTCCAACGGAGTCGATCGTGACGTTGCCGGCCGCGAGCGCCTGCTGGCCGCGCCGGTACCGATCGGCCAGCAGCGCGCGCGCCAGCTGTAGTTGTTTCATCAGCGCGTCCTGCGCGGTGAGCTTGGTGAACAGCAACCGGGCCTGGCTCACCACGTGCCATTCCTGCCACAGCAGATCCGCGTTGACTTGCTGCTCGTGGGCCGTGGCCGACCCCTTCCTGGAGGATCGCAGCAGCAGGGCGCTGATGTCGTAACTCAGGTTCAGATTGAAGGAGTTGGTATTGCTCGACGTGCCGTTCGTGGGGTGGTCCGACGTGACGCCCAATTGGGGATCGGGCAGCAGCCCCGCGGCAAACGATTGGGCGCGCGCGATGCCCAGATCATCCCGCGCCTGCTTGAGTTGCGGGTTGTTCGCCACCGCGAGCATCGCCACCTCGTCCATGTCCAGACCGTCGGCCGGATTGAAAACGTGGCTGGACAGGTGATGAAACGGCAAACTGGCCGAATCGATGGCGATCCCGGTTGCGGATTGCGGCAAATCCACCCGCTCCGGCAAAGGTTGGGGGCTGTAGCTTGCGCAACCGGCAAGACCCAGCGCCGTCAGGCCAATGGCCCATAAATTGGTGTTCATTTCGCGTGACGTGCGCGGCATCCCGAGAGGCGGGTGCCATCGCAGTCGTTCATGTGGTTTTGAGTTTGAAGGCGGCGTTCCGGAGAGCCGTCCTCATCGCCGCCCCGGCGGGTTCGAGGCTGCTTTTTGACTGACGGTGAGATAAGCCACCAGAGCGAGAATGGTGACAAGAAAAATCGTGCTGGTGCCCACGGTTCCGAGGCCCAGGCCACCATTGTTCACGGGTTGCGAAAGAAGGTCACCGCAGGAGGCGCCGAACGGGCGGGTCAGTACGTAAGCGATCCAGAACGCCGCGATGGCGTTGATTTTCAGCACGTAGTAGGCACAGGCCACCATGGCGATCAAACCACCATAGATCAGCGCGGCCGTTGCGTAACCAAGGTGCATGCCCTCGGCCGCCAGGTCGCCTGCCGCCGTGCCCAGCGCAAAGGTGAACAGGATGGCAGCCCAGTAAAAGAGTTCCCGCCGTGTGGTGGTGATGGTGTGAATGGACAGGGTTCGCTCGCTCGCATGCCACGCGATAAATGTTGCCGCCAGCGCCACACTAAACACGGCCGTCGTTGTTTGCAGCGGTACGCCGAAGCCGTCTACCAGATTGTCGGTCAGGAGGGTGCCGAAAATGCTCAGCAACACCACGGTGATCCAGTAAATCCAGGGCACATACTTTCTGGCATTCATCTGGGCGACCAGGAATGCCACCAGGAGCACACCCGTGGCCATCGCGGTGCCGGTCAGGCCAAGATTGAGATGGACACTGAGAAAGTCCGCCGCCGTCTCGCCGACGGTGGTGGCCATGATTTTGATGATCCAGAAAAAAAGCGTGACTTCCGGAACCTTGTTCAGCATTCGGGCTGGGCCGTCATTCGTCGTGGTGCGCACGGTCTTTCTCCTTTTGGGGTCGGCAATATTCGGTTTGGAAAACACGACTATTGCCGGCGACACTTAGGAGAACCTTAGTGCGTCACTCCAGCACCCAGCCTCGCCGTATCAGCGCCGCGAACAGACGGCGATAGACCGTCGTCATCCACGGAAACATCGGCTCCACGATCCAGCGTGCCTGGCGCAAACACAGCCAGGCGCTCAGTGCCGCCACCAGGGCGGCGCCGGCCATGTCCAGCGGGAAATGCACGCCCAGATAGATGCGCGCCCAGGCGATGGGCAACCCCAAAATGGCCAGCAGCGCGCCCGCCGCGCGCGACTCGGCATGCAGCAGCAGGCTGAAACTGACGCTCCACATCAGGGTCAGATGGTCGCTCGGAAACGATGAATCGGCCACATGAGGCAGGAACTGGTGGCCCAGCCCGATCATGAAAGGCCGCGGATGCGGCCACACCACGCCAATGATCTGCGCGACCAGCAGCGCCAGCAGGGCACAGATCGCGGCTTCCAGCATCAGCTTGCGGATTCGTTCCCCGCCGCGCAGCCAGCCCAGCAACAGGGTCAGCGGCATCAGCAGGATCAGGTACTTCGCGGACAGCCGCGCCAACATCAGCACGGCCGCGCCGGGATGCGCGGGCGCGTTGATGAGCAGGAATAGGGAATGATTGAATGCTTCCATGTCAGGTTCAAAACAGGTTCAAAAGGCGCTCGCCCGAACGCCTCCAACGGGCCCTGCGACCGAAAAGCCGGGTTTCATGTTGTAACGTTTGCCACGGCAGCGCCGGGCGGGGCCTGATGATAGGCCAGAGCCTGTTTCGGGCGTCTTTGCAGCAAAGCGGCAAGGTATCATGACAGCCTGATCGAGGGCGGTTCGGGCTGCAGCCATGCGGCCCGTGCGCCAAGCCAGTCAACCCGTCAGCATCAACCGTCCGTGCGCCTCAGTTCCATCAAATTATCAGGGTTCAAATCCTTCGCCGAGCCGACCAATTTCCTGCTGCCGGGCCAATTGGTGGGCGTGGTCGGACCCAACGGCTGCGGCAAGTCCAACATCATGGACGCGGTGCGCTGGGTGCTGGGCGAGAGCCGCGCGTCCGAGCTGCGCGGCGAGTCGATGCAGGACGTGATCTTCAACGGCACGAATCTGCGCAAGGCGGCGAGCCGCTCGAGCGTCGAGCTGGTGTTCGACAACGCGGACCACCGCGCCGGCGGTCAGTGGAGCCAGTTCACCGAAGTCGCGGTCAAGCGCGTGCTGACGCGCGATGGCACCTCCAGCTACTACATCAACAACCAGCCGGTGCGCCGGCGCGACGTGCAGGACGTTTTCCTCGGCACCGGCCTGGGCCCGCGCGCCTACGCCATCATCGGCCAGGGCACGATCAGCCGCATCATCGAGTCCAGGCCGGAGGAGTTGCGCTTGTTTCTCGAGGAGGCAGCCGGAGTCTCCAAGTACAAGGAGCGACGGCGCGAAACCGAAAGCCGGCTGTCGGACACGCGGGAGAACCTGACCCGCGTGGAAGACATTCTGCGCGAGCTCAATGCCAATCTCGAGAAACTGGAAAAGCAGGCCGAAGTCGCCCAAAGATACAACAGCCTGCAGGCGGATGCGACACTGAAGCAACATCAGCAGTGGTTCCTGAAACGCTCCGAGAGCGAAGCCGACCAGGCCCGCGTCAAGGCCGATGCCGAGCAGGCAGTGAATGACCTGGAAGCGCGCCTGGCCGATCTGCGCCATATCGAGGCCGACCTCGAGACTATCCGCCAGGCGCACTACGCGGCCGGAGACCAGGTCAACCAGTCGCAGGGCCTGCTGTACGAAGCCAGCGCCGAAGTGGGACGGCTGGAAGCCGAAATCCGCTTCGTGGTGGAAGGGCGTCAGCGCGTCGAGCAGCGCCTGGCAACGCTGAACGAGCAGACCGCCCAGTGGGCCGCCCGCGGTGACGACGCGCGCACCGAGACCGAGGCCCTGGCGGTGCAGGCGCTGGCTGCCGGGGAAACCGCCGCCCTGCTGGCCGCGCAGGTCAACGAGCAGGCTCAGGTACTGCCCGACCTGGAGGAAGCGCTGCGGCTGGCGCAAACCCGGGCCAACGAGCAGCGCGCCAGCGTGGGCCAGGTGCAGCAGCAGATCCAGGTGCTGGCGGCGGAGCAGCGTGGCATTGAGGAACAGTCGCGTCAGGTCAACCAGCGCCGCGAACGGCTGGCGGCCGACCGCAATGCGCTGGCGGCGCCCGATGAAGCGCGCCTGGTGAACCTGAACAGCCAGTTGGCTGCCGCCCAGGAATCGGCCAGCGTGGCCGGCGCGCGCCTGCACGAACTGCAGGAATCGGTGCCCCAGCTCGATGACGAGCGGCGCACGCGCCAGCAGGCGGTGAACAGCGAATCCACCAAACAGGCGGAACTGTCGGCCCGCATGGACGCACTCAAGGCCTTGCAGGAAAAGGTCAGGACCGATGGCAAGCTCAAGCCCTGGCTCGCCAAACATGGACTGGACGGCTTGCCGGGCCTGTGGAGCAGGATTCATATCGAACAGGGCTGGGAAAACGCGCTGGAAGGCGCGCTGCGCGAGCGTCTGGGTGCGCTGGAAGTCAGCCGCCTCGACCTGGTGCGCGCATTCGGTGTCGACGCGCCGCCGGCCAAACTGGCTTTCCACAGCCCCCCGCCGGCCGCGCTGCCCGAGCCAGCGGCGGCGCTGCCCCGGCTCGCCGACCTCTTGCGCCTGAACGACGCGGGGCAAAAAGCCTTGCTCGGCGACTGGCTGCATGGCTGCTACACGGCGCCCAGCCTCGAAGACGCGCTCGCGCACCGCAGTCGACTGCAGCCGGGCGAGGTGATTTATGTCCAGGCCGGGCACGCGGTCAGTGCCCACAGCGTGAGCTTCTACGCGCCCGATTCCGAGCAGGCCGGCCTGCTGGCGCGTGCACAGGAAATCGAGAACCTGGAACGCCAGCTGCGAGCGCAGGCGCTGATCAGCGAAGAGGCCCGTTCAGCACTGGTGCGCGCCGAGGCGGCTTATTCCGATGCGTCGCAGCGGCTGATCACGACGCGCCGCGAGGCGGCCGAGTGCCAGAGCCGCGCGCACGAGCTGCAGGTGGAGACGCTGCGCCAGACGCAACTGGCCGAGCAGGCCCGAGCCCGCGGCGAGCAGATTGCCGCCGACCTGCACGAGGTCGATACCCAACTGGAGACGCTGCAAGAGCGCCGCGTGACCGCGGAAGGCCGGTTTGAAGAACTCGACATGCAGCTGGCCGACACCCAGGAGCGCCAGGCGCAGTTCGACGAGCGTGTGATCGGGGCGGAGCGCCAGTTGGCGCAATGCCGCGAGCAGCAGCGCGGACTGGAACGGCAGGCTCAGGAGGCCCTGTTTGCGCAGCGCGGCCTGGAATCGCGCCGGGCTGAACTGGCCCGCGTCATCGAAACGGCTGCGCAGCAGGCCCAAAGCATTGGGCGGGAGCAGCAACAGGCCCATGACGAATTGTCGCGGTTGACTGCTGCTGCGGCCCAGGCCGGGCTCCAGAGCGCCCTGGCCCTCAAACTGGAGCGCGAGACCCTGCTGGGCGCCAGGCGCAGCGAATACGACGACCTCAGCGGCAAGCTGCGCGCCAGCGACGAACGCCGACTGCAGCTCGAGCGCGAACTCGACCCGCTGCGCCAGCGCATCACCGATTTTCAACTCAAGGAGCAGGCTGCGCGGCTCGGGCTGGAGCAGTATGCCCAGTTGCTGGCGGATGCCCAGGCGGACCTGGACGGGGTCGCGCGGTCCATCGAGAGCGGCAATGTGCGCCTGGCCGGCATGCAGGGGGAGATCGACCGGCTGCATCGCGAGATTGCGGCGCTGGGCGCCGTGAATCTGGCCGCGCTCGAAGAGCTGACCACTTCGCGCGAGCGCAAGCAATTCCTCGATGCCCAGATGGCGGACCTGCAGGAAGCCATCACGACGCTGGAAGACGCGATCAGGAAGATCGACGGAGAAACCCGCGAACTGCTGTCCGGCACCTTCAACACCGTGAACGAGCATTTTGGCCGCATGTTCCCCGAGCTGTTTGGCGGCGGCCATGCGCGGCTGGTGATCACCGGCGAGGAAATCCTCGACTCCGGCGTGCAGGTCATGGCGCAGCCGCCCGGCAAGAAGAACCAGACCATTCATCTGCTCTCGGGCGGCGAGAAGGCCCTGACCGCGATCGCGCTGGTGTTCGCGATTTTCCAGCTCAATCCGGCGCCATTCTGCCTGCTCGACGAAGTGGATGCGCCGCTGGACGACGCCAACACCGAACGTTATGCAAAACTGGTGCGCGCCATGAGCAAAGAGACACAGTTCCTCTTCATCAGCCACAACAAGATTGCGATGGAAATGGCCGAACAGCTGATCGGCGTCACCATGCAGGAGCAGGGCGTGTCGCGCATCGTCGCGGTCGACATTGAATCGGCCGTGTCCATGGCCGAGGCGGCCTGAGCGGCCAGGAGCCCCAGATGAGCAGTTTGCAAATCAGTCTGGCCATTGCAGGAGGCCTGGTATTGGCGGGCGTGGTCACCCACAGCGCCTGGAATTCGCGCAAGAACGCGCCCCGGCAGGCGTCTCCCGAGGACGCCGCCGGCGCGAAGCCGGTCGCGGCGCCCGGAGACGATCTGGAGCCACTGCGCACCGAACCCACCTTCGATGGCGAACTCGGGCCGCTACTGCAGGCGCCGGCGGCTGACAGGAAACCCGGGCTGGACGCATTGATCGACGTGATCGCGCCGATTGCGCTGGACGCGCCGGTCTCCGGCGATGCCGCGCTGGCCGCGATGCCGCCGACGCGGCGCGCCGGCAGCAAGCCGTTTGCCGTCGAAGGCCTGAACGAGAGCACCGGTCAATGGGAAGTGCCTGTGCCTGGGCATCGCTACAACGCCTTGCAGGCCGGCGTGCAATTGGCGAACCGAACCGGCGCGCTGAACGAGATCGAATACTCGGAGTTCGTGGTGAAGGCACAGGCCTTCGCGGATGCGATGAATGGCGCGCCGGAGTTCCCCGAGATGCTGGACGAAGTGGCGCGCGCGCACGAACTCGACCAGTTCGCCGGCGACCACGATGCCCAGCTTGGCTTTTCCCTGCGCGCGCAGCGCGCCGCGTGGAGCCCTGGCTATGTGCAGCAGAACGCGGCGCGACTGGGGTTTGTGCCGGGCGTGATTCCTGGGCGCATGGTGCTGCCTGCCAGTACGGCCGGGCTGCCACCGGTGCTCGGACTGGCGTTCGATACGCAGGCCGCCATGGCGGACGACCCGGCTCAGTCGGCGATCCGCGAAGTCACGCTCAGCCTCGATGTGCCACAGGTGGATCGTGCGGAACACCCGTTCGCGCGCATGCGGCAAGTGGCCGCAGCCCTGAGCGGCGCGATGGACGGTATCGTCACCGACGACAACGGCCAGCCGTTGTTGCCCGAGGCGATGGACGTGATCGGCGCCGACCTGGAGCAGTTGTACGACACACTGGATGCGCGTGAGCTGTCGGCCGGCTCTGCATTGGCGCGCCGCCTGTTCTCCTGAGGGGGCGCCAGCCTTCGCGCTCCGCCATGGCCGCCTCGCATTTGCATGAACCGTCCGAGGCGGGCCCGGACGCGTCCCGCGTCGAGGCGCTGCGCCGCCAGTTGCACCACCACGCGCATCGCTATTACGTGCTCGACGATCCGGAGATCCCGGACGCCGAATACGACCGGCTGTTCCGCGAGCTGCAGGCGCTGGAGGCCGCACACCCCGAGCTCTTGCGCCCCGGCTCACCAACCCAGCGCGTTGGCGGCAGGGCGCTGGACCGCTTCGCGAACGTGCGCCACGCCGTGCCGATGCTGAGCCTGCGCACCGAGACCGACACCGAAGCCACGGGAGCCAGCAGCTTCGATGCGCGGGTGCGGCGCGAATTGGCCTTGAGCGATACCGATCCGCCCATGGAATACGTGGCCGAACTCAAGTTCGACGGCCTGGCGATGAACCTGCGCTACGAGGCCGGCACGCTGGTGCAGGCCGCCACGCGCGGCGACGGCGAAGTCGGCGAGGATGTGACGCAGAACATCCGCACGGTAGGCCAGGTGCCTCTCAAACTCGGCGCCGTTCGCCCTGAGCTCGACGAAGGGCACGCGCCGGCTTCGACAGGCTCAACCCGAACGGCTTTGCCCGTGCCGCCCGTGCTCGAGGTACGCGGCGAAATCTACATGCGCCGAGATGACTTCGAGGCACTCAACGCCAGGCAGCGCGAGCGGGGAGAAAAGACCTTTGTGAATCCGCGCAACGCCGCCGCCGGCGCGGTGCGCCAGCTTGACCCGAAGGTCGCGGGCGAACGGCCGCTGAGCTTTTTTGCCTACGGCCTGGGCGAAGTCACCCCCGCTGCGCAGGGCGGCCCCGCGTTCGAGACCCACTACGAACTGCTGCAAACCCTGAAATCATGGGGATTTCCGGTCGCAGCCCAGGTTCAGATTGCACAAGGCGCTACAGAACTCATAGCGTATCACGAATCCATCGGGCGCCGGCGCGATGAATTGCCGTTCGACATCGACGGCGTGGTATACAAGGTCAACCGCCTCGCGCTGCAGCAGCAACTCGGCTTTGTCACGCGCGAGCCGCGCTGGGCAGTGGCGCATAAATTCCCGGCGCAGGAGCAGCTCACCACGGTGCTCGGCATCGAGGTGCAGGTCGGGCGCACCGGCAAACTCACGCCGGTGGCCAGGCTCGCGCCCGTGTTCGTCGGCGGCGTTACAGTTACCAACGCGACCCTGCACAACGAGGACGAGGTGCGCCGCAAGGACGTGCGCGTCGGCGACACCGTGATCGTGCGCCGCGCCGGCGACGTCATCCCCGAGGTGGTGGGCGTGCTGCCCGAGCGGCGCCCGCCCGATGCGCCAATCTTCACCATGCCGCACGAATGTCCGGTGTGCGGTTCGGCGGCGGTACGCGAGGAGGGCGAGGCGGACTACCGCTGCAGCGGCGGCCTGTTCTGCAGCGCGCAGCGCAAGCAGGCCATCCTTCATTTCGGACAGCGCCGCGCGGTCGAAATCGAGGGCCTGGGCGAAAGGCTGGTTGATCAACTGGTCGATACGGGCGTCATCCGCACGCTGCCCGACCTGTACCGCCTGGGCCTGACATCGCTCCTCGCCTTGGACCGAATGGCCGACAAGTCCGCACAAAACATCGTTGAGGCGCTGCAGAAATCGAAGCAAACCACGCTGCCGCGCTTTTTGTTCGGGCTCGGCATCCGGCATGTCGGCGAGGCCACCGCGAAAGCGCTGGCGCAGCATTTCGGCAAACTCGACGCCATCATGGGCATCACGGCAGAGAGTGCGCCGCCGGCCGAACGCCTCGCGGAGGTTGACGATGTTGGCCCGATCGTGGCCGAGAGCATTCATACCTTTTTCCAGCAACCGCACAACCGCGAGGTGGTTGAGCAGCTGCGTGCCTGCGGCGTGACCTGGACGGAGGCCGAACCCGCTGCTGCGGCCCCCCGGCCGCTGGCCGGGAAGACCTTCGTCATTACCGGCACCCTGCCCACGCTGAGCCGCGACCAGGCGAAGGACCTGATCGAAGCCGCGGGCGGCAAGGTGGCGGGCTCGGTCAGCAGGAAAACCAGCTACGTGTTGGCGGGAGCCGAAGCGGGCAGCAAGCTGGCCAGGGCGCAGGAGCTCGCGGTCGCGGTGCTGGACGAGGCCGCTTTGCTGGCCTTGCTGAACACGCCGGCCTGAAGCATCTGGCCATTCAAGGGACCGTGCGCGCCTGCACGAACGGATGGTATTGAAGCTCGCCGCCGTGGCGCGAGAATGCTTCGTTCATCTCGATACGCCGCCGCAGCAACGCTCTGGTTTGCAACGCTCCGGCGCCGGACATTTCGTAGGGGAGCTGTGCCAGCAGATCCTTGTACGACCGGGAGACATCCTCGCAGCGTGCCACCGCGCAGAGGCTGCTGGAGTGGAGTCTCAGCATATAGCTGGCACCCTGCAACACCGCGATTTCCCCGCCCGCCAGGTCGATGCATTTGCAGGTGTGCATCACGTCCTCGGCAAACCCGGGCTTCCATGGCGGATAGGCTTCACGGCGGCCAACTGCATGCATGGTTCCGAACTGGCAGCCGAACCGGTCGATGCCCATGCCAGCAAATTGCCCGATGTGGCGCACCACGGAACCCAACGGGTCCTGAATATATTTGGTGGATGCCGTGGCGAACTTCGCGTGGGTGAATTTTTTGAAATGGCAAACGGCCTGGGCGACGAACGCGGGCTCCAGGTAATCGTCATCATCCAGCACGGCCACCAGCAGGCCGGATGCCATAGCCAGCGCACGGTTGCGGGCATGCGCCGGACCGGTCCGCACTTCACCCGACCGGACCACTTTGACACGGGGATCGGACCGCGCCAAGCCGCTGTAGTCCTCGCCATCGTCGGGCGAGACGATCAGCTCCCAGTCCCGCAGGGATTGGCGTTTCAGTGATTCCAGTGCCATCGCCGCGAAGCGGGGCCGCTGGTAGGCAGCCATCAAGAAGGAGATCGAGGGTTTCGGGTCTGACACGAGCTTTGGCAACGGTGAAGGGCGTGGTCTCGGGTTCGAGGCGTCAAGCCAATGATGGTACTCGCGCCAGTCGCGCGATCGTCCAGGCCAGTGCCAAACGCCGCCACGTCACGCGTGAAGCGCTGGCCACCATTGACCACGCCGGTGCCGCAGCGTAGATTGACGCGCATTCACACCTTTTCATCGGGAGTCGTACCATGTTTCAATCCGACCTGATGGCCGGCCAGCGCATTCTCGTCACCGGCGGGGGCACCGGGCTCGGCCGCGCGATGGCCGGGAAGTTCCTGTCGCTGGGCGCCGACGTCGCGATTTGCGGACGGCGCAAGGCGGTCTGCGACGAGACCGCGGCCATCTGGCGTGCCCAGTTCCCGGATCGCCGGATCGACACCTTCGGCGTCGACATCCGCAATGCGCAGGACGTCGAAGCGATGGTCGCGGCGCTGTGGGACAGCGGCGGGTTGACCGGGCTGGTCAACAACGCGGCCGGCAATTTCGTAGCGCCGACCGAGAGCCTGTCGCCGCGCGCTTTCGACGCTGTGGCCAACATCGTCTTTCACGGCACCTTCTACGTCACGCAGGCAGTCGGCAAGCGCTGGATTGCGCAGGCCAAGGGCGGCGCCTGGCAGCCGGGGCGGCCGTACCGCAGCGTGATGAGCATCGTCGTGACCTGGGTGGACAACGGCTCACCCTACGTGGTGCCGTCAGCGATGAGCAAGGCCGGGATCGAGGTGATGACCAAGTCGCTCGCCGTCGAGTGGGCGCGTTATGGCATCCGGCTGAACGCCGTGGCGCCCGGCGAGATTCCGACCGAAGGCATGAGCAAGCGCCTGAACCCGGGCGAGGAACCGGGCGCGCGCAGTCGTCAGCGCAACCCGATGGCGCGCACCGGCGAGATGAGCGAGCTGCAGAACGTGGCGGCGTACCTGCTGGCGCCGGGTCAGTGCGACTGGCTCACGGGGCAGACGATTGCGATGGACGGCGGCAACGCGCTTGCCACCGGCGGCAACTTCTACGAACTGCGCGAGTGGAGCGATGTGCAGTGGCAGGCCGCGCGCGAGCGCATCGAGGCGCAGAACCGCAAGGACAAGGAATAGCGCGACGGAAGGCGCAGCACAATACACGCCATGACCATCCGCGAAATCCTCAAGATGGGCGACCCGCGCCTGCTGCGCATTGCCCCGCCCGTGACCGAATTCGACACTGACGCGCTGCACCTGCTGGTGTCCGACCTGTTTGATACCATGGCTGCGGCGAATGGCGCGGGCCTGGCGGCGCCGCAGATCGCCGTGGACCTGCAACTGGTGATATTTGGCACCGATCAGATCAACCCGCGCTACCCGGACGCGCCTCTGGTGCCGCGCACCGTGTTGCTGAATCCGGTCATCACCCCGCTCGGACCCGAGGAAGAAGACGGCTGGGAAGGCTGCCTGTCCGTGCCCGGCCTGCGCGGCGTCGTGCCGCGCTTTTCGCGCATCCGCTACACCGGGTTCGATCAGTATGGCGACGCCATCGACCGCACAGCCGAGGGTTTTCATGCGCGCGTGGTGCAGCACGAATGCGACCATCTGATCGGCAAGTTGTATCCGATGCGGGTACGCGACTTCACCCGGTTCGGCTTCACCGAGGTGCTGTTCCCGGGGCTGGATGCCGGTCAGGATGACTGAGTTTCCAAAGGAAAAGCGCGTTGGGCCATTGCCAGTAAAGAATAGTTTGCTACCTTAAATGTAGTAACCAACGGTGAAGTCAGACCAGCGCTTTGAGCGACGTCGTGTGTATTTCCGGGTCAGCGGCACCACACACCCGTATCGCACACCTTCTGGATGACGTGCAGGTGCGATGCCAGATCATGGCCTTGTGACGCTACCCAGCGGTCATCGTAGTAGGTGTCCAGATAACGCTCCCTGAATCACCCGCAAGCAGGACCATCGAGCCCGATTCGTTGGCCGCAACCATCTCACTTGCCAGCTTGAGCGCTCCATAAAAGTCAGTCCCGGTCGGTCCGCCGTATTGCTTCCCGGTCAACACGGCCAGGCGGCACGCGATGGACCACCATGCGGTCATGCAGTCGGGCGACGATGCCGCTGCCGGTTTTGACGCAAAGGAACGGGAACGCACCGTGAATCAGGGCGGCCATGCCCGCCAGCAGCATGACCGACGCGAATGAAAGCGAGGCCGCCATGTGCTGCAAGTAGGTCTCGCCGACCGCCCCGGGGTGTTTTGTGAATGCCTGGAAGAGTGCTTTCATGGACAGAATTTTGAACTTCATCGGCTGGAATTGGCTTCCAAATATTCATCTGTTTTAATAAGATATTAGAAAAATTTCCTAATATTTCTAATTTTTAAATAAAGGTGAGAGCATGGACAAGAAAGATCTGGAAATTCTTTCGTTACTGCAGAAGGACGCCACCATTGCCCTGGGCGATCTGGCCCAATCGGTTCATCTCTCGTCGACGCCGTGCTGGCGCAGGGTGCAAAAGTTGCATGAAGAGGGCGTCATCCAGCGGCAAGTCGTGCTGTGCAACCCTCAACGACTCAACCTTGGGCTGACCGCCTTTGTCTCCGTTCGTACCAGTCAGCACAGCGAGGCGTGGATGAAGCGCTTCATCAATGGCGCGCGGGATATCCCGGAGATCGTGGAGATCTACCGGCTCAGTGGGGAAGTCGACTATCTGCTCAAGGTCCTCGTGCCCGACATCGCCGGCTACGACAAGGTTTACAAAAAGCTGGTGAAGGCCGTGGAGCTACAGGATGTGAGCTCCAGCTTTGCGATGGAGGTTCTCAAAAGCACGACCGCACTGCCCCTTGACTACGTGACCTTGAAGGGAACGTAGGCCGGGAACCCCGATTTACGGGACCACCTCAGGCCTCCAGGGCCTGCAGCAATTCGGTTTCGATCTCGATTTGCGCGCGGTTGTGCTGCAGCTCGGGCCCGTCGATCAGGAAGGTGTCTTCCACCCGCTCGCCCAGCGTGGTGACCTTGGCCAGCTGCAGGTTGAGCCGGTGCCGCGCCAGCACGCAGGCTACCGAGTAGAGCAGGCCGACGCGGTCGCTGGCGGAGATGCTGAGCAGCCAGCGCTGCGCCTTCTCGTCGGGCTGCAGTCCGACCCGCGGCGCGACGGGAAAGCTGCGCACGCGGCGCGACACGCGGCCCCGGCTCGGCGGGGGCAGCGGGCCAGGCTGGACGATGGCCTGCGCAACACCGGTCTGCACCATGCTGGTGAGCTCGCGATAGTGTTCTGGCAGAAATGAAGTGACCACCTGGAACGTATCGAGCGCGTAGCCATTGCTCGCGGTATGCACCTTGGCGTCCAGGATGCTGAAGCTGGCCTGATCGAAATACCCGCAGATGCGCGCGAACAGATCGCTCTGGTCGGGCGTGTACACCAGTACCTGCAGCCCTTCGCCGACCGGCGACAGGCGCACCCGCACGATGGGCGCGCGCGCTGGTGGCACGCCCTGGCCGGCGCCGCGCGCCGAAGACGGCACAACATGGCGCGACAGCTGGCGCGCGTGCCAGGCAATGTCGGCGGCGTCATGGCGCATGAAGTAACCCACGTCCAGCGTGTCCCACAGCGCCTTGTAGGCTTCGAACGGCTCGGCATGCAACGCCAGCAGCACCAGCGCCTCGCGCTTGCGCGCCTCCACGTCGGCGCCGGGGTCGGGCGCGCGGCCGCCCAGCACGCGCAGCGCAAGCCGGTACAAATCTTCCAGCAGCTTGCCTTTCCAGGCATTCCAGACCTTTGGCGAGGTGCCGCGAATATCGGCCACGGTGAGCAAATACAGCGCGGTCAGGTAGCGCTCGTTGCCCACGCGTTTCGCAAACGCCGCAATCACGTCGGGGTCGCCCAGATCCTGCTTCTGGGCGATCTGGCTCATGCTGAGGTGTTCTCGCACCAGGAACTCGATCAGCCGGGCGTCTTCGCGGGCAATCCCGTGCTGGTGGCAAAACCGCCGCGCTTCGCTGGCACCCAGTTCAGAATGGTCGCCGCCGCGCCCCTTGGCAATGTCGTGGAACAGCGCGGCCGTGTACAGGATCCAGGGCTTTTCCCAGCCGGCCGCGAGTTGCGAGCAGAACGGATATTCGTGCGCATGCTCGGCGATGAAAAAGCGCCGCACATTGCGCAGCACCATCAAAATGTGCTGATCCACCGTGTACACATGAAACAGGTCGTGCTGCATCTGCCCGACGATGCGCCGGAACACCCACAAGTAGCGCCCCAGCACCGAGGTCTGGTTCATCAGCCGCATGGCGTGCGTGATGCCCTCGGGCTGCTGCAGGATGCATTTGAAGGTTTCCCGGTTCACCGGATCGCGCCGGAACCGGGCATCCATCACGCCGCGCACGTTGTACAGCGCGCGCAGCGTGCGCGCGGACAATCCCTTCAGACCCACCGTGGTCTGATAGAGCAGAAAGGTCTCGAGAATTGCATGCGGTTCGCGCGCGTACAGGTCATCACTGGCCACGTCGATCATCCCGGCTTTCTCGAAAAAACGCGCGTTGATCGGAACCCGTTCGCGCGCCGAAGGATTCAGCCGCTCCTCGATATTGAGCAGCAAAATCTGGTTCAGTTGTGTCACCGCCTTGGCCGCCCAGTAGTAGCGGCGCATCAATGATTCGCTCACTCGCACCGGTGTTTTGGTGCCGTCCGGCGCGGACGCCAGATAGCCGAAAGATTCAGCCACCGCGGTCTGCAGGTCGAACACCAGCCGGTCTTCGCGTCGGCCCGCCAACAGGTGCAGCCGCGCGCGGATCAGACACAGGAGCGCCTCGTTGCGCTTGATCTGCCGGGCCTCGAACGCCGTGGCCAGGCCGCTGCGGGCCAGCTCGTCCCAACTGCTGCCCAGGCCCGCCGCCCGCGCCACCCACAGGACGACTTGCAGGTCACGCAGACCACCCGGCGATTCCTTGCAGTTCGGCTCCAGCGCGTAGGGGGTGTTTTCGAACTTGGTGTGACGCTGACGCAGCTCCAGCGTCTTGGCCACGAAAAAGGCCATCGGGTCCAGCGCCGCCTGAAAACGCTGCTGGAACTCGGCCAGCACCGTCCGGCTGCCCGCGATCCGGCGCGACTCCAGCAGCGAGGTTTGCACCGTGACGTCTTTCGCCCCTTCCGTCAGGCACTCGGAGACGGTGCGCACGCTGGAGCCGATCTCCAGGCCGATGTCCCAGCAATGGCCGATGAAGGTTTCGATCTGCTGCTTCAGCAGTGCATCCAGATCCGGGCTGACGCCGTCAGGCAGCAGCAGCACCACATCGATATCCGAATACGGAAACAGTTCGCCGCGCCCGTACCCGCCCACCGCGACCAGCGCGTACCGATCGGAAAATCCAGCCAGTTGCCACAACGATTGCAGCACCGCGTCAGCCTGGCGCGCGAGCTTCTGCAGCACGCCGTGGATGCCGCGCGTGGATGCACCGCTGCGGCGTATCGACTCCAGAAGCGCCGCCTTCTGCAGGCGGTAGTCCTCCCGCAGTGCCTGCAGGTCAGGCATGCGCCAATGCCGCCACAAAGGGCGGTGGTGGCGGGCTGCCTTCCGATACGGTGAGCACCTCGTAGCCCGTTTCGGTCACCAGCACGGTGTGCTCCCATTGGGCCGAGAGTGAATGGTCCCTGGTCACGATGGTCCAGCCGTCGCTCAGCTCCCGAATGTCGCGCCGGCCCAGGTTGATCATCGGCTCGATCGTGAAGGTCATGCCAGGCTTGAGCTCTTCGAGAGTGCCCGGTTTGCCGTAATGCAGCACCTGCGGTTCTTCATGGAACACCTTGCCGATGCCGTGCCCGCAGAACTCGCGCACCACCGAAAAGCCGTTGCTCTCGGCAAATTTCTGGATGGTCCAGCCGATGTCGCCCAGCCGCGCGCCCGGTTTGACCATCACGATGCCGTGCCACATGGCCTCATAGGTCATTGCGCACAGGCGTTTGGCCGCGATCGAACCCTCGCCCGCGATGAACATGCGGCTGGAGTCGCCGTGCCAGCCGTCCTTGATGACGGTCACGTCGATATTGACGATGTCCGCCTTCTTGAGCGGCTTGTCGTTCGGGATGCCATGACAGACCTGATGATTGATCGAGGTGCAGATCGACTTGGGGTAAGGGGTGTAGCCCGGCGGCTGGTAGTTCAGCGGCGCCGGAATGGCACCCTGCACCCCGGTGATGTAGTCGTACGCCAGCTTGTCCAGCTCATTCGTGGTGACGCCGACTTGCACGTGCGGGGTCAGGTAGTCCAGCAGTTCGGAGGCCAGTCGTCCGGCAACGCGCATGCCGCGGATGCCTTCTTCGTCTTTATAGGTGATGCTCATGGCTGGAATTATCCCACCGGGCGAACTGGCGCGCAGGTAAACTCGAGGGTTATCACGGATGGCCCCGCCCGGCGCCGTACCCACCCGAAACAAGCCCGCACAGTGACCTTGCACCTTACCCAGTTCGAGGGCGGCAATGCCCTCAGCGACTTCCGAGCCCGGCAACTTCTTCCCCGACTGCAGGCGGTCCACGACGGGATCGGCGCCATCGCGGCCCGCTTCGTGCATCTGGTGGCAGGTGCCGCGGCGCCCAGCGATACCCTGCGCGTGCAACTGGAGTCTTTGCTCACGTATGGCGAGCCGTACCAGCCACCAGAAAGCGGCGTGGGCGGTGCGCTGATCGTCGTCACGCCGCGGTTTGGCACCGTCTCCCCCTGGGCATCCAAGGCGACCGACATCGCCCACAACTGCGCGCTGGCCGTCAAGCGCATCGAGCGCATTACGGAGTACCGGCTTACGCTCAAGCCGGGTTGGCTCGGCAAGGCCGCGCTGAGCCAGGAGAAGCTACAGCAGGTGGCGGCCCTGCTGCACGACCGTATGACCGAGAGCGTCATGTTCGACCGCGCCGCAGCCGCCGACCTGTTTTCCGAAGTGCACGCGGCGCCGATGGCACACGTGGATGTGTTGCACGGGGGCAGGGCGGCGCTGGCGCAGGCCAATACCCGGTTCGGCCTGGCGCTGGCCGACGATGAAATGGACTACCTCGTGGCCGCCTTCACCCGGCTGCAGCGCAACCCCAGCGATGTGGAGCTGATGATGTTTGCGCAGGCCAACAGCGAGCATTGCCGGCACAAGATTTTTAACGCCGAATTCACGATCGACGGCGCGGTGCAGGAACGCAGCCTGTTCGGCATGATCCGCCACACGCACCAGATCAGCCCGCAGCACACGGTGGTGGCGTACTCGGACAACGCCTCGGTGATGGAAGGCACGGCCATTGAGAGGTTCATAGCCAAATCACCATCCAGCCCAGACGGGTCGGGCGCTGTCAGCTATCAAAAGCATAGTTCGTTGAATCACGTGCTGATGAAGGTGGAAACCCACAACCACCCCACGGCGATCTCGCCGTTTCCGGGCGCCTCGACCGGCGCGGGCGGCGAAATCCGCGACGAAGGGGCCACCGGGCGCGGCTCCAAGCCCAAGGCCGGGTTGACCGGCTTCTCGGTGTCCAGACTCTGGGACGGCTGGTCCGACCAGCCGGGCGGCAAGCCCGGGCACATCGCCAGCCCGCTGCAGATCATGACCGAGGGCCCGCTCGGCGGCGCCGCCTTCAACAACGAATTCGGCCGGCCCAACCTGCTGGGCTACTTTCGCGAGTACGAACAGAGCGTGGCGTCCGACGTGGATACGATCCGGCGCGGCTACCACAAGCCCATCATGATCGCGGGCGGCCTGGGCACCATCGACGCCGGCCTGACCCAAAAGATTGACTTTGCTGCCGGCAGCCTGCTGATCCAGCTTGGCGGCCCGGGCATGCGCATCGGCATGGGCGGCAGCGCGGCCAGTTCCATGGCCAGCGGCGCGAATGCGGCCGAACTCGATTTCGACTCGGTGCAGCGCGGCAACCCGGAGATCCAGCGCCGCGCGCAGGAGGTCATCAACCGCTGCGCGGCGCAAGGCGCGGAGAACCCCATCCTGGCCATTCACGATGTGGGCGCCGGTGGCCTGTCGAACGCCTTTCCCGAATTGACCAATGACGCCGGCCGCGGCGCGCGCTTCGATCTGCGTGCGGTGCCGCTGGAGGAATCCGGGCTGGCGCCCAAGGAAATCTGGTGCAACGAAAGCCAGGAGCGCTATGTGCTCGCGATCGCGCCCGAATCGCTCGCGCAGTTCCGGGCCTTCTGCGAGCGCGAACGCTGCCCGTTTGCCGTGGTGGGCGTCGCCACCGAGGCGAGAGACCTCATCGTGTCTGACAACGAAGCGGCCGCGCGCCACGCAGGGCCGCCCCAAGCCAGCGCAGCCCCCTCGGGGGGCAGCGAGGACACGTCAGTGCCGAGCGTGGGGGCTCCAGTTCACATGCCCATGAACGTGCTGCTGGGCAAGCCACCCAAGATGCACCGCGACGTCAAAACCGTGGCGCGTCACTTCAAGCCGATCGACCTGACCGGCGTGGATCTGCAACAGGCGGCGATCCAGGTGCTGTCCAGCGCCACCGTCGCCTCCAAGCGCTTCCTCATCACCATCGGCGACCGCACCGTGGGCGGCCTCTCGCATCGCGACCAGATGGTCGGGCCCTGGCAGGTGCCGGTGGCGGACTGCGCCGTCACGCTGGCCGATTACCAGGGCTTTGCCGGCGAGGCCATGAGCCTGGGCGAGCGCACGCCGCTGGCGGCCATCAACGCGCCGGCGTCCGGCCGCATGGCGGTGGCGGAAAGCATTACCAATTTGCTGGCCGCGCCGATCGATCTGGCGCGCGTCAAGCTCTCGGCCAACTGGATGGCGGCCTGCGGCGAACCGGGCGAGGACGCCGCGCTGTACGAGACCGTGCGGGCCGTGGGCATGGAACTGTGCCCGGCGCTGGGCATCTCCATTCCCGTCGGCAAGGATTCGCTCTCCATGCGCACGCAGTGGAGCGAGTCGCAGGGCGAGTCCGGTGCGGGCAATGCGCCGAAAAAAGTCACCTCGCCGGTCAGCCTGATCGTGACGGCTTTTGCCACGCTGACCGACGTGCGCGGCACGCTCACGCCGCAACTCGACGCGACCGAGGCCGACACCATGCTGGTGCTGATCGACTTGGGCCGGGGCCAGAACCGCATGGGCGGCGGCATGCTGGCGCAAACGCTCGACCAGGTTGGCGACGCCGTGCCCGACCTCGACGATCCGCAAGACCTGGTGCGCCTGGTCAACGCCGTGAATGCGCTGCGCGCGCAGGGCCGCATCCTGGCGTACCACGACCGCAGCGACGGCGGCCTGTTCGCCACCGTGTGCGAGATGGCCTTCGCCGGTCACGTCGGAGTCTCGCTGAATGTGGACCTGCTCGTGACCGAGAGCGACGGCATTGCCGACAGCCGCGCCGAGTACGGCGATGCCAAGAACTGGGCCGGCCAGGTCAGCGCCCGGCGCGAGGAACTGACGCTCAAGGCGCTGTTCAGCGAGGAGCTCGGCGTGGTGCTGCAGGTCCGCACAGCCGAGCGCAACGACGTGATGCAAACCCTGCGCGAACATGGCCTGAGCCGGCACAGCCACTTCATCGGCAAAACCCGGCCAGCCAGTTCGACCGTTGCAACCGGCCAGGGGCAGGTGCAGATCTGGCGCGACACCAAGGCGGTCTTCAGCGCCAGTCTGTACGACCTGCATCAGGCCTGGGACGCGGTGAGCTGGAAAATCTGCCGCGAGCGCGATAACCCCGCCTGCGCGGACGCCGAGCACGCCGCCGCCGGTGACCCCAAGGATCCTGGGCTCCATGCCCATATTGCACCAGATGCTCTTGATAATGTAGCAACACCGTATCTGAACCTGGCCCGCCCCCAGGTCGCCGTGCTGCGCGAGCAGGGCGTCAACTCCCATATCGAGATGGCCTATGCCTTCACCGAGGCGGGCTTCGAGGCGCACGATGTGCACATGACCGATCTGCAGACCGGGCGCGCCAACCTGCGGGGCTTCAAGGGTTTGGTGGCCTGCGGGGGCTTCAGCTACGGCGACACGCTGGGCGCCGGCATCGGCTGGGCCCGCTCCATCACTTTCAACCCCAGGCTGGCCGAGCAGTTCAAGGCGTTCTTTGCAAGACTCGACACCTTCGCGCTGGGCGTGTGCAACGGCTGCCAGATGTTTGCCGAGCTGGCCGACATCATCCCCGGCGCGCAGCACTGGCCGCGCTTCACCACGAATCAGAGCGAGCGTTTCGAGGCGCGATTGTCGATGGTGGAAGTGCTTGATTCTCCCAGCCTGTTCTTTGCTGGCATGGCGGGCAGCCGCCTGCCGATTGCGGTGGCGCACGGCGAGGGTTTCGCGAATTTCCAACACCGGGGCGATTCCGCGCGCGCAATTGCCGCGATGCGTTTCACCGACAACGCAGGCAACGCGACCGAAGCCTATCCGCTCAACCCGAACGGCAGCCCGGGCGGCCTGACGGCCGTGACCACGGCGGACGGGCGCTTTACGGCCATGATGCCGCACCCCGAGCGCGTGTTCCGCAATATCCAGATGAGCTGGACCCCCGGTGACCGCAGTGCGTTCGGCCCCTGGCTGCGGATCTGGCGCAACGCACGGCGCTGGGTCGGGTGAACCGCGAGCGCCGCGTCAGGCCGAGCGGATTCAGCCGCGCAGAAACGCCTCGATGCTGGTCGCCAGCGCGATCGGCGTCTCGTGCATCGGGTAGTGGCCCGCGTTCGCCATTTCCTCGAGCACCGCGTTCGGGTACCAGCGCATGAAGGTCTCCTGCATCACGGGGACGCCCAGGGCCGGGTTGTGTTCGCCGGCGATCACCTTGATGGCCACCGGGTTGCCGTGGATCTTCGCATGGAAGTCGGCTTCGGCCCAGGACGGCAGGTAGGCGGCAATGGCTTCCTCGTCCGAATTCGCGAACGAGGAGGCTACCATCTGATCCAGCCAGGCGTCGCACAGGCGCAGGCCGGTGGTGATGTCGATGATGCGCTTGCGCACCGCGGTGTCGCCGGCCGCGCGCCGGAACAGTGCCAGCATCGCGTCATTGTGCGGAAAGCCGCTGGCCGGCACCGGCGCGATCGCCACCATGCGTTCGACCCGCCCGGGTGCCTGCACCAACACACGCTGCGCCGCGGTGCTGCACATCGAGTGGCCGATCAAGGAGAATTTCTCCCAGCTCAGCCCGTCGGCCAGCGCCAGCGCATCCTGCGCGACCTGCTCCATGGTGTATGGCCCGCCGCTGCCCTTCATGCCGCCATAGCCGCGGCAGTCCATGAACGCATAGGTGAAGCCGTGCGTGTCCAGCACATCCGCCATCGGTCCCCAGCCGCCGCCATGGCCGAACCAGGCGTGCAGGGCGACTACCTTGCGCGGGCCGCTACCGATCAACAGATGGGTGTTCATGGTGGAAGTCTCCTGCGAGCGTCTGGAAACGGGGGGTCGGGCCGATTATCCACCCCGCAATCGGTTATGTTCCCAGCATGGACATGATGCCCTCGCGCGCAAAACCACCTCCAGCAGATGCACCGGCCCGGTTGCGCTTCGGCGCGGTCGATGCGCTGCGCGGGGGCGCGATCGTCTGGATGACGGCGTTTCACTTCTGTTTCGACCTGAACTATTTTGGCTACTGGCGGCAGAACTTTTATGCCGATCCGCTGTGGACCTGGCAGCGCACCGCCATCGTGAGCCTGTTCCTGTTCTGCGCCGGACTGGGGCAGGCGATTGCCACGCAGCAAGGGCAGAGCTGGCAGCGTTTCTGGCGGCGCTGGGCGCAGGTGGCGGGCTGCGCGCTGCTGGTTACCGCGGGTTCTTACTGGATGTTTCCCAACAGCTTCATCTACTTCGGCGTGCTGCACGGCATCGCCGTGATGCTGATCGTGGTACGCCTGCTCGCACCCTGGGGACGCCGCCATCCGATGGGCTTGTGCGTGCTCGGTGCGCTCGCGATTGCAGCCAAGTTCATGGCAGCCTATGCAATGAATACCACGGCCTTGGCCCCTATTGCTGAAATTTTCAATGGCCGGGCGCTGAATTGGCTGGGCCTGATCACGCGCCTGCCCATCACGGAAGACTACGTGCCCATCGTTCCCTGGCTCGGGGTGATGCTATGGGGGCTCGCGTGCGGCCAGTGGCTGCTGGCACATCGTCCGCGCCGGCTTGCCGTGGCCGTGGCCGTGCCGCGGCGCGGCGCGGCGCTCGCCTGGCTGGGCCGGCACAGCCTGCCCTGGTACATGCTGCATCAGCTGGTGCTGCTCGGGGCGCTTGCGCTGATCGCCTGGGCACGGGCATGAAAAAGCGCGGCTCGGGGCCGCGCTTGCCGAAAGGTGCGAAGCCAACGCCTCGCACGGTTTACTCGATCTTCGCCTTGGAACGCAGATCTTCCTCGAATTTGGCCAGCTTTTGCTGCTCCAGCTGCTGCACGATTTGCGGCTTCACCTCGTCCATGGTCGGCAGCTTGGCGGCCCGCACGTCGTCCAGACGGATGATGTGATAGCCATATTGGGTCTGGATCGGCGTCTCGGTGAACTGGCCCTTCTTCAGCTTGATCATGGCGTCCGAGAACGGCTTGACGTAGCTGTCCGCGTTGGCCCAGCCCAGATCGCCGCCCTTGGCGCCGGAGGCGGTGTCGATCGACGATTTCTTGGCGAGATCCTCAAACTTCGCACCCTTCTTGAGCTGGGCAATGATGGCATTCGCCTGCGCTTCGGTCTTCACCAGGATGTGATGCGCGTGATACTCCTGCCCGCTGTTGGCGGCCACGAACTTGTCATACGCCGCCTTGACTTCGGCGTCCGTCACCGGGTTCTTCTTCTGGAAGTCGGCAAACAGGTCGCGAATCAGGATGGTCTGGCGCGCCAGCTCCATCTGGTTCTTGAATTCCGGCGTCGCATCCAGCCCGCGCTTTTGTGCTTCCTGCATGAACACCTCGCGGGCGATGACCTCGGTCTTGATCTGCGCAGCGATCTCCGGCGTGATTTTCTGGCCCGATGCCTCCACCTGCTGGGTCAGCGCATCGACGCGCGACTGCGGCACCGGTTTGCCGTTCACGATGGCGACGTTTTGCGCCGCCGCGGGCAACGCCAGCGCGCCCAGAAAAGCCGCCGCAGCAAACGCGGACAAGAGTTGCTTCTTCATAGATTTTCCTCAGGAATGATCGGGGGTAAAACGGGGAGGCCGCCCGCGCGGCAAGGTTCAGGACACGGGTCTAGAGCACTTCAATGGCAATGGCATGAGCGCCCTGGTCAATGAATTCTTGCAGCGCATCATACACAAGGCGGTGCCGCGCCACGCGCGTACGGCCGGTAAACAGCGGTGACGAAATGCGTACCCGGAAATGCGATCCACGGCCCGCCTCATTGGCGCCGGAATGGCCCAGATGCGCGGCGCTTTCATCCAGCACTTCGAGCCGGGTGGGTGCGAGCCTCTGCTGCAGGCGCTCTTTCATCGCCTGCGCGCTGATCGGCGCGATTTTCGTGGGGGGCACGCCACCGGCGCTCATGAGTCGCCGGCCTCGCCCGTCTTGATGTATTTGCCAAGAAACAGGGCCTGGCCGATCACGAACAGCACCATCAATCCGAGTCCGCCGAACAACTTGAAGTTGACCCAGGTATTCAGGTCATAGTGAAAGGCCACCCACAGGTTGAGCACGCCCATCACGGCGAAGAAGCCGGTCCAGCTCCAGCTCATCACGCGCCAGGCGTTGTCCGGCAATTCCATCTGCGCGCCCATCAGGGATTTGAGCAGGTTCTTCTTGAACACGAGTTGCCCCACCAGCAGCGCGCCGCCCATGATCCAGTACAGCGCGGTGGGTTTCCACTTGATGAAGGTGTCGTTGTGCGAGATCAGCGTGGCGCCGCCAAACAGCACGATCACCCCCAGGCTGATCCACTGCATGGGCTCGACCTTGCCGTGCCGGGTGTAGAGATAGCCGATCTGCACGAGCGTGGCGGCAATGGCCACCGCGGTCGCGACATAAATGCCCGCGAACTTGAAGGCCACAAAAAACAGGATGATCGGGAAGAAGTCGAGAAAAAGCTTCATTTGGGCGTGAAGTCTAACGAAGCCGAGTTCATGCAGTAGCGCAGGCCGGTCGGCGCCGGGCCGTCTTCAAACACATGCCCCAGGTGCGCGCCGCATTCGGCGCACAGGGTTTCGGTACGCAGCATGCCCAGCGAGCGGTCTGCGTGCTCTTCGATCGCTCCGGGCTGCGCCGCCTGCGAGAAGCTCGGCCAGCCGCAGCCGGCGTCGAACTTGGTGCTGGAGTCGAACAGTTTGGCGCCGCAGCAGACGCAGGCGTAAGTGCCGGCCTGCCAGTGGTCGTCGTACTTGCCGGTGTGCGGGCGCTCGGTGGCAGCATGGCGCGTGACCTCGAAGGCGCCCGGCTCGGCCCCTTTTTGCGCCAGCAAGGCCTTCCATTCGGCCTCGGTTTTCTCGATTTTGTGGCTCATGATGAACAGCTGATCTCAATGGTGGATGCCCATTCGGGCGGGAAGTCGGCGTCACTGTCAAACCCGGGGTGTTCGTCAAATGGGGCTTCCAGCAGGCGCTGCAAGGTATGGACCGCGGAAAAGTCCTTTTGTTTCGCGAGCCGGATGGCCTGCTCGCCCAGGTGGTTGCGCAGTACGTACTTGGGATTGGTTTTGAGCATCAAATCGCCGGCTGGCCCATACGCAGTATTGCCAATCCGCTCTGAATATTGGAGCAACCAGCGATCGAACGCGGGCCGATCCAGAAACAGGTCGCGCACCGAATCGTCCGGCTGCGGCGCACCGGCTTGGGCGCGCCGGCTGACCCAATGGCTGAGCCGGCGCCAGAAAATGGGGTAGTCGACCCTGTCCCTGGCCAGCAGCTGGAAGGTGGATTCGATCAGCGCCAGGTCGCCCGGCAACTCGTCCAGCAGCCCCAGCTTGGCGCGCATGCGCGCCGCCAGCTGGGCCGGGAAAACTGCCTTGTACGACTCGAGCGCGGCCAGCGCCAGTTCCTCCTCGCCAATCAGGGGCAGCAGCGCGCGCCCCAGGCAATACAGGTTCCAGTAGGCGACGTTGGGCTGCTGGTTGTAGGCGTAGCGCCCCTGCTGGTCCGAGTGGTTGCAGATGTGCCCCGGGTCGAAGGCGTCGAGAAACTGGAACGGGCCGTAATCGATCGTCAGGCCCAGGATGCTCATGTTGTCGGTGTTCATCACGCCGTGGCAAAAGCCCACCGCCTGCCATTGCGCGATCATGCGGGCGGTGCGTTCGCTCACCCGCTCCAGCAGGGCGGCGTACGGGTTGCCGCCAAACGTCTCGCACCCCCGGCATTCGGGGTAGAACCGGTCGATCACATAGTCGGCCAGCGTCTTGAGCGGTCCATGCTGTCCGAGTGCCGAGAAATGCTCGAAATGGCCGAAGCGGATGAAGCTGGGCGCCGCGCGCGTGACCACGGCCGCGGTCTCGATTTCCTCGCGGCGCACGGGGTCATCGGAGCCGGTGACGCACAACGCGCGCGAGGTGGGAACGCCCAGCGCCTGCATGGCCTCGCTGCACAGGAATTCGCGAATGCTGGAGCGCAGCACGGCGCGGCCGTCGCCCATGCGGGAATAGGGCGTGAGCCCGCTGCCCTTGAGTTGAACTTCGTAGCCGGACGCGGTCTCGCCCAACAGCAGCGCACGGCCGTCGCCCAGTTGCCCGGCCCAGACACCGAACTGGTGCCCGCTGTACACGCTGGCCAGCGGCTGCGTGCCGGCGATCGGCCCATTGCCGGAGAACGCCTCCAGTGCGCCCGGCGAGTCGGACCAGGAAGGCGCCAGCCCCAACTCGCGCGCGACGGCGGCGCTGCGTCCCACCCAGTAGGGCGCCGTCAAGGGCCGCGGCGCGAGCACCGTATAGAACTCGGGGCCGAGCCGTGCAAAGCTATTGCGCCACTGCACCCCCAGATCCAGCGCCACCGCGCGTTCTTCAACCATGTCCATCAGCGTATTGTCCCGCAGTTGACCAACTTCCAGCGTGCGCGGGGCAAATTCCCGTGCATGGCCATTGGGTCCGGGCGATACTCTGAGCGATACTATTGTTTGCCAAATTTTGTTACACAGGAGACTCCCATGCTGGGCTTGATGCAGAGCGAACCATTGCTGATTTCCTCGTTGATCGACTTCGCCGAGCGCCACCATGGCGGCGTCGAAATCGTTTCGCGCAGGGTCGAGGGTGACATTCACCGCTACACCTATAAGGACGTGGCGGCGCGCTCGCGTCAGGTTGCGAATGCGCTCGACGCGATGAAGCTGGCGCAGGGGGACAGGGTCGCCACGCTGGCCTGGAACGGCTATCGCCATCTGGAACTATATTTCGGCGTGAGTGGCTCGGGCCGCGTGCTGCACACCCTGAATCCGCGCCTGGCGCCAGACCAGATCGCGTGGATTGCGAACCACGCCGGGGACCAGGTGCTTTGCTTTGACATGACCTTCCTGCCGCTGGTCAAGGCGTTCCACAGCAAATGCAAAACGATCCGGCACTACGTGGCGCTGTGCGACGCGGACAAGCTGCCGGCAGATTCCGGCATCCCCGGTCTGATCAGTTACGAGGCCTGGATCGGTGCCCAATCTTCCAGTTACCGCTGGCCCAGCTTCGATGAAAACACGGCGTCCAGCATGTGCTACACCAGCGGCACCACGGGCAACCCCAAGGCGGCGCTGTACAGTCACCGATCCACCCTGCTGCACGCCTACGCGGCGGCGCTGCCGGACGTGATGTGCATGTCCGCGCGCGACGCCATTTTGCCCGTCGTGCCGATGTTCCATGTCAATGCCTGGGGCATACCGTACTCCGCCGCCATGACCGGCGCCAAGCTGGTGTTCCCGGGCCCGGCGATGGACGGCAAGTCCATTTACGAGTTGATGGAAACCGAGAAGGTGAGTTTCGCGGCGGGCGTGCCCACGGTGTGGCAGATGTTGCTGGCGCACATGCAGGCCGGTGGATTGCGCTTCTCGACCCTCAAACGTACCGTGATTGGCGGTTCGGCCTGCCCGCCGGCCATGATCGAGACCTTCAACGAAAAGTACGGCGTGGAGGTGCTGCACGCCTGGCGCATGACCGAGATGTCGCCGCTGGGCACGCTGTGCACGCTCAAGAACAAACACCTGGACCTGCCCGCCGACGAGAAGATGAAGATCCGCCTGAAGCAGGGCCGCGCGATCTACGGCGTGGACATGAAGATCGTCGGCGACGATGGCAAGGAATTGCCTTGGGATGGCGTGGCCTTTGGCGACCTGTACGTGCGCGGCCCCTGGGTGGTGCGCGAATATTTCAAGGGCGAAGGCGGCAACCCGCTGGTGAAGGACGAGCACGGCGTGGACTGGTTCCCCACTGGCGACGTCGCCACCATCGATGCCGACGGCTACATGCAGATCACGGACCGCAGCAAGGATGTGATCAAGTCGGGCGGCGAGTGGATCAGCTCGATCGACATCGAGAACATCGCGGTGGCGCACCCGGCAGTGGCGATGGCGGCCTGCATTGGCGTCAAGCACCCCAAGTGGGACGAGCGCCCCGTTCTGGTCGTCGTCAAGAAGCCGGGCATGGAGGTCACGACGGCGGAATTGATTCAGTTTTATCAGGGTAAAACCGCCAAGTGGCAGGTGCCCGATGACGTTGTGTTTGTCGATGCCATTCCGCTGGGTGCGACCGGCAAGATGCTGAAAACGCGGCTGCGCGAGATGCTCAAGGATTACAGGCTGCCGAACACCTGATGATCCGCAACAGGCACACAAGTTCCGTCCCCGGCGACAGTCGCGCAAGCGATAGAACCTAGGACAATCCCTGTATGCTGCGGTGCAAAAAGCTGGTTACACTCGCATGTCTTTATTCCCAACCAACAGGAGACACTTGATGAAATTCACCTTCAAACTGGTCGCTGCATCCGCCGTCATGGCCATGGCTGGCGCCGCTTTCGCGCAAAGCGGCCAGACGGTCAAGATCGCCATGATCGAAGGCTTCTCGGGCCCCTTTGCAAACGTGGGGCTGAACCAGCTTCATAGCTGGCAATACGTCGCTCAGGAGTTGGGCGGGAAGAACAACCCGGCCGGCGTGACGTTTCAAATCGTCCCGTTCGACTCCGGTGGTTCACCCCAGAATGCCGTGACCCAACTCAAGGCGGCCATCGACCAGGGCTTCCGGTACATCACGCAAGGCAACGGCTCCGGCGCCGCGCTGGCGTTGTCGCAAGCCGTGACCAAGTACAACGAGCGCAATCCCGGCCATGAGCTGGTTTACATGAACTATGCGGCCATCGATCCGGGACTGACCAACCAGGATTGCAGCTTCTGGCACTTTGAACTGGATGCCAACGTCACCATGAAGATGGAGGCGCTCACATCCTTCATCAAGGACCAGCCGCAAGTGAAGAAGGTGTATCTGCTGGACCAGGACTATTCGTACGGCCACGACATGTCCAAGTACTTCCAGAAGTACCTGAAGGAAAAGCGCCCGGACATTCAGATCGTCGGCGATGTTTTCGTGCCGATCGGCCAGGTCAAGGACTTCGCGCCCTATGTGGCCAAGATCAAGGAATCCGGTGCGGACGCGATCATGTCCGGCAACTGGGGTACCGATCTGACGCTGTTCGTCAAGGCACTGGCGCAGGCCGGTGTGAACCTGCCGATCTACACCAACTACGCCGTTGTCTCGGGCACGCCCACCGCGATCGCGGCGCTGGGTGACAAGGCCAATGTGTACGCGGTGGCCTACGGCTATTCGCAGACAACCGGCGAGGTCGGCAAGATCGCCGAAGGTTTCAAGAAGAAATACAACGACGATTTCTACACCCAGGCGATCCTGAACGGCATCAACCTGCTGGACGCGGCGATGGCCAAGGCGCACTCGACCGATCCGAAAAAGGTGGCGTTCGCGATGGAAGGTTTGAGCGTCCCGAGCTGGGCAGGCGACGTGACCATGCGCAAGTCGGATCACCAGCTTCAGCAAGCCATGTTCATTACCAAATGGGAAAAGGTGAGCAAGAAGTATCCGTACAGCCAGGAGAACACGGGCTACACTTTCGCACCGATCAAGGAATTCCCGCCTTACGTTGCCAGCACGCCCACGAGCTGCCAGATGAAGCGCCCCTCCGAGGGTTGAGCGGGCGGCGGCGGAACAAGCCGGAATTGCAGATGCCGTCCCGGCTTTTTTGTTGCTGATCCACCTTGCCATAACGGCGATTGACGAAACGGGTACGCCATGGAGTTCTACACCATTTCGCTATTGAACGGCATCAGCTACGGGTTGCTGCTGTTCATGCTGAGCTCGGGCCTGACGCTGATTTTCAGCATGATGGGGGTGCTCAATTTCGCCCATGCCAGCTTTTACATGCTGGGAGCCTACTTTGCCTACGTCGTGAGCAAGCTGATCGGCTTCTGGCCGGCCCTGGTGATTGCGCCGCTGCTGGTAGGGCTCCTGGGTGCGGCATTTGAAAAATACTGCCTGCGCCGTGTTCACAAGTTCGGCCATGTGGCCGAGTTGCTGCTGACCTTCGGGCTCAGCTATATCGTCGTGGAGCTGGTGCAACTGGTGTGGGGCCGCAGTTCGGTCGATTACGTGATTCCGCCCGCGCTAAGCGGCCCGTTGTTCACGCTGTATGGCCTGCAGTTTCCGATGTACCGCGGCTTCATGATGCTGGTGGCGCTGTTGATGCTGCTCAGCATCTGGCTGCTGCTGACACGCACCCGCATGGGCCTGGTGATCCAGGCGGCGCTGACCCATCCGCAGGCGGTCGAATCGCTGGGCCACAACGTGCCGCGCGTCTTCATGCTGGTGTTCGGCGGTGGCGCGGCGCTGGCGGGGCTGGCCGGCGTTATCGGCGGCAATGCGTTCATCACGGAGCCCGGCATGGCGGAAGCGGTGGGCACCATCATTTTCGTGGTCGTGGTGGTGGGCGGCATGGGCTCGCTGGCGGGGGCGTTTCTGGCCTCCTTGCTGATCGGCATCATCCAGACGGTGGCGGTCGGCATCAACAGTTCGCTCCTGGGGCTGGCCCCAATGCTGGGGCTGCACATCACACCGGACACCTTCGGCTACACGATCTGGAGCATGAAGGTCAGCTCTGTAGCGCCGATCCTGCCGTTCCTGCTGATGGTGCTGATCCTGATTTTCCGGCCCAAGGGCCTCATGGGCACGCGGGAGGGCTGACCACATGCATGCCAACAGCTATCAATTCAAACCATTCAACGTCGGGCGGTTCCTGATCTGGAGCGGATTTGCCCTGCTGCTGATCGTGGCGCCGCTGGTCTTCACCAGCAGCCTGGGAAGGACGCTGCTCAGTCAGATGGGTGTGGCCATCATCGTCTGCCTCAGCTACAACATGCTGCTGGGGCAGGGCGGGATGCTGAGCTTCGGGCATGCGGTGCATTCGGGGCTCGGCGCATTCCTGGCCATCCATGTGCTGACCATGGTGGATGCCGGCACGCTGCATTTGCCCGTGAGCCTGATTCCGCTGGCCGGCGGTTTGGGAGGGCTCGCATTTGCCTTTGTCCTGGGCTGGGTCACGACCAAGAAATCCGGCACGACCTTTGCCATGATCACCCTGGGAATCGGCGAACTGGTGGCGGCCATGTCACTGATGCTGCCCGGGGTTTTTGGCGGCGAGGGCGGCATCTCGGGGGATCGGGTCGTGGGAGCCCATCCGCTGGGCATCACGTTCGGCCCGCAAATCCAGTTGTACTACCTGATTGCAATCTACACCTTCATCTGCACGGGTTTGATGTTCGCCTTCACCGGCACGCCGCTGGGGCGCATGCTCAACGCCGTGCGCGACAACCCGGAGCGGGTGGAATTCGTCGGCTACGACACCCAGAAGGTGCGCTATTACGCATTTCTCGTTGCCGGCTTCTTTGCCGGCATTTCGGGGGGGTTGTCGGCGCTGAACTATGAACTCGTGACATCCGAGGTGGTCAACGGCTACCACTCGGGCGCCTATCTGCTGTTTACCTTCCTGGGGGGGGCCACGTTCTTTTTTGGCCCCATCATCGGGGGTGTCCTGATGGTGCTGGCCACCGTCGTGCTGAGCGAGCTGACACGCGCGTGGCTGCTGTACCTGGGTCTCATATTCCTGTTCATGGTGATGTACGCCCCCGGCGGCATCGCGAGCCTGATCATGATCAATGTGCGCGTCGCTTCCTTCGGCCGGCTGCGGTCGCTGCTGTTGCACTACCTGGCGCTGGCGGCGACGGCGTTTGTCGCGCTCGTCGGCGCCTCCGCCCTGATCGAGATGGTGTACCACGTGCAGTTGAACTCGTTCCAGGGCCCGGCCGTACCGTTCATGGGGTTCACGCTCGATTCCAGTGCGCTGGCCAGCTGGATTGGCGCCGTGCTGGTGCTCGCGGCGGGTTTGATGCTGTTCGAATTTTCCCGCCGCAAGTTTGCGGTCAGGTGGAATGCCATCCAGGAATTCATTGCCCACGAAATCGAACGCCGGGAGGCCCTGCAAGCATGAATGCCATGGCAGACGACTTCAAACCAGCGCCAGCCCCGTCGCAGGCCGGTGCGGCAGCGCACGCCGGCGGCGTGGGTGCCCCGTACGCTCTTGAGCTCAAGGACCTGCGCAAGAGTTTTGGCAAGACCGAAATCATCCGGGGCGTGAATCTGGCCGTCACGGCCGGCGAACGCGTTGCCATCATTGGGCCCAACGGGGCCGGCAAGTCCACGCTGTTCAACCTGATCAGCGGCCGCTTCGAGCCAACCAGCGGCGACGTGCTGCTGAACGGGCACCGCATCAACGGCAAACGGGCGTTTGAAATCAACCGCCTCGGCCTGTCGCGCAGCTTCCAGATCACCAATATCTTCCCCAAGCTCAGCGTGTTCGAGAACCTGCGCTGCGGCGTGCTCTGGAGCCTGGGATACAAGTACACCTTCCTGAAATTCCTGAAGAACCTGGACGATGCGAACGAGCGCGCCGACGCGCTGATGAAAATGATACGGCTCGATCGCAAACGCGACGTGCTGGCCGTGAACCTGACCTACGCCGAGCAGCGCGCGCTGGAAATCGGCGTCACCATCGCCGGCGGTGCCAACGTGATCCTGCTGGACGAGCCTACGGCGGGCATGAGCAAATCGGAAACCGCGCGTTTCATTGACTTGATCAAGGAGGTCACTGTGGGCAAGACCCTGCTGACCGTGGAACACGACATGGGCGTGGTGTTCGGCCTGGCCGACAAAATCGCGGTAGTAGTGTATGGAGAGGTTCTGGCCTTCGACACGCCCGAGGCGGTGCGCGCGAATCTGCGCGTGCAGGAAGCCTACCTCGGCTCCGCTGTGGCCGACCAGCAGGCGGGAGGGCATTGAGATGCTGATAGTCCAAGACCTTCACGCGTTCTATGGCAAGAGCCATGTGCTGCATGGCGTCTCGTTCGAAGTGCGCCCCGGTGAAATCGTGGCGCTGCTGGGGCGCAACGGCTCCGGGCGCTCCACCACGGCCAAGGCCATCATGGGGCTGGTGCACGCCGAAGGCTCGCTGCGCTGGAAAGATCAGGAAACGCTGGGCCGGAAAGCCTATGAAATCGCCCACTCCGGCATTGGCTATGTGCCCGAGAGCCGCGACATCTTCCCGGGTTTGACGGTGCATCAGAACCTGCTGCTGGGGCAAAAGAGAAAAGGCAACGGAGGCCGATGGTCGTTCGACGACATGTACCGGATGTTTCCGCGCCTGAAGGAGCGCCAGCACACGGAGGCCGGCGTGCTGTCGGGCGGCGAGCAGCAGATGCTGACCCTGTGCCGCACGCTGATGGGCGACCCGGACCTGATCATCATTGACGAACCCACCGAGGGCCTGGCACCCAAGATCGTCGAACTCGTGGGCGAATATCTCAAGGTGCTCAAGGACCGCGGCATCTCCGTGCTGCTGATCGAGCAGAAGCTGACGATTGCCATGGCGGTATCGGACCGGACACTCGTCATGGGACACGGCAGCATCGTGTTTGAGGGCACGCCGGCCACACTGCGCGCCGCTAGCGACATCCGCAGGGAATGGCTCGAAGTCTGAGATCGGCGTAAGCTTGTCCCTGCCGGGACAACGGCATGTTGCAGGGCAGCATAAACTGCCTAAAATCAAAATAGAACGTTCGTTCTTTTTCTTTTTTCAAGGAACACCAGCATGACGGCAGACTACCAGGTTCACGGCGATGTGGCCGTGATCACGATGCACAATCCCCCGGTCAATGGCCTGGGGCATGCGACCCGGCTCGGTATCGCGAATGGCCTGTCCAAAGCGAACGACGACGCGGCCGTCAAGGCCATTGTCATCACCGGCGCCGGCAAGGCCTTTTCGGGCGGTGCCGACATCAATGAATTCGGCACGCCCAAGGCGCTGGCGGAGCCGAATCTGCTGAGCGTGATCCTGGCGATCGAGAATTCGTCCAAGCCGGTGGTGGCCGCCGTCCATTCAGTCGCCATGGGGGGAGGGCTGGAGCTCGCGCTGGGTTGCCACTACCGCATTGCCGCGCCTGGCTGCAACGTGGCGCTGCCGGAAGTCAAGCTCGGCCTGATTCCCGGCGCCGGCGGCACGCAGCGCCTGCCGCGCGTGCTCGGCGTGGAAACCGCACTCAACATGATCGTGAGCGGCGAGCCCGTCAAGTGCGAGTTGCTGGCGGCGCTGCCGGGCCAGAAACTGTTCGACAAGATGGCCACCTCGGCAGAGTCGCTGCCGGAAGAGGCGTTGGCCTATGCCCGCTCCGTCGCCAGCGCGCGCCCGCTGCCGCTGGTACGCAACCTGCCGTGCAAGCATCCGCTGGGCGACGCCTACTTTCAGTTCGCCCGCAATATGGTCAAGGGCATGGCGAAGAACTTTCCCGCGCCGGGCAAATGTGTCGACGCGGTGGAAGCCGCCACGAAACAGAAGTTCGACGCCGGCATGACGATGGAGCGCGAGATCTTCATCAACCTGATGTGGACCCCCGAGTGCCGGGCCCTGCGCCACGTCTTCATGGCCGAGCGCGCCGCTTCGAAAATCCCCGATGTCCCCGCCGATACACCGCAGCGCGCCATTAAATCAATCGCCGTGATCGGTGCCGGCACGATGGGCGGCGGCATTTCGATGAACTTCCTGAACGCCGGCATTCCGGTGAAGATTCTCGAGATGAAGCAGGAAGCGCTGGATCGCGGCCTCGCCACCATCCGCAAGAACTACGAATCCCAGGTCAAGCGCGGCAAGCTGAAAGCAGACAAATACGAGCAGCGCATGGCGCTGCTGAGCACGACCCTCGACTACAACGACCTCAAGGACACCGACATGGTGATCGAGGCGGTGTTCGAGGAAATGGGCGTCAAGCAAAAGGTGTTCGAGAAGCTCGACGAGGTGATGAAGCCCGGCGCGATCCTGGCCTCCAACACCTCCACGCTCGACGTCAACAAGATCGCCGGCTTCACCAAGCGTCCGCAGGACGTGATCGGCACCCATTTCTTCAGCCCGGCCAATGTGATGAAGCTGCTCGAAGTGGTGCGCGGCGCCAAGACGGGCAAGGACGTGCTGGCCACGGTGATGGCACTGGGAAAGAAGATTAAGAAGACCTCGGTGGTCTCGGGTGTGTGCGACGGTTTCATCGGCAACCGCATGATCGAACAGTACGGGCGCCAGGGCGGCTTTTTGCTGGACGAAGGCTGCACGCCCACGCAGGTGGACAAGGCCATCGAGAAGTTCGGCTTTGCGATGGGACCGTTTCGCATGGGCGATTTGGCCGGCAACGACATTGGCTGGGCCATTCGCAAGCGCCGCTACCAGGAGAAGCCCGACATGAAATACAGCAAGACGGCCGATCTGCTGTGCGAGCTGGGCCGCTTCGGGCAAAAGACCGGCGCTGGCTGGTACGACTACCAGGCGGGCAAGCGCGACGCGATCCCGTCGAAGCTGGTGGAAGACATGCTGGACAAGCACCGCAAGACGCTCGGTGTGACACCGCGCAAGATCTCCGACGAAGAAATCGTGCAGCGACTGGTGTACTCGCTGGTGAATGAAGCTGCGCGAATCCTCGAAGAGGGCATCGCCTCCAGGGCTGGCGACATCGACATGGTCTATCTCACCGGCTACGGCTTCCCGCTGTGGCGCGGCGGCCCCATGCTGTATGCCGATCAGGTCGGTCTGTTCAACGTGGTGCAGTCCATGCACCGCTTCGCCCAGAACCCGCTGGATGACGCGAAGTTCTGGCAGCCGGCGCCGCTTCTGGCCAGGCTGGTCGCGGAAGGCAAGACGTTCAACTAGCCCGCGGAAAGAAGCTTATGGAACGCGCAACTTTCGCCCGGATGGAGAAAAGCACCGCCGGGGACTGGCAAATCATCAGCGGGGAAGCCAAAAACTTCTCGCGCCAGTTGCCGGATCGACTGATGGCGCATCTGAAGTTACTGGATGGTGACTATGGTGGGTTCCCGGTGGACCGCTACACGCACTCGCTGCAGACCGCCACGCGTGCCCTGAAGGCGGGCTGCGACGAAGAGTATGTGGTGTGTTCACTGTTCCACGATATCGGAGACACGCTGGGCTCGTTCAACCACTTCGACATCGCTGCCGCCATCCTCAAGCCTTTTGTCAGCGAAGCCAACCTGTGGATGGTGCAGCACCACGGCATCTTCCAGGGCTATTACTTCTTTCATCACCTGGGTCTGGACCGCAACCTGCGCGACCAGTTTGCCGGGCACGCGCATTACGCCCGAACCGAGGAGTTTTGCGCGCTGTATGACAACCCCGCTTTCGATCCCAAGGGCGAAACCCTGCCGATGAGCGAGTTCGAACCGATGGTGCGACGCGTCTTTGCCAAGCCGCGCAACAGCATCTACATGGCGGCGCTGGCCGCCACCACTTCCTAATTCATTCCGGAGTTCACCATGACCTCAGCCGTAATCGTTTCCACCGCCCGCACCCCGCTTGCCAAGAGCTGGAAAGGCTCGTTCAACATGACGCATGGCGCGACCCTCGGTGGCCACGCCGTGCAGCACGCGATCAGCAGGGCCGGCATTGAGCCCGGCGAAGTCGACGATGTGATCATGGGCTGCGCCACCCCCGAAGGTGCCACGGGCTCCAACATCGCTCGCCAGATCGCGCTGCGCGCGGGTTGCCCGGTGACGGTGTCGGGTACCACGGTGAACCGCTTTTGCTCGTCCGGACTGCAGACCATCGCGCTGGCGGCGCAGCGCATCATCGCGGGCGAAGCCGACGTGTTCGTGGCCGGCGGCGTCGAGAGCATCTCGTGCGTGCAGAACGAAGCCAATCGCCACATGATTACCGACCCGTGGCTGGTCAAGAACAAGCCCGAGATCTACTGGAACATGCTGCAAACAGCCGAGCAGGTCGCCAAGCGCTACAACATTGGCCGCGACGCGATGGACGAGTACGGTGCCATCAGCCAGCAAAAAGCCACGGCAGGGCTGGCAGCAGGCGTGTTCACGGCCGAAATTGCTCCCATCACCGTCACGGCAGGCGTGGCGGACCCGGTCATGGGTCTGCGCACCAAGGAGGTCACCGTCACCAATGACGAAGGCATCCGCGCCGGCACCACCAAGGAAGGCATCAGCGGCATCAAGCCCGCGATTCCCGGCGGTGTGATCGCGGCCGGTAACGCGAGCCAGTTTTCCGACGGCGCCGGCGCCTGTGTACTGATGAATGAATCCCTGGCCGAGAAAAAGGGACTCAAGCCGCTGGGCCGCTTCCTGGGTTTTGCGGTGGCCGGTTGCGAGCCCGACGAGATGGGGATCGGCCCCGTTTTTGCGATTCCCAAGGTACTGGCACGCCTGGGCCTGAAGATTGGCGACATCGACCTGTGGGAACTGAACGAAGCGTTCGCCGTGCAGGTCATCTACTGCCGCGACAAGCTCGGCATCCCGAACGACCGCCTGAATGTCAACGGCGGCGCCATCGCCGTCGGCCACCCGTATGGCGTGACCGGCCAGCGCCTGACCGGCCATGCGCTGATCGAGGGCAAGCGCCGCAATGCCAAGCGCGTTTGCGTGACCATGTGCATTGGCGGGGGCATGGGCGCGGCGGGCGTTTTCGAGGTGCTGTGAGGCGCGGCGCTCCGGGTTTCATAGCTGCACGTATAGACGGGACCTGGGCTGGTGGCAGTTTTCGTTGAAATACCATGTCTCTTCGCTCTACTCTCGATTTCCTGATTTATGACTGGCTGGGTGCCGCTTCGCTGAACCAGCGCGAACGCTTCGCCGACCATTCGCGCGAGACCTTCGACGCCGTGCTCGACACCTGCGAGCGCATCGCGCGCGAAAAGTACGCGCCGTTCAACCGCACCGTCGACACCCAGGAGCCGCGTTTCGATGGCGAGAAGGTGATCCTGCCGCAGGCCACGCACGATGCGCACAAGGCGTTTGTCGAATCCGGCATGATGAGCGCCGCGCAGGACTACGACATCGGCGGCATGCAGTTGCCGTATACGGTGCAGTCCGCTGCCAACAGCTTTTTCGCGATGGCCTCCGTCAGCATCGGCTCGAACATGCTGACCAGCGGCAACGCGAACCTGCTGATGGTGCACGGCACCGGGATGCAGAAGGAAGTTTTCGCGAAAAACGAGTTTTCGGGTCGTTGGGCCGGCACCATGTGCCTGTCGGAACCACAGGCCGGCTCCAGCCTGAGTGATGTCGCTACCCGGGCGGTGCCGGATGGCCCGGATTACCAGCAAGACCCGCTCGGTCCGCGCTACCGCCTCACCGGCAACAAGATGTGGATCTCCTCGGGCGACCACGAATTGACCGAGAATATCGTGCATATCGTGCTCGCCAAGATTCCAGGCGAGAACGGCAGGCTGGTGCCGGGCACGCGCGGCATCTCGCTGTTCATCGTGCCCAAGAAGATGGTGGACACCAAAAGCGAGCTGACCGGCGAGCGCAATGACGTGGCCCTGGCCGGCCTGAATCACAAGCTGGGCTGGCGAGGCACCACCAACACGCTGCTGAATTTCGGCGAGGGCAAGTTCAAGCCGCAAGGCAAGGGCGGGGCCATCGGCTACCTGGTGGGCCAGCCCGGCAAGGGACTGCATTGCATGTTCCACATGATGAACGAGGCGCGCATCGGCGTCGGCATGGCGGCCACCATGCTGGGCATGGCGGGCTACCACGCCTCGCTGGAGTATGCGAAAACCCGGCCCCAGGGCCGGCCCCTGGGCATCGACGGCAAGGACGCGAGCCGGCCGCAGATCCGCATCATCGAGCACGCCGACGTGCGGCGCATGCTGCTGGCGCAGAAGGCGTACTGTGAAGGCGCGCTGGCGCTGGAACTGTATTGCGCGCGGCTGGTCGACGAGCAGCGCACCGGGTCGCCCGAGGCGGCCGATGAAGCACGGCTGCTGCTGGAGGTGCTGACGCCGATCGCCAAGAGCTGGCCCAGCGAATGGTGCCTGGAGGCCAATTCGCTGGCGATCCAGGTGCATGGCGGCTACGGCTACACGCGCGACTTTCCGGTCGAGCAGTACTGGCGCGACAACCGCCTGAACATGATCCACGAAGGCACGCACGGCATCCAGGCGACGGATCTGCTGGGCCGCAAGGTGCTGATGGAGGATGGCCGCGGCCTGCAGCTGCTCGCGCAGCGCATCGGGCAGACTGTGGTGCGCGCCGCGAAAGTTCCCGAACTGGCGGAGCACGCCAGCGCACTGGCGCAGGCGCTGAAGCAGGTTAGCAGCGCGACCCAGGCCGCATGGTCAACCGGCCAGCCTACCGACGCCCTGGCCAACGCGGTGCCCTATATGCAGGCCTTTGGCCACACCGTGCTGGCCTGGCTGTGGCTGGACGTGGCGCGTGCCGCGCTGCAGACGGACGCTTCCAGATCCGTGGCTTCCACCGCAGGCCAGTTGGGGGCTGCGCGCTATTTTTATCACTATGAACTACCGAAGATTGCGGCCTGGCTCCAGGTGGTGCAAGAGCGCGACCTGACCTGCGCGAGTCTGGCCGAAGATGCTTTCTGATGGGATTTTTCAAGGCATCCAATCACATGCCTCCCAAAACGATCGCGCGACTGCAGGCGCTGATCTGGGTGCTGATCTACGGTGGGCTGCTGACCCTGGTGCTCGGCCTGTCAACACGGCGCTTCGATGGCTCGCTGGGATGGCGGCTGATGGTCGCGGGCGCAGCCGTGGCAGCGGCAGGCGTCGTGCTGATCTACGTTCGCTCGCGACTGCATGAAGACCGATGAAGCACCCACGCCGAGATGGCGCACATTCGTAACACACCGGAGATCCGTATGACCCGCACCGTCCAACAACTTTTCGACCTCAAGGGAAAAAATGCGCTCGTGACCGGAGGCTCGCGCGGCCTGGGCCTGCAAATGGCGTTTGCGCTGGGCGAGGCCGGCGCGCGCGTCATGCTGAGTTCGCGCAAGGCGGAAGACCTGGAAGTGGCCGTGGCCGACCTGCAGGCCGCCGGCATCGACGCGCGCTGGATCGCGGCGGACTGCGCCAAAGAGGCCGACATCCGCCGCCTGGGCGACGAGACCTTGCAGCGCATGGGCGCGATCGACATCCTGGTGAACAACGCGGGCGCCGCCTGGGGCGCGCCGGCCGAAGACCATCCCGTGGAGGCCTGGGACAAGGTGATGAACCTGAATATCCGCGGCTACTTCATCCTGAGCCAGCATGTCGCCAAGGCCAGCATGATCCCTCGAAAATCGGGCCGCATCATCAACCTTGCCTCGATCGCGGGCCTGGGCGGGAATCCGCCCGAGATGCAGACGATTGCCTACAACACCTCCAAGGGCGCGGTGATCAACTTCACGCGCGCGCTGGGCGCCGAATGGGGCAAGTACAACATCACCGTGAACGCCATCTGCCCGGGCTTCTTCCCGAGCAAGATGACGCAGGGCACGCTCAAGGCGCTGGGCGAGGAGAAGCTGGCGGCGCACGCGCCGCTGCACCGCCTGGGCGACAGCGAAGACCTCAAGGGTCTGACGCTGCTGTACGCCTCGGACGCGGGCAAGCACATCACCGGCCAGTGGCTGGCGGTGGACGGCGGCGTCTCCATCGTGGCGGGCGGCTGAGCAGGTGTCCTTCATGAACTTTGGCGTCGAGGTTCCGTTCGTCACGCATCTCGGTTTCGAACTGGCGTTGTTCGAGGGCGGGCATTCCGAACTGCGCTACGAGGCGCGGCCGGAGCATCTCAACTCGTTCGACGTCACGCATGGCGGTGCCAGCATGACCCTGCTCGATGTGACCATGGCGGTGGCGGCGCGCAGCGTGCAAAAAGACATGGGCGTGGTCACGATCGAGATGAAAACCAGCTTCATGCAGCCGGCGCGCGGGCCGCTCACGGCCAAGGGCCGCCTGATGCACCGCACCGCCACCATGGCGTTCACCGAAGCCACGGTGTTCGACGCCCACGGGCGTGCCTGCGCGCACGCGACGGGCACCTTCAAGTACGTCAAGCGGCTGCCCGTTGGCGTCAAGAGCAGCCACGCCCTGAACGTGATTGCCACGGACTGAGGGGCTTTAATTGAGCTTTTTTGTCAATGAAGACGACCTTTCGTCATTCCCGCGAAGGCGCACTGCTGTCCGGAATCAAATGGGCGTCCCCGTCCAAGTGCTTGCTGTGCAAGGCGAATTGGGGTGGGCCGGGCGTTGGCGACTTGAAATGACTGTATGAGCGCTCGGCTGCAGGGC
>SCRU01000111.1 GCA_004323695.1 Burkholderiaceae bacterium
GCGCATCTGTACTTCGAGAGCTCGGCCGTGGTCGTGACACTGGTGCTGCTGGGCAAATGGCTGGAGGCGCGCGCGCGGCGCCAGACCACGCTCGCGATCCGCGCGCTGCATGCGCTGCGTCCCGATGTGGCGCATTTGATTAGTGCGGACGGGGATGCCGCCGCGACGGGCCGCCCCGAGCAAGGCACGGCCCCCTCGGGGGGCAGCGACATACACGCAGTGATGGAGCGTGGGGGCGTCACGGTCGACGTGCCGGTGGCCGAGGTCCTGGTGGGCGACCGGCTGGCGGTGCTGCCGGGCGAGCGCTTCCCGGTGGATGGCACGCTGCTGCAGGGGGACACCCAGGTCGATGAATCGATGCTGACCGGCGAACCCCTGCCGGTCCCCAAGAATGCGGGCGACCGGCTCACGGGCGGCGCCATCAACGGCGAGGGCCGCGTCGTGATGCAGGTGGACGCGGTCGGCAGCGAGACCGTGCTCGCGCACATCATTCGCCTGGTGGAGGATGCGCAGGCCGCCAAGGCGCCGATCCAGCGGCTGGTGGACAAGGTGTCGAACGTGTTTGTGCCGGTTGTGCTGGGGCTGGCGCTAGTGGCGCTGCTGGGCTGGCTGGCGGCGGGCGCGCCTCTCGCGCAGGCCGTGATCGCCGCGGTGGCGGTGCTGGTGATCGCGTGCCCGTGCGCGCTCGGTCTCGCGACGCCGGCCGCCATCATGGCCGGCACCGGCGTGGCGGCCCGGCATGGTATTTTGATCAAGGACGCGCAGGCGCTGGAGCTGGCGCACAAGGTGGACATCGTGGCTTTCGACAAGACCGGCACGCTGACTGTGGGGCGGCCGCGCCTGACGGACTTCGTGGTGGCGCCGGGCACCGATGAGGCGGCGCTGCTGGCGGCCGCGGCGAGCCTGCAAAGCGGCAGCGAACACCCGCTCGCGCAAGCGGTGGTCGCGGCCGCACAGGCGCGCGGCATGGCGACCGTGGCCCCCGACGACGTGCGCGCCGTGCCGGGGCGCGGCAGCGAGGGCCAGGTGGGTGGGCGCAGTTACCGGATCGGCAGCCTGCGCTGGATGGAGGAGCTGCAGATCGATCCCGGCCCGCTGGCCGCGCGCGCGGCGCAGTGGCAGGCGCAGGGCGCGACCGTGTCCGCCATGGCCGAAAAAATCTCCGCTCCCGCCGAGGACGAACGCTACGTGCTGCGCGCGTTGCTGGCCTTCGGCGACGAGCCCAAGCCCGGCGCCGCCGTGGCGCTCGCCTTGTTGCAGGCGCGTGGCATCCGCACCGTGATGATCTCGGGCGACAACCGCGGCGCCGCGCTCGCGATGGGCGCGCGCCTGGGCCTGGCACCCGAAGACGTGATGGCCGAGGTGCTGCCCGGCGACAAGGCCGCGCAGATCGTGAAGCTCAAGGAAGGGGGCAACGGACTCGATGCCGGGCCGCCCGAGGGCGAGGCCCGCCCGGGGCCGCGCAGCACGCGCAGCGGCAAGCGGGGGGGCCATACGGTCGCCATGGTGGGCGACGGCGTGAACGATGCCCCCGCGCTGGCCGCGGCCGATGTGGGTCTGGCCATGGGCAGCGGCACCGACGTGGCCATGCACGCGGCCGGCATCACGCTGATGCGCGGCGATCTGCGGTTGGTGGCGGCGGCGCTCGACATTTCGGACCGCACCGTGGCCAAGATCCGGCAGAACCTGTTCTGGGCCTTTGCCTATAACGCGGCCGGCATTCCGCTGGCCGCCCTGGGCTATCTGAACCCGATGCTGGCGGGCGCGGCGATGGCGTTGAGCTCGGTCAGCGTGATCAGCAATGCGCTGCTGCTCAAGCGCTGGAACCCCGGCGCGATCGCGCCCCGCGCCACGCCGCACGCGCCACCGGTCGTCCAGCCCGGCTGAGCGGCGCGCAGCCGTTGTCAGCCCGGCGCCAGCGCCGGGTAGTCGGTGTAGCCCCTGGCGCCGCCGCCGTAAAAGGTGCTGCGATCCGGCGTATTCAACGCGGCGCCATTGCGCAGGCGCTGCACCAGGTCGGGGTTGGCAATGAACAGTTTGCCGAAAGCCACCAGGTCGGCACCGTCGGCCAGTGACTGCTCGGCCAGCGCCTGGTCGTAGCCATTGTTCACCATCCAGGCACCCTGGCCGCCGGCGCCGCGCCAGGCCGCGCGCAGGGCGGCGTAGTCGAAGGGCCGCTCGCCCTGCACGTAGTCGCGCGCACCGCCGGTCTGGCCTTCGATGAAGTGCAGGTAGGCCAGGTCCAATGGCGCAAGCTGCTTCGCGACATATTCAAACAACGGCTGCGGCTGCGGGTCGCTGGCGTCGTTCGCGGGTGTCACGGGCGACAGCCGCAGGCCCGTGCGGCCGCCGCCGATCTCGGCCGTGGTGGCGTGCATCACCTCCAGCAGCAGGCGCGCCCGGTTCTCGATCGGGCCGCCATAAGCGTCGCTGCGATGGTTCGAGCCTGACCGCAGGAACTGGTCGAGCAGATAACCGTTGGCGCCATGCACTTCGACGCCATCGAAGCCGGCCTCGATCGCGTTGCGCGCCGCGCGGCGGTAATCCTGCACGATGCCCGGCAGTTCGTCGATGGCGAGCGCGCGCGGCGCCGAGGTATCCACGAAGGCGCCGACCCCGTCCTTGATCAGGTAGGTCTTGGTTTTGGCGGTGATGGCGGACGGCGCGACCGGCGCCTGGCCGCCGGGCTGCAAGTCGTTGTGCGAGACCCGGCCTACGTGCCACAGCTGCACCACAATCTTGCCGCCCCTGGCGTGCACCGCCTCGGTGACTTTTTTCCAGCCCGCGACCTGCGCGGCGCTCCAGATGCCGGGCACGTCGGCATAGCCCTGGCCCTGGTGGCTGATGGCAGTGGCCTCGGTCACGATCAGGCCGGCCGTGGCGCGCTGGCTGTAGTAGGTGGCCATCAAGGCCGTGGGCTGGGCCAGCGGCGCGCGATTGCGCGTGAGCGGGGCCATCACGATGCGGTTGGCCAGATGCAGGTCTCCGGCTTGCACCGGATCAAAAAGGGAAGGCATGGGACAGGACTCCGGGGAAAAGTCGACACGAATTCACATGGGGACAGCCTTGCGATTGCAAGCTGCCCCCTCCAGCCCGCGTGGGCGTGCAGTGACGGGGAAGGGGGGCTTACTTGAGCAGGCCTTCGGCCTTCATCGCTTGTTGCACCCCGGGGCGTGCCGCCACGCGCGCGCGGTAGGCGGTGAGGTGGCTCAGGCCCGAGAGGTCCAGATTCAGCGGCTTGGCCCAGTTGGTCACGGTGAACAGGTAGCCGTCGGCCACGGTGAACTGGTCACCCATCAGGTACTGTTTGCCGGCCAGTTCGCCGTCGACCCATTTCAGGCGCCCCATCAGACGCTCGGTTGCCATGGTTTTGTATTCGGCCGGAGTGGCGGGGCTGAACAGCGGCGAGAAGCCCTTGTGGATTTCGGTGCCGACAAAGTTGAGCCACGATTGCAACTGGTAGCGCGCGGCCGTGCCATTCGCGGGGGCCAGTTTTTTGGCTGGCGCCTGGTCGGCGATGTATTGCACGATGGCCGGGCCTTCGCGCAGCAGGGTGCCGTCGTCCAGTTGCAGCAGGGGAACATAGCCCAGCGGGTTGATGGTGTAGTAGTCGGTGCCGTCGGGCAGCTGGTGCGTCTTGGTCGGTGCGGCGATGGTCTCGTACGTCAGGCCGGCTTCTTCCAGGGCAATGTGGGGAGACAGCGAGCACGCGCCGGGGGAGTAATAGAGCTTCATGAAATACCTCAGGATAAAAAAAGGGTTGGCCCATCGGACCAACCCTTGATGCTAGCCGTTCGGGCTGTTTCTTGCAGCGCCGGTGTCGTTTCAGGTCTTGTAGCCCGGGTCCAGCCGGTCGGCCTTGCGCAGCAGCGCTGGCCAGGTGAAGGCGCCGCCCAGGCCGCCGCTTTGCACCCGCATGGCCTCGGCCACACCCTTCATGATCAGCGGATTCACCTCGGTGAGTTCGCCGCCGGCCTGTGCGGCGATCTGGATCTGGCAAGTGCTCTCGAACGTGTACATCGACAGGAATGCGTCGGCAATGGTCTTGCCCACGGTCAGCAGGCCATGGTTGCGCAGCATCAGGAAGTTCGCCTCGCCCAGGTCGGCCTGCAGGCGCGGCTTCTCGTCCTCGCGGAAGGCCACGCCCTCGTAGCCGTGGTACGCGAGCGAGCCGAGCACAAAGGTGGATTGCTGGCTGATCGGCAGCACACCGCCTTTTTGCGCGCTCACGCCCACGCCCGCGCGGGTGTGCGTATGCAGTACGCAGCCGGCGTCGGGCCGGGCCTCGTGCACGGCGCTGTGGATCACGAAGCCGGCCGGGTTCACCGGGAACGGCGAGTCGATGACCTTGTTGCACTGCATGTCGACCTTGACCAGGCTGGACGCCGTGATCTCGTCGAACATCAGCCCATAGGGGTTGATCAGAAAGTGGTGCTGGCCCGCAGGCGTGACGGACGCGGGCAGCTTGGCGCTGATGTGGGTGAAAACCAGATCGCTCCAGCCGTAGGCGGCCACCAGACGGTAGCAGGCGGCCAGATCGACGCGCAGCGCCCATTCCTCGGCGCTGACGACTTCCTTGAGAGAGGGGATGTGCATGGGAAGACTCCAGGGTGATGGCCTGCAAGCTTACTGCGCGACGTGATGGCCTGCCAGTCGCGTGCGGCACAGCGACCGGGGCCATTGTGCTGTGTGCTGCAACAAATATAGCTACACGCCTTTACTGGGTAAGGACTCGTGGCCTATTTGTTTAATGAATTGTCAAGTGCCTGCGAGCCGTGTGGCGGCCCACAGAACCTGATCGATCACGGCCTGCACATTCTTGCGATGCGTTTCGCCCACCAGCGCGCCGCTGGCATCGAAGGCATCCGCGGCATGACCGAGCGCGAAGTTGACGGGCGCAACCCAGCATTGCACATTGAGCAGCAGCGGCGCCAGGTGACTTTGCGAGCGCAGCCCGCCCAAAGCGCCGGGCGAGGCGCTGAGCACACCGACCACCTTGCCGCGCGAGAACTTGAAGCCATCCGTCCAGGCCGGGTCGGACTTGACCGGACTCGACGCCCAGTCGATGGTGTTCTTGAGCAGGGCGGGGTAGCTCGCGTTGTATTCGGGCGAGCAGATGATCCAGGCCGGGTGCTCGTACATGATCTGCTTGAGCCGCATGACGTCGGGCGGCGTGGCGCGCGCCTCGAGGTCGGCGTTGTACATCGGGATGTCGAAATCAGCGAGTTCGAGGTGCGTGACCTCGGCGCCGCTGGCGCGTGCCATGGCGGCGGCCTCGCGCGCGAGCTTGCGGTTGTGCGAGTGCTGGCGGGTGCTGCCCGCGAAGATCAGGAGTTTCATGGCCCGTATTGTGACGTGGCCGCTCGCGCGGCAGCCGGCAAAATCCGCTGCGCCGGATAAAATGAAGGGTTGCGCTGCGCGCGCGCTGGAAGCCCATGCTCTACCCTGAAGAATTCGACGTGATCGTGGTCGGCGGCGGCCACGCCGGAACCGAGGCCGCGCTCGCCGCCGCGCGCATGGGCTGCAGGACGCTGCTGCTCACGCACAACATCGAGACGCTCGGGCAGATGAGCTGCAACCCGTCGATCGGCGGCATCGGCAAGGGCCATCTGGTGAAGGAAGTGGACGCGATGGGCGGCGCGATGGCGGCGGCCACCGACGAGGCCGGCATCCAGTTTCGCATTCTGAACAACTCCAAGGGGCCGGCGGTTCGCGCAACGCGGGCCCAGGCTGACCGGATTCTGTACAAGGCGGCGATCCGCCGCCGGCTCGAAAACCAGCCGAACCTGTGGCTGTTCCAGCAGGCCGTGGATGACTTGATGATTCAGGGCGACCGTGTGGTGGGCGCCGTCACGCAAGTGGGCATTCGCTTTCCGGCCCGGGCCGTGGTGCTGACGGCGGGCACGTTCCTGGATGGCAAGATCCACGTCGGGCTCAACAACTACGCGGCGGGACGTGCCGGCGATCCGCCCGCCGTGTCGCTCAGCAGCCGCCTGAAGGAGTTGCAGCTGCCGCAGGGGCGGCTCAAGACCGGCACGCCGCCGCGGCTGGATGGCCGCAGCATCGACTTTTCTAAATGCGTGGAGCAGCCCGGTGACGGCATGCCGGGCGCGGCGCGGGTCGGCGGCAGCGCGGCCATGCCGGTGTTCAGCTTCATGGGCCGGGCCTCGCAGCACCCGCGCCAGGTGCCCTGCTGGATTACCAGCACCAATGCGCGCACGCACGACATCATCCGCTCCGGTTTTGACCGCAGCCCGATGTTCACGGGAAAAATCGACGGCGTGGGCCCGCGCTACTGCCCGAGCGTGGAGGACAAAATCAACCGCTTTGCCGGCAAGGAAAGCCACCAGATTTTCCTGGAGCCCGAGGGCCTGACGACGAACGAGTTTTACCCGAATGGCATCAGCACGAGCCTGCCGTTCGACATCCAGTACGCGCTGGTGCGCTCCATGGCCGGGCTGGAAAACGCCCACATCCTGCGGCCGGGCTATGCGATCGAATACGACTACTTCGACCCGCGCGCCCTGAAGTCCAGTTTCGAGACGCGCGCGATCCAGGGCCTGTTTTTCGCAGGGCAGATCAACGGCACGACGGGCTACGAGGAAGCGGCGGCGCAGGGCCTGTTTGCCGGTATCAACGCCGCGCTGCAGTGCCGCGGCGAAGACGCCTGGCTGCCGCGCCGCGACCAGGCCTACCTGGGCGTGCTGGTGGACGACCTGATCACCCAGGGCGTGACCGAACCGTACCGCATGTTCACCAGCCGCGCCGAGTTCCGGCTGCAGTTGCGCGAAGACAATGCCGACGCGCGGCTGACCGAGCCGGCGCGCCGCATGGGCCTGGTCGATGACGCGCGCTGGGACGCCTTCAACCGCAAGCGCGATGCTGTTTCACGTGAAACAGAGCGCCTGCGCTCGATTTGGGTGAGCCCCCGGAATCTGGCGGCGGCCGAGGCCGAGCGCGTGCTCGGCAAGGCCATCGAGCACGAATACAACCTGGCCGATCTGCTGCGCCGGCCCGATGTGAGTTATGCGGGCCTGATGTCGCTGGACGGGGGCCAATACGCGAGCCCCGAACTTGCAGAAGCTGTATCCGATGAGACCGGCTTTGGCAAAGCCGTGATCGAGCAGGTTGAAATTGCCGCCAAGTATGCGGGCTACATCGATCGCCAGAAGGAAGAAGTCGGGCGCGCCGCCTATTACGAGAACCTGCGGCTGCCCGTCGATCTGGACTACATGCAAGTGTCCGCCCTGAGCATCGAGGCACGGCAGAAGCTGACCAAGCATCGGCCCGAGACACTGGGCCTGGCCTCGCGGATTCCGGGTGTGACGCCGGCCTCCATTTCGCTGCTGCTGGTGCATCTCAAAAAGGGTGGCTGGAAGGGGCCGGACGACGCGGCCGCGAGTCAAGACCAACCGCTGGCGGCCTGAGCTTGTCCGCAGGCGCCAAACTTCCGCCGTTCACGCCGTCCGAAGTGGCGCCACGTCAGCAAACCCTGCCTGCGGATCCGGCAAGCGCCTTGAGCGAAGGCGCGCGCCAGCTCGGTGTGCCGCTGGACGCGAACCAGACCGACCAGTTGCTGCGCTATCTGGCGCTGATCCGCAAATGGAACCGGGTCTACAACCTCACCGCGTTGCGCGAGAGCGCCGACATGCTCACGCACCATCTGCTGGACTGCCTGGCGGTGCTGGCGCCGCTGCGCCGGCACACCCAGGGACAACGCGCGCGCCTGCTCGACGTGGGCAGCGGCGCGGGGCTGCCGGGCGCGGTGCTGGCCATCTGCTGCCCCGAACTGACGGTGACCTGCGTGGACACGGTGGCCAAGAAGGCGGCGTTCATCCAGCAGGTGGCGGCAGAACTCCAACTGCCGAACCTGAGTGGCCTGCACGCGCGGGTCGAGTCGTTGGCCGACGCGTACGATGTGATCAGCTCCCGTGCCTTCGCGTCACTGGCGGACTTCACGGCCTGGTCGGCCGGCGCGCTCGCGCCCGGGGGCATCTGGCTCGCCATGAAAGGCCGCCAACCCGACGACGAAATCGCGGCGCTGCCACCGGCGGTCGAGGTGTTTCACGTGGAACAGCTCCGTGTGCCGGGGCTGGATGCCGCGCGCTGCATCGTCTGGATGCGTAAAAAACCGGTTTGAACGGCCCCCGCAGGTCTTGCGGTGCCCAAGGCGTCGTAAACTCGACGCCTTGCCTTTGCGGGATTTCTCATGCCGGGTATTGCAAATTATGGGGCCTTTGTCGCGGCGATCATCGTTTTTCTGATGATTCCGGGCCCGGGCAACCTCGCCTTGATCACTTCCACCGGCAAAGGCGGGGTGCGTGGCGGATTGGCGGCCACTTTGGGTTTGATCCTTGGCCATCAATGTCTGATGTGGTTGGCCATGGGCGGCCTGGCCGCTTTGCTCGCTGCTTATCCGCCGGCCTTCGCGGCGGTGCAATGGCTGGGCGCGGGCTACCTCGCCTGGCTCGGAGGGCGGATGCTGCTGGCCAAGCCGGGCGCCGCGCCGCTGCTGCACATCAGGCCGCACCACTACCTGCGCCAGGCCTTGACGATCACCTTGCTGAATCCCAAGGCCATCGTGTTTTACATGGCCTTTTTCCCGCAGTTCCTGGACCCGGCACAACACCAGGGCATCGCCACTTTCGCCGTGATGGCGCTCACGCTGGCCGCGCTGACGGGCTTTTATGACCTGGGCGTCGTGCTGATGACGCATTTTCTGGCCGCGCGGATGCGCGCCCACCCGGCGATCGGCCAGACCCTGCAGAAAGTGGCGGGCGTGTTCCTGATCGGTTTCGGCATCCGGCTGGCACTGTCCAAATAAGAAGCCGCCATCAAAATAACAAGAACAGGGAACTTCGAATGGCCAAAATTTTCTGCGTCGCGAACCAAAAAGGGGGCGTTGGCAAGACCACCACCACGGTGAATCTGGCGGCCGGTCTGGCCAAGGTCGGCCAGCGCGTGCTGATGGTGGACCTGGATCCGCAGGGCAATGCCACCATGGGCTCGGGTATCGACAAGCGCCGCCTCGAACTGAGCCTGTACGACGTGCTGCTGGAGTCCGCCTCGATCAGCGAGGCGCGCGTGCGCAGCGAAAAATGCGGCTACGACGTGCTCGGCGCGAACCGCGAGCTGGCCGGCGCCGAGGTCGAGCTGGTGGACATCGAGCGTCGCGAGCGGCGCCTGAAGACCGCGCTGGCGCAGGTGCAGGACCAGTACGATTTCGTGCTGATCGACTGCCCACCGTCGCTCTCCATGCTCACGCTGAACGGCCTGTGCGCGGCGCATGGCGTGGTGGTGCCGATGCAGTGCGAGTACTTCGCGCTGGAAGGCCTGACCGACCTGGTGAACACCATCAAGCAGGTGCATGCGAACCTGAACCCGGACCTGGCCATCATCGGCCTGCTGCGCGTGATGTTCGACCCGCGCATCACGCTGCAGCAGCAGGTCAGCGACCAGCTCAAGAGCCATTTTGGCGACAAGGTGTTCAACACCGTGATCCCGCGCAATGTGCGGCTCGCCGAGGCGCCCAGCTACGGCCTGCCGGGCGTGGTGTTCGACCCGGCGGCCAAGGGCGCGCTGGCCTACGTGGAGTTCGCGCGCGAGATGGTGGAGCGCATCAAGACGCTCCCATGATGGAAAAAATAGGCCGCAGGCCCTTGCCCATAAACACTAGTCAGCTATTAATAATATAGCATGAAACCATCGAACGTCCTGGTCCTGCCGGGCTGGCAGGGCAGCGGCCCCGAGCACTGGCAAAGCCGCTGGGAGCACGCGCACGGCTACCAAAGGGTGCAGCAGCACGACTGGATGCGCCCGCTGCGCGGCGACTGGATCGCGCGGCTGGAAGAGGCCGTGCTCGCGTGCGACGAGCCGGCCGTGCTGGTCGCGCACAGCCTGGGCTGCATTCAGGTCGCCGCATGGGCCGCGCATTCGCAAAACACGCGGCACGTGAAGGGCGCGCTGCTGGTCGCGCCGGGTGACGTGGAACGCGCGGACATCGACCCCATGCTCTGGAGCTGGCCCCCGATCGCGCTGCAAACGCTGCCGTTTCGCAGCGTGCTGCTGGGCAGCCGCAACGACCCCTGGTGCGATTTTGCGCGGGCGCAGGTGTTCGCGCGGGCTTGGGGCGCGCAGTTCATCGACTACGGCGAGGCCGGCCACATCAATGCCGAGGCCGGGCTGGGCAGTTGGCCCGAGGGCCATGTGCTGCTCGACGATTTAATGAAAGACTGAACATGGCGACGAAAAAACAAAAGGGCCTGGGCCGTGGACTCGAAGCGCTGCTGGGCCCCAGGGTGGCCGAGCGCGGCGAGGATGCGCCCGCGACCAGCCCCGGGCAGCCCGGCACGCTGCTGCTGAGCGATCTGGTGCCCGGCCAGTACCAGCCGCGCACCCGCATGGACGAAGGCGCGCTGTACGAACTGGCCGAGTCAATCAAGGCGCAAGGCATCATGCAGCCGATCCTCGTTCGCCGCCTGAGCGACGACGACGCCCGGCGCCGCCGCCAGGCCGACATGGCGCAGGCGCCTGAAGCGGCCGGTGTACCGCCCGCCGCCAACGCCTGGGCGCGCCCGGTGTACGAGATCATCGCGGGCGAGCGGCGCTTTCGCGCGGCGCGGCTGGCGGGTCTCGACAGCGTGCCAGTATTGCTGCGCGACGTGCCCGACGAATCGGCCGCGGCCATGGCGCTGATCGAGAACATCCAGCGCGAAGACCTGAATCCGCTCGAAGAAGCGCAAGGTCTGCAAAGGCTGATCAAGGAGTTCGGGCTGACTCATGAAACCGCCGCGCAGGCCGTCGGGCGATCCCGCAGCGCCGCCAGCAACCTGCTGCGCCTGCTGAATCTGACCGGGCCGGTGCAGACCATGCTGATGGCCGGCGACATCGACATGGGCCATGCGCGCGCCCTGCTGGCGCTGGAACAGGGCACGCAGATCACGGCGGCGAACCAGATCGCGGCCAGAAAGCTGTCGGTGCGCGAGGCCGAACGGCTGGTCAAGAAGCTCAGCGTGGAGTTCAGCCTGGTGGCGTCGAAAGCGTCGAACGCCGGCAAGAAAGAAAAATCGCGCGACCTGCAGCGCGTGGAAGAAGAGCTGTCGGACCTGCTCACGGCTGCGGTCGAAGTGCGCGTGAAAAAACGCGTCAAGCGCGCCGGCCGCACCGAGGAGATGGGCGAGCTGGCGATCCAGTTCGGCTCGCTTGACGAGCTCTCCGGCTTGATCGAGCGGCTGCGTGGCTGATGGCGGCGTCATGAAAAAAGTCGCCATCGTCCAGTCCAACTACATTCCGTGGAAAGGCTATTTCGACATGATCGCCGCCGTGGACGAGTTCATCCTCTACGACGACATGCAGTACACGCGGCGTGACTGGCGCAACCGCAACCAGATCAAGACGCCACAAGGGCGGCAATGGCTGACCGTCCCTGTACGGGTGAAGGGCAAGTACCATCAGTCGATTAGGGAGACCGAGATCGATGGGCAGGTCTGGGCACCGGCGCACTGGAAGAGCCTTTTGCAGAACTACCGCCACGCGCCGCACTTTGACGAAATTGCCACTTGGCTGGAGCCTCTGTACCTTGCGGAGACTCACACGCACCTCCCGCAGCTGAATCGCCGGTTCATCGAATGCATCTGCAGCTACTTGGGCATCGCGACTACCATCAAGAGTTCCTGGGACTACACGCTGCTCGAGGGCAAGACGGAGCGCCTGGTCAATCTGTGTGTGCAGGCCGGAGGGACCGAGTACCTGTCAGGCCCGGCGGCCAAGGACTATATTGATGACAGCGTATTCACCAGTCAAGGCATCCAACTGACATGGTTCAACTACGCCGGGTACTCTGAATATCCGCAACTTTGGGGGAAATTCGTTCATGAGGTCACCATCCTCGACTTGCTGTTCAACTGCGGCAAAGACGCATCCCGGCACATGAAGCACGTACACCCATGAAGCTCTCCGTCGTCGCCACACTCTACCAATCGGCGGCTTACCTCACGGAGTTCCACCAGCGCGTGGCCGCCGCCGCTCGCCAGCTTGCAGGCGACGATTACGAAATCGTGTTGGTGAACGATGGATCGCCAGACAACAGTCTCGACATTGCCGTGCAACTCACCGAGACGGATACCCACGTTGTCGTGGTCGACCTGTCGCGCAACTTCGGCCACCACAAGGCCATGATGACGGGGCTGGCGCATACCCGTGGTGAACATATCTTTCTGATCGATAGCGACCTGGAAGAAGAGCCCGAATGGTTGTCGGGCTTCTCTGCGCAAATGGCACGAGAGCGTTGTGATGTCGTGTATGGCGTCCAGGAGCAGCGCAAGGGCGGTATTTTCGAGCGGTTGAGCGGGCAATGGTTTTACCGATTCTTCAAGACACTCACCGGTATTGCGCTTCCAAAAAACATTGTCACCGCCAGGCTGATGACTCGCCGTTATGTCGATGCCCTACTGCGTCATGACGAGCGCGAGGTTTTCATGGCCGGCCTCTGGCATACCACCGGTTTCGATCAGCGCCCGCAAACCATCAAGAAACATAGCACAAGCGAAACCACTTACACCTTCCGTCGCAAGATGTCGCTCTTGGTAAACTCCGTTACCTCATTCAGCAATGCACCTCTGATTGGTATATTTTACATCGGCGTAGCCATCTCCCTGGTGGCCGGAGCCTACGCTTCGTACCTGTTAATTCACTGGCTGTTTTTTTCAAAACCCCATAGTGGCTGGACTTCGGTCATGGCCTCAATCTGGTTGCTGGGTGGCCTAGTTATTTCCTTCATCGGCGTTGTTGGTATTTATCTCTCCAAGATTTTCTTGGAGACCAAACGGCGCCCTTACACTATTGTGCGACGGGTTTATGGGAAACAAGACGGCTGATATTCTGGTTGAGGTGGCGGGCTACTACTCAGCCAAACTGGCTGAGCACGGTGAGACTCCGCGCCGCGTCGATTGGAACGGTGAAGAAAGCCAGGAGCTGCGCTTTGATCAACTAACGCAGATCATCCCGCAGCCGGCCGACTTTTCGCTCAACGATTTGGGATGTGGTTACGGTGCCTTGTTCGACTATTTGAACTCGCGCTGCCGACATTTCACCTATAACGGCAGCGACGTATCCGCCGATATGGTTCGCTCTGCGCAGGATCGTCACGCCAACAGCCCCAATGCTTTTTTTTCTATCGCGGCCGAACCACCAGAAATGGCGGATTACGGTATCGCTAGTGGCATTTTCAACGTCCGGCTTGGGTGTAGTAACGCCGAATGGTGCACCTATCTGGAAGTTACGCTCGATGTGCTGGACCGCACCAGCCGGCTGGGCTTCGCCTTCAACTGTCTTACTTCCTACTCGGACGAGGACAAGATGCGGGATTACCTTTACTACGCCGATCCTTGTGTTTTGTTTGATCTGTGCAAGCGACGTTATTCACGCCATGTGGCATTACTACACGACTATGGTCTTTACGAATTTACGATCTTGGTGAAAAAACAGCCATGAAAAAACCTCTGATTATCTTCGGCTCGGGCGGAATTGCGCAATTAGCACACTACTATTTCTCGACGGACTCGAACTACCAAGTCGTGGCTTTCACGATAGATGCAGCTTACATCACTGCGACTGAGTTTTGTGGATTACCCGTTGTACCGTTTGAGGCGCTTATAAACCTGTACTCACCCGCAACGTATGAAGTCTTTGTCGCCCTGAGTTATTCCAGGCTTAACCAGTTACGCAAGGAAAAATATCTCGCTGCAAAGGCCCAGGGCTACCAGATCGCCAGCTATGTCAGTTCCCATGCCACGGTGCTCAACGAAGGAAGAATGGGCGACAACTGCTTTATCCTTGAAGACAATACCGTTCAACCCTTCGTCACTATTGGCAACAACGTGACCCTGTGGAGCGGCAACCACATTGGTCACCACTCCATCATCAGGGATCACTGCTTTATCGCCTCGCATGTGGTTATTTCTGGAGGCGTTGAAGTTGGAGAACAGTGCTTTATTGGTGTGAATGCGACGCTGCGTGACCATATCAAGATCAGCGAGAAATGCGTTATTGGTGCTGGTGTTTTACTGCTTGCTGATGCGAAGCCAGAAGGAGTTTATATCGGCGTCGCGACCGAACGCTCGAGAGTACCAAGTACAAAACTGAGAAAAATATAAGCGCCAATATGAAGTGGAGAAAGCTAGGGCTCGTTTTTTGCCCTTCGAATGAGGCGGCATGGATGCAATCACATGCAGCTGTGCCTATTGCCGAGAGTTTAGATGAGAAATTAATCAAAATATATTTTAGCTCGCGCGACAAATTTAATAGAAGCCATACAGGTTGTGCAGTAATCAACATCGATCATCCAAATCAAATTCTTGGCTTGTCTATTAAACCAATTCTTGCCCCAGGAGGGCTTGGTGAGTTTGATGATAGTGGCGCGATGGCAACTTGGCTTACCATTCATAATGGTCAAAAATCTCTTTATTACATTGGGTGGAATTTAGGTGTAACCGTTCCTTTCCATAATGCAATAGGCTTATCGATCAACACTCTTGGCGATGAGTTTGTGCGCTACTCGAATGGGCCAATCGTCGACCGCTCTATGCACGAACCCCATTTTTGTGCGAGCTGCTGCGTTTTACCGGGGGAAGAGTTTTGGCGTATGTGGTACCTGTCATGTACCGGTTGGAGAATGCGTGAAGGAAAACCTGAGCATAAATATCACATAAAATATGCTGAATCTCGCGATGGAATAAACTGGCAAAGAGATGGGTTTGTTGCCATTGATTTTGCGAACAATCAGGAATACGCAATCTCCCGGCCGTCGGTGGTTCATGACAGTGACCGATGGCGGATGTGGTACTCATTTCGTGGGCGGTCCTATCGCATTGGATACGCGGAATCTGAGGACGGCCGCCAATGGAAACGACTTGACGATCAAGTAGGTATTGATGTCTCCACAACTGGATGGGATTCAGAAATGATCGAATACCCATTCGTTTTTGATCATAAAGGCCAGCGCTACATGCTGTACAACGGCAATGGTTACGGTAGAACTGGTTTTGGTCTAGCAGTGTTGGAGCAAGAATAATGTTTCGGTTGATTGATTACTCATATATCGCCAGCACGATTCTATTTACTGTTTATAGTCAACTTGTGATGCGGTGGCAGGTTTCCCTGGCAGGCCCGCTTCCCGCGGATTTCACGGGAAAAGTGCGGTTTGTCACGCAATTGTTCCTTAATCCTTGGGTTTTATCAAGCATTTTCGCTACTTTGATTTCTGGTATTTCTTGGATGCTGGCCATGACCCGTTTTGAAATCAGCTATGCCTATCCATGGGTGAGTCTCAATTTCGTATTTATGCTCATTTTTGGAGTCTTACTTTTCGGTGAATCCTTCAACTCGGCGAAAATGTTTGGAACGCTTCTGGTCATCGCAGGGATTGTCGTAATTGCTCGGAATTAATGTATGCTATGAATCACAATCGGGTTTCGCGCCGTTCTGAGTAGTTCGCCACTTGAATCACTGAAAACTCTCAATAGCAATGTTTATCTGAGCTGAGGTAAAAAATTAAAATATTAAGTTTCATATCGATGCGAAAAAATCACAGAAATCAGGTACTCCGGATTTGGTTAATGTTGTTCTTGGCGATAGTAGTCACGTATGCTTTTTTTTTGTGGGAAGGTCATACTGATTTTAATTTGGCAGATGAAGGGTTTTTTTGGTATGGCGTACAGCAAGTCATGCATGGAGAGGTGCCAATTCGTGACTTTATGGCATATGACCCGGGTCGCTATTATTGGTCCAGCGCGCTTCTGAGCTTATGGCACGTTCACGGCATTATCGCCTTACGTGTAACAGCTGCCATCTTTCAGGCACTGGGTGTTTTTATCGGTTTGATTGCACTAGCGCGCACCGCAACCAAACAAGGCTCATGCTGGTGGCTCCTGGTTGCATTCACGCTCACGCTTTGGATGAATCCGTGGTTCAAAGTATTTGATATATGCTGCGCCATTGCCTTGATCGGAGTATTCGCGTTATTGATAGAACAGCCATCCTATCCAAGATATTTTTTTGCGGGCTTTATCGTAGGCGTCGTGGCCATCTTCGGGCGAAATCACGGAGTATATGGCGTGCTGGCCAGCTTGGGAGTCATGGTTTATCTTGCCATTGCAAATAAAAATAGACTTGCCTTCTTTAAAATTTTAACAACCTGGTCGATTGGTATTGTAGTTGGCTATTTGCCAGTGTTATTGATGGTCGCGTTGATTCCCGGTTTCGCCAAAGCTTTCTGGGAAAGCATTCTGTTCTTGTTCAGAGTCAAAGCCACCAACATTGCACTTCCGATACCTTGGCCCTGGCATTTTCTGAATTTACAAACAAGCCTGGAGCACGTCTTGTCAGGTGTGTTGCTTGGAGGCTTTTTTATTGCAATCGTGAGTTTTGGGGTGTTTGGTATTATTTGGGTGATTCGTGAAAGATTGAATCAAAGACCTGTTTCATCAGTGCTCGTGGCAACCGTATTTTTGGCGTTACCTTATGCTCAGTATGCGTATTCACGGGCAGACGTAGTTCATTTGGCGCTGGGAATTACCCCTTTCCTGATGGGGAGTTTCGCGATACTGGCAGATCAAGTGGCAAAAATAAAATGGCGGCTGGGTTTATTTCTTTGTGGCGCAAGCCTATTCGTGGTGCTCCCGGCGCATCCTGGTTGGCTCTGCCACGTTCAACAATGCGTTAAAGCCGATGTCGCCGGCGATCAACTGGAAGTAACGCCCGGTGAGGCTGGCGCGTTGACGATGCTGACTAAACTCACCGCGCGATTTGCACCTGACAATCGAAATATTCTAGTTGCCCCATTTTGGCCCGGCGCCTATGCGGTGATGCAACGAAAATCTCCGATGTGGGGGATTTATGCACTTTTCCCCAGTACCAAAGAATCCGAACAAGCGGAGATAGAGCGCATAAAAATGGCCGATCCAGGCTATGCTCTGATCATTAACTCTGGATTGGATGGAAGAAATGAACTGCGCTTTCGCAATACTCATTCATTGATTTATCAATACATTGTCGACCACTTCACACGTGTGGATGGATTGACATTAAATCCAGAATATCAACTGTATATCAACAAGCAAACCGTGCAGTAAATCGGGTGATCCAAATCTATAAAATCAGAAACACCCATTCATGTTTGCCAAAAAGGAGTTTTGAGAAATGATCAAGAAGCGGATTCCGTTCAACTGGCCGCACATGACCGGCAAGGAGCTGTATTACATTGCCGAATCCCACTTCAACGGCCGGTTGGCCGGCGATGGGCCGTTCACCGAGCGTTGTAATACCTGGCTGGAGCAGCGAACTGGGAGCGCCAAGGCGCTTTTGACCCACTCATGCACCGCCGCGCTGGAAATGGCGGCGCTGCTGCTGGACATCCAGCCCGGTGATGAAGTGATCATGCCGTCGTATACCTTCGTCTCGACGGCCAACGCGTTTGTCCTTAGAGGGGGGGTCCCCGTGTTCGTCGATGTCAGGGAAGACACGCTGAACCTGGACGAGCGGTTGATCGAGGCCGCCATTACGCCGCGCACGCGTGCCATTGTCCCGGTCCACTATGCGGGAGTGGCTTGCGAGATGGATTCGATCATGCGGATCGCCCGAAGCCATGGCTTGAAGGTGGTCGAAGATGCTGCGCAGGGTGTCATGTCCAGCTACAAGGGGCGTGCGCTGGGCAGCATTGGTGATCTTGGCGCATACAGCTTTCACGAGACCAAGAATGTGATTTCGGGCGAGGGTGGCAGCTTGCTGGTCAACGATGCCTCACTGGCCTTGCGTGCGGAAATCATCCGCGAAAAAGGGACGGATCGCAGCCGCTTTTTTCGCGGTGAGGTGGACAAATACACGTGGCAGGAGGTGGGCTCCTCGTTCCTGCCGGGGGAGTTGGTTGCCGCTTTTTTATGGGCGCAATTGGAAGAGGCCGACCCGATCACCCAGCGGCGTCTGGCCGCCTGGCAACGATACGACGATGCCCTGAAACCGCTCGAAGCCCGCGGCCTGCTGCGCTGCCCGGTTATTCCGCAAGACTGCCAACACAATGCCCACATGTACTACGTGTTGGTTTCACCCGGAATGGAGCGCCAGGCGGTTCTCGACGAATTCAGGCGCAGCGATATCGGCGCGGTGTTTCACTATGTGCCTCTGCATTCATCGCACGGGGGGAAGAAATATGGGCGGGCACACGGCGATCTTGCGGTCACCGACTCGATCTCCGAGCGCTTGATCCGTTTGCCGCTTTGGACCGGTTTGACGCAACTGCAGCAGGAGCGAGTGGTCGATACCTTGAGCCGTGCGTTGATGTCCGCGTAGCGAGAGCACGGTTCGGCCCGTTCAATACCGCGGCGGCGGGTAATAGCCGCGGGACACCCCCGGCACCTGGTTGCCCTTGGAATACATGCACTGCACGTAGGCATTGTTGTATTGCGCCTGGATGGAGCCCTGACCGTAAGCGGCCGAGTTGGCGCCGGCGCCGGTACCGGCGATGGCTCCGGCCGCGGCACCTATGCCCGCGCCCTGGTGGTTGCCGATGGCCGCGCCCAGCAGCCCGCCCAGCACGGTGCCCACGGCGACCGAGCCGACGGTGCCCTGGTTCACGGCCTCGGCCTGGCCCGCGACCTGGGACTGCGCATATTGCTTGCAATCGAACTGGTCCTGCTGGAACACCTGAAACGGCTTGTTCGGGCTGGGCAGAACCTGCACGGTCGGGCCCATCGGGGGCGAGGCGCAGGCCGCCAGCAAGAGCAGGGGCGACAAGGCGAAAAAGAGCTTGCCAGTTTGCACGTTAGTCCTTTGATGGAGGGTGGAAATACGATCAACAGTCACGGCGGTGGTTTGCTTACCTGGCGGAACTTCGTGTTGCAATTCTGGACCGTGGGGAAGTAGCCGCGCGGATTGTCGCAGTAATACCAGAATTGCGGCGGCGGCGCGATCGGCGTGGGCGATTGTCCGACGGGCGGTGCCGTGACCACCCCCGGCACCACCACCGCGGGTTCGGCGTACTGGATGCCCGAGACGATCACCGGGTACGGATAGATCGGCCGGGTGTAGAAGTACCACATTCCACCGGACAGCCACCACCAGCCGCAGCGCCCGCCGAAACAGGCGTTGTTCCAGCGTCCGCCGCGCCAGCGCAACTGCTCGTCATGGTCGAAGCGATGCACATCACGGCCGTGGAACACATAGTAGCCATGCCCGCCGCGCCAGTGATCACCCGGCCCGGCGAAATGCTCGTGCGGCGGCCCATGCCAATTGCCGCCCGGTCCGCCATGGCCGTGGAATGGTCCGGCCCAGGCACCGCACGCCAGCAGCGCCACCAGACACGGCGCCAGCGCTCGAACAAAACGGCGGGATAGGGCCAGCAACACGATCTCTTCCTTGCGTTGGCAGGCGAGATCCGGGAGTGGCCTGAGCCACTGTCTTCAACCTGCCTGGAATCATCCTAGCAGGCGAGTTTTTACTTTTTGTAAAGCGCGACCGAAGTATCCGGCGGACTTGTAAATGTTCGATTCCGGCGCGTCAAAGCGCAAAGACCTTGCCCGGGTTCATGATGTTCTTCGGATCCAGCGCGCGCTTGATGGTGCGCATCATGTCCACCGCGCCGGCACCGGCCTCGGTCACGAGAAACTCCATCTTGTGCAGGCCCACGCCGTGCTCGCCGGTGCAGGTGCCCTCCAGGCTCAGCGCGCGTGCCACCAGCCGGTGGTTGAGTTCCTCGGCGCGTTCACGCTCGCCTGGATCATGCGGATCGAGCAGGTAGCCGAAGTGGAAGTTGCCGTCGCCGACATGTCCCACCAGGAAGTACGGAATGCCGCTCGCGTCCGCCTCGGCGACCGAGTCGAGCAGGCAGTCGGCCAGGCGCGAGATCGGTACACAGGTGTCGGTCGAGATCACGCGGCAGCCGGGGCGCGACTGCACCGCGGCAAAGTAAGCGTTGTGCCGCGCGGTCCACAGCTTGGTGCGCTCCTCGGGCGTCACCGCCCATTCGAACGCGTTGCCGCCGTGTTCCGCCGCGATTTCCTGCACGGTTTCGGCCTGCTCCTTCACGCCGGCGGGAGAACCGTGGAACTCCATCAGCAGCATCGGTTCTTCGCGCAGCGTGAGCTTGCTGTGCGCGTTCACCATGCGCACGCTGTTGCGATCGATCAATTCGACGCGTGCGATCGGCACGCCGAGCTGGATGATCTGGATCGTCGTGCGCACCGCCGCCTCGATGCTCGGGAACGAGCAGATCGCCGCCGACACCGCCTCCGGCAGCGGATAGATGCGCAGCGTGATCTCGGTGATCACGCCGAGCGTGCCTTCGCTGCCGACGAACAGGCGCGTCAGGTCGTAACCCGCGCTGCTCTTTTTGGCGCGCGTGCCGGTGCGGATCACCTCGCCGCTGGCGGTCACGACCTCGAGCGCGAGCACGTTCTCGCGCATCGTGCCGTAGCGCACCGCGTTCGTGCCGGACGCGCGCGTCGCGCTCATGCCGCCGATGGAGGCGTCGGCGCCGGGGTCGATCGGAAAGAACAGGCCGGTGCTCTTGATCTCCTCGTTCAGCTGCTTGCGTGTGACGCCGGGCTGCACCGTCACGGTCAGGTCTTCCGCGTTCACCGCGAGCACCCGGTTCATGCGGTTCACATCGATGCTGATGCCGCCCTGCACCGCGAGCAGATGGCCCTCCAGCGAGGAGCCGACCGCAAACGGAATGACGGGCACCGCGTACTCGCTTGCGAGCTTCACCGCGTCGGCCACATCCTGCGTGCTCTCGGCAAAAATCACCGCGGCGGGCGGCGGCGCCTCGAACGAGGATTCGTCCCGCCCGTGCTGCTCGCGCACCACGAGCGCGGTGGAGCACTGCGCGCCGAACCGTGCCTTGAACGCCTCGATCAGCGCGGGCGGCACGCTGCGCAGCCGGATTTCGGGGACGAGGTGAGTGATGGCGGTCGGGGCGTTCATGCAAGGTCTCCGGGTGAATGCGCCAGTTTAATCCTTGCGGCGCATCGCGGGGCCGTTCGCCCGCCGCGCCGGAACCACGCCGCCCCGACCGGGGGCTGTGCTCAGCCCATCGCCTTGTCGTACTGGTCGCGCGTGATGTAGCCCTTGTGACCCGTATCGATTTGATCGAAACGCGCGGCCAGCCCCGGGATCGCCGCGGCCTCTTCGCGCGTGAGCTTGCCGTCGTGGTTCGCGTCGGCCCGGTTGAACGCGGCCTCGGCCTTGCTGGCTGGTGGCGGGTTCATCGCGCCGGCCGGCGCGGTCATGGGCGGATTCGTGCGCGGCGCCGTGGCCGGCGTCTGCGCCTGCACGGCGGCGGCACCGCCAAGGGTCCAGGCGGCAATGATCATCACGCTGCGGGCTTCGAAGTTGCGAATGTATTGGCGTTTGGCTTTCATGGAGAGACTCCGGTGAAGTTGAACAGGAGTCCATTGCAACGCAGCAAATGCCATCCGGCCAGCACTCTTGCCTGACGTTGCTTCGCTGACAAAACACTTGCCTCAGATACATTTCCCTGCGTCGCGAAACACTTCTACAGACAGCGCACAATCAAGCCAGCACCGTAACGACGAGGGAGCTTCATGGGCAAACGACTGACTCAAATTGCCACGCGCACCGGCGACAACGGCACCACCGGCCTGGGCGACAACACGCGCGTGTCCAAGCACAGCCTGCGCGTGCATGCCATGGGCGACGTGGACGAACTCAACTCGCACATCGGCCTGCTGCTGTGCGAGGACATGCCCGCCGGCGTGCGCGAATTGCTGGTGCAGATCCAGCACCAGCTGTTCAACCTCGGCGGCGAGCTCTCCATTCCCGGCTACGAACTGCTCAAGCACGAGGCGCTGCTCGCGCTGGACCAGGCGCTGGCCGAGCACAACGAAGCGCTGCCGCGGCTGCAGGAATTCATCCTGCCGGCCGGCACGCGCGCCGCTGCGCAGGCCCATGTGTGCCGCACCGTGGCGCGCCGCGCCGAACGCGCCGTGGTGGCGCTGGGCAACGAAGAAACCCTCAAAGACACGCCACGCCAGTACCTGAACCGGCTCTCCGACCTGATGTTCGTGCTGGCGCGCGTGCTGAACCGCTATCGCACGGACGGCACGGTCGGCGACGATGTGTACTGGAAGAGCGAGAAACTGGCCCGGTCGCAGGCGGAGTAAATTCGTCAGAGCTATTGAAGTGATAGCTGCTTCACGAGTTTATGTAAGCGCTACAGCACGATTTGATGCATGAAGGTCGCCGCGCCGCACACGCCGTGGCCAACGTGGGGCCATCAACGCGGCGCCAGCACCGCCATCGTGATGCGCGACACGCAGGTCAGTTCGCCGGCCGCGTTGGACAGGTCGATCTGCCAGACCTGCGTGGTGCGCCCGATATGCACCGGGCGCGTAATGCCGGTGACCCAGCCGCTGATGGCGCCCTTGAGGTGGTTCGCGTTGATGTCCAGTCCGACGGCGCGGTAGCCTTCGGGGCAGCTGTACGCCGCGCCGCATGAGCCCAGCGTCTCGGCCAGCACCACGCTTACACCGCCATGCAGCAGCCCGTAGGGCTGGCGCGTCTGGGTGTTCACCGGCACGCGGCCGCGGATGAAGTCGTCCCCGACCTCCAGAAACTCGATACCCAGATGCTGTACGGCCGTATCGACGTGGATGGCGGTGAGTTCTCCGATCGAAATCGGCTTTTTCCAGATGCGCATGCGGTGGCTTTCAGGTTTTGCGGTTCCGCAAAGCGTACAACAGAATGGCGCCGAAGGCGGCGGTGGCGCCGCCGCCGGGGCGAGCGTCACGCGATGCGAAAAAAGCTCATCTCGACCCGGTCGGGGTAGCGCGCGCCGGTGCCCAGGAACAGGCTCTCGGTCAGCCAGGCCAGTGTGGGCGAAGACACCTCGAACGTCGGCACACAGCGGAAATAAATGGCGGTGGGGTCGACCGGCTCGCCGCGCACCAGTTTCGCGATGTCGGCGGCCGAGCCCCGGCGCAGCGCGTGGTTCTGCACGAAGATGTGCTCGCCCTCGTGCGGCGCTCCCTCCAGCGCGAGCAGGTAGCGCGCATCGAGGTCGGTCGTCGTGCCTGAAACCACCAACTGGAAATCGGCGCCGCCCGGTAGCACGCGTCCGCGCAACCGCGGACCGCTCAGGACGCCGCCCGTGATGGGGATGATGCGGCGCCGGCCCCGGCTGTTCAGACCGGTGATCTGGCCGGCCTCGACCGGCGCGGCGACCTGCACGGTGAGGTCGGCGATGTGTTCTAGCTCGGGTGCTGGCAATGACGTCATGGGAATTGGGCCGGTGTTTGCTTCGTGCCATTATGTCGCCCATGACGACCACCCATCCCGCACCCCATATTCCGCAAATCCGCCTGTATCAGAACTGGCTGCGCGAGCAGCGCGGCCTGTCCTTCGAGTCCTACGACGCGCTGTGGCGCTGGTCGGTGAGCGACCTCGATGCGTTCTGGCAAAGTATTCACGACTATTTCGATGTGCGCTCGCCGACTCCACACAGTGCCGTGCTGGCGGCGCGCAAAATGCCGGGCGCCCAGTGGTTTCCCGGCGCCCAGTCCAACTACGCGCACCAGGTGCTGCGCCATGTGGACGCCGCGCATGCCGCGGGCATGCCGGCCATCATCAGCCAGGGCGAACAGGGCGAGCCGCGCGAACTGGGCTGGCCCGAGTTGCGCCGCCAGGTCGCCGCGCTCGCGCTGCACCTGAAGGCGATGGGCGTGCAGCCGGGCGATCGCGTCGCGGCCTACCTGCCCAACATCCCCGAGACCACGATCGCGTTTCTGGCGGTGGTCAGCATTGGCGGCGTCTGGAGCGTCTGCGCGCCCGACATGGGCAGCAACGCGGTGCTCGACCGCTTCCGCCAGATCGAGCCCAAGGTGCTGATCGCCTGCGACGGTGTGCGCTATGGCGGCCGCGATCTGGATCGCACCACGGTGGTGGCGGAGCTGCGCGCGGCACTGCCCACGCTCACGCACGTGGTCGCCTGCAATAATCTGTTTACTACAAACATGATAGCGGACAGCGAAATGTTCACAAGGGTTACGGCCCGAAATGATGCTGAAGTCATGGCGTTCGAACCGCTGTGGCTGCCGTTCGACCATCCGCTGTGGATCGTGTATTCCAGCGGCACCACCGGCCTGCCCAAACCCATCGTGCATGGGCACGGCGCCCTGGTGCTGGTGGGGCTGGCGCTCGGCGTGCTGCACAACGATATCGGCTGCAGCTATGCGGCCAACTCCTGGGGCGAGCGCTTTCACTGGTACAGCACGACCGGCTGGATCATGTGGAACGCGCAAACGGCCGGCCTGCTGGGCGGCACCACGCTGTGCCTGTACGACGGCAGCCCGGCCGGGACCCGGGCGGCGGGCGCCGGCGGCCCCGACTGGGGCACGCTGTGGCGCTTTGCGGCGCGAACCGGCGTCACCTTCCTTGGCGCCGGCGCCGCGTTCTACGCCAACTGCATGAAGGCCGGCCTCGAGCTGCAAGGCTGCGGCGACCTGAGCCGGGTGCGCGCCCTCGGCAGCACCGGCTCGCCGCTTTCCGAAGACGTGCAGCGCTGGGGCACCGAGCAGTTCGGCAAGATCGGCGTGAAAGACATCTGGTGGTGCAACATTTCCGGCGGCACCGACTTCGCCGGTGCATTTATCGGCGGGAATCGCGAACTGCCGCTGGTGCCCGGCGAGATGCAGTGTCGCCAGCTGGGCTGCGCGGTCGAGGCCTGGAACGAGCAGGGGCAGCCGGTGATCGGCGAAGTGGGCGAGCTGGTCTGCACCGAGCCGATCCCGTCCATGCCGCTGTACTTCTGGGGCGACGAAGGCAACCGGCGCTATCTGTCGAGCTACTTCGATACGTACCCGAACGTCTGGCGGCACGGCGACTGGCTCAAGGTCGGCACGAACGGCGGCTGCATCATCTATGGCCGCTCGGACGCCACGATCAACAGGCACGGCCTGCGCATGGGCACCAGCGAGCTGTACAGCGCGGTCGAAGCCCTGCCCGAGGTGCTGGATTCCATGGTGGTCGATCTGGAATACCTGGGCCGCGAGAGCTATATGCCGCTGTTCGTGGTGCTGCGCCCCGGTGTTGCGCTGGATGACGCGTTGCGCGCCAGGCTGGGCGGCGCCATCAAAACCGCGCTGAGTCCGCGCTTCGTGCCGGACGAGATTTTCCAGGTCCCCGAGATCCCGCGCACGCTGTCAGGCAAGAAGCAGGAGCTGCCGATCAAGAAGCTGCTGCTGGGCCAGCCCATTGACAAGGTGCTGAACCGGGACGCGATGGCGAACCCCGGTTGCCTGGACTGGTACATGGCCCTGGCGGCGCGGCGGCAGGCGTAGCCCGCCGCAACCCGCCCGCCGATCCCTGGCTTACTTGTTCTTGGGCATCTCGTGATGCTTCTTCATGTGATGCGCCTCGTGATGCATCGCCTCGTGATGCATCTTGTGATGCTCATGCCGCATCATGGCGTGCTCGTGCATTTCCATCGGACGATTGTTGAGGGCGTCCGGGTGCCCATATTGGGCGGCGTTGTCCTGCGCATGAGCCAGGGGTGCAAAAGCCACGACGAAGGCGGCCAGGGCAAGTATTTTTTTCATGTCGGGTCTTTCCAGAAGGGTAGGGAGTCGATGCGCGGCAGCGCGCATCAAGCTTTCAACGCCACGCAGCGCCATTGGTTGACACTGGCGGCACCGACGATGCGGTAATTTGTTACCGTTTTACCGCAGGGTCCGGCGCGGCGCGGGCCTCGCCCGGCTTGCGGCTTACCAGCACGATCCCCGCCGCCACCAGGGCGAGCGCCGCGAGCAGGCCCAAAGTGACCGGCTCCCTGAGCAGCAGCGCACCAAACAGGAGCGCGAACAGCGGCGTGAGAAAGACGAACACCGAAATCTTGGTGGCCGGGTAATGACCCAGCATCCACATCCAGGCGAGGTAGCTGGCAAACGCGCCGACGGCGGTTTGCACCACCAGCGAGGTGATGGCGAAGGCGCTGAAATGCCAGACCCAGGGTTCGCCCAGCGCCAGCGACAGAGCGGGCAGCGCCAGCGCGCTCACGGCCACCTGATAGAACAGGGTTTTTTCGGGCGCCACCCGGATCAGCCTGGTGGTGCGGATCACCACGGTGGTCAGGCCCCACATCATGCCGGCCACCAGGCCGAGCAGATCGCCCAGCCACATCTTCGGCGAGCCTTCGCCCAGCCCTTCCTCAAAAGCGAACACGATCGCCGCGAAGGCGCAGGCCATGCCCAGCCACTGCAGCGGCCCCAGTTTCTCGCTGCGGACCCAGACCGGCACCAGTGCCGCGACCCAGAACGGCGACGTGTAAAGAAACACCGTGAGCCGTGACGCGGTGGTGTACTGCAGTCCGATGTAGAGACAGGCAAACTCCGCGGCGAACAGCACGCCGGCCACCAGTCCGGCCTGCAGGGTGCCGTCGCGGTCGAACAGCCGCACGCCCCGCCCCACGCACCACAACCACAGCAGCACGGTGGCGCCCACGAAGCGCAGCGCCGCCTGGAACACCGGCGGCACCAGCGGCACCGTGGCCTTCACCAGCACCTGCTGGAACCCCCAGAAAACGCAGCAGGCGAGCAGCAGCGAGATGGCGAGGACGTCGAGATGTTCTTTTCGGGAGGTCATGGTGGGGGTCGATCGGGGTAGGCGCGCTTCAGGTCAATTTGGCAAGCAGCTTCTTGAGCGCCGTGATTTCAGCCGCATTCAATGCGGACAGGGTCCTGGCTTCGTGCTGCCTGGCCGCGTCGATCAGGGGCTTGACGACGGCCAGCCCGGCCGCCGTGATGGCCACCAGGGTGCGGCGCTGATCGCGCGGGTCGGCCAGCAGCCGGACCCAGCCCTGCTCGCTCATGCGCTGTGCCAGCTTGGTCACGGTCGGCTGCTTGCTCAGCACTTCCAGCGCCAGCCGGCTGACCGCGAGCGGCGCGCTGTCGTGCAGCGTGGCCAGCACACGCCACTCGATCGAGCTCAGGCCCGCGGCGCGCACCTCGCGATCGAACTCCTTGTACACGGCGTGGTTCGCCTGGCCCAGCAGGTAGCCCAGGTAGCCGTCGACAAAGCGCTGTGCGATCACTGCAAGGGGTGCTCGGTGTAGTACCGCGCGCCGTGGAACAGCAGTGGCGAGGCGCCCACGCGGTGCGTGCAGCGCTCGACTTCGCCGACAAAGATGACGTGGTCGCCCTCTTCGTAGCGGCTGCGGTTGAAGCATTCGAAGGTCGCGGCCGCGCCGGCCAGCACCGGTGCGCCGCCGGCGCCCTCGCTGAAGGCCACGCCACTCCAGCGGTCGCTGCCGCGGATCGAGAAGCGCTCGGCCAGATCCTTTTGATCGGCGGCCAGGATGTTGATGGCGTAGTGCGAGCCGGTGCTCAGCACCGCCATCGAACCGGCGACGCGCGCCAGACTCCACAGCACAAGCGGCGGATCCAGCGAAACCGAATTGAACGAATTCGCCGTGAGCCCTACCAGTTCGCCCGCGGCCGTGCGCGCGGTGACGATGGTCACGCCCGTCGCGAACATGCCCAGCGAGGCGCGGAACTCGTCCTGGGAAAAACTGGGCGGTGAGGCTTTACGCGGTGCCATGGCTGGAATTTACATGAAAATTCATGAATAATGGCCGTCATGTTGCAGGAACGAACCGAATCCGCCTGGATCGATGCTTTCGAGCAGGTGCTGCGGCGCTGCGCGCTGCAACCGGACGACACGGTTGCCATTCTCTGCGAAAGTCAGAGCCGGCCGGTATTGCCCGAGCTGGCCCGGCTGGCTGCGGCCCGGCTGGGCGCGCGCAGCTTTACCCTCGTGTTGCCCAGTTTGTTTGAATCGAAAAGGCCGGTAGCCCGCTCCACGGGGGCATCCACTGCTATTCAAAACATAGCGCCGGTGATCGCCGCGCTGGCCGCCAGCACGCTGGTGCTGGACTGCACGGTCGAGGGCCTGATGCACGCGCCCGAGCTGCCCGCGATCCTGCAGGGCGCGCATGGCCGCCAGCCGCGCATCGTCTACGTCAGCAACGAACACCCCGAGGCCCTGGTGCGGTTGCTGCCCGACGCCGCGACCGAGGCGCGCGTGAAGGAGCATGTGAAGCGCCTGCGCGCCGCGCGCACGATGCGCGTGAGCTCCGCCGCGGGCACCGACCTGACGATCACGTTGCAGGGCGCGCATGGCCAGGCGGTGGTCGGCGGCAACTGGGGCAGCACCACGCGGCCCGGCACGCTCACGCACTGGCCGGGCGGTCTGGTGCTGGCGTTTCCGGCCGCCGCCAGCGTGAACGGGCGCCTGGTGCTGGCCGAGGGCGATGTGAACCTGACCTTCAAGCGCTATATCGAACGGCCCATCACGCTGACGATCGAGTCCGACTACGTCACGGCGATCGAGGGCGCGGGCGTGGATGCCGAGCTGATGCGCAGCTATATCGCCGCGTGGGGCGACAAGGAGGCTTACGCCGTCAGCCACGTCGGCTACGGACTGAACCCGGCCGCGCGCTGGGACAGCATGGCGCTGTACGACAAGCGCGACTTCAACGGCACCGAGCTGCGCGCGTTTGCCGGCAATTTCCTGTACAGCACCGGCGCCAACGAAGTGGCGGGGCGCTACACCCAGGGGCATTTCGACCTGCCGATGCGCCACTGCACGATTGCGCTTGATGACGTCGTGGTGGTCGATCGCGGCGAGGTGCTGGCATGACGGCGCTGCCCGCCTTCACCACGCGGGGCTCTGGCCCGACCGTGCTCATGCTGCACGGCATCGGCGGCGGCCGCCCGGCGTTCGCGCCGCAGCTGGAGACCTTTGCCGCCGCGGGCTACCGTGCCGTGGCCTGGGACATGCCGGGCTATGGCCACAGCGCGCCGATCGAACCCTATACCTTCGAGGGACTGGCGCAAAGCTGCATCGCGCTGATCGAGAGCCTGGAATGCACCAGCGTGATCCTGCTCGGCCACAGCATGGGCGGCATGGTGGCGCAGGAGGTGGTCGCGCAGCGGCCCGAACTCGTGAACCGTCTTGTCCTGTGCGGCACCTCGCCCGCGTTCGGCAAACCGGGCGGCGACTGGCAGCGTGATTTCGTGGCGCAGCGCACGGCTCCGCTGGATGCCGGCCAGAGCATGGCCGAGATGGCCGATCGGCTGGTGCCGCAGATGATCGGCCCGGATGCTCCGTCCGAGGCCGTTCGGCTCGCCGCGCACTGCATGGCGCAGGTCAGCCCCGCCACCTACCGGCGCGCGCTGCAGGCGCTGGTCACGTTCGACCGCAAGGCGAACCTGCCGAAGATCCACGTGCCCACGCTGCTCGTGGCCGGCGAGTTCGACCGGAACGCGCCGCCTTCGGTGATGGAAAAAATGGCCGGGCAGATTGCCGCGAGCCGCTACGTCGTGATGCGCGGCGTGGGTCATCTGCAAAACCTCGAAGCGCCTGGTCCGTTCGATGCGCGGGTGCTTGATTTCCTCGCGAGCACGAATCAAAACCATCGCTAGCCCTTATGGGTCAATTGCGGATAGCTATGAAATCTGTAACAACCTTGACTTTCACGCCAGCCGTGGGTGACCTGCCCTTCACGTCGCGGCAGCGCGCGCTGCTGACGCTGGCGCATGAACTGGGCCGCGACAAATTCGCGCCGCGTGCGCCGCAGTGGGATGAAGCGGCGACTTTCCCGTTCGCCAATTACGACGACCTGCGCGAGACCGGCCTGCTCGGCCTGTGCATCCCCGAAGCGCACGGCGGCCTGGGCGCCGACTACGCCACCTACATGATGGTGGCGGCCGAGATCGGGCGCTTTTGCGGGGCCACCGCACTGACCTGGAACATGCACATCTGCTCGACCCTGTGGACCGGGGTGCTGGCCGACGGCATCGCCATGACGGATGCGCAGCGCACCGAGCATGCGAGGCGGCGCGACATCCACTTTGGCCGCATCGTGGACGACGGAGCGATCTACGCGCAGCCGTTCTCGGAAGGCTCGGCCGCGGCGGCCGGGCGCGCGCCGTTCGGCACCACGGCGCGCAAGGTGGCCGGCGGCTGGCTGATCAACGGCAGGAAAATCTTCGCGAGTCTCTCCGGCGCGGCGAACTACTACGGCGTGCTGTGCACCGAAGACAAAGGCGACCAGCACCCCGACGCGCACGACACGCTGTATATCTCGGTGCCCGCCACGGCCGAGGGCTTTTCCATCAGCGGCGACTGGAACCCGCTGGGCATGCGCGGCACGGTCAGCCGCAACCTCACGTTCAAGGACGTGTTCGTCGGCGACGACGAGCAGCTCATGCCGCGCGGCATTTACTTCAAGGGCGCGCAGACCTGGCCGGCGATGTTCTTCACGCTGTCACCCACGTATCTGGGCATTGCCAATGCGGCCTACGACTTCACGGTGCGCTACCTGCGCGGCGAGGTGCCCGGCGAGCCGCCGGTCAAGCGCCGCCAGTACCCGACCAAGCAGATCGCGGTGGCGCAGATGCGCATCCAGCTCGAATCCATGCGCAGCCTGTTCACGCGCGCCATTGCCGAGGCCAAACCGAACCCGAGCAAGGATGAGAAGCTGCGCCTGTACGCGGCGCACTACAGCGTGATGGAGGGCGCCAACGACATTGCACGGCTCGCGCTGCGCACCTGCGGCGGCCAGAGCATGATGAAGCATCTGCCGCTGGAGCGCCTGTACCGCGACAGCCGCTGCGGCGCGCTGATGCTGCCCTGGACCGCCGAGCTGATTCTCGACCGCCTGGGGCGCGAGACGCTTTACGAGGCGGGTGAACGCGACGATTGATCGGGTCGGCGCTGTGCCGCGTGACTGACGCCCGCAATTCATAGTCGCTCTCAAGCGGGGCGGCCGAGCTTGACCAGACCATCTGCCGTACGAACCCGGCGCCCTGCCAGCGGCCCGGTTTGGGCGACCAAGGCTGCCTCCGCGACTGCCAAAGCCGGCATGATGGCCGCCGGCATCCGCACGGCTTGCCGAGCTCGAAGAATCAGCGCCGGCATCGGGTTCGGCAACCCGGCTCCACCCGCCGCATCGAGGCCGTCCCTGGGGTCTTGAACAAGCAGGCAGTTCCGAGATATCGCGGAAAAATTGACCGCAGTCAAGAAACACCACAAAGGAGCGAAAAATTTCTTGAAAACTAGACCGGGGTCAATTTTTTGAACCAAGGCGCAAAGGTATCTTCATTGGTGATCAGCCACGCAGATGGCATCCCGGCGTAAAGCCGGGAAGAAAAAAATGGCGAGGATTTTTATAACAGGAGACAACGAATGAAGAACTATGTATGTTGATTTCCGAGCAAATCTGACCCCTTTGAGCTGAGATTTTTCATCGAAATTTGACCCCTTTGAATAAAGTCCCCTGCTTAACTTTTGAGCGGGGGGATCAAGGAGTGATCAAAGTGG
>SCRU01000202.1 GCA_004323695.1 Burkholderiaceae bacterium
CTTTAAGCATACCCAAAACCAAAAAGCCAAAAACCAAAGACAAGGGCAAAAAGCAAAAACCAAAGCCAAGAGCAAAAAGCAAAATCAAGAGCGTTAGCATTTGATACACCACACGCACCCTCAGGTTTTAAAATCAAAATCGAAAAAAAACGCTACCATATAGAAAGGAAATAACGCAAAGGTGAATAACCATGATTCAAGATATACAAGAGGGCAAGGCCCCCCAAACTGAACATATTTTTTTGGAAAAAGAAGGGGGCAAGGCCCCCCAAAGTGTGCAGCCAGTAATTGCCATAAACACCGAAAAGGAGGGAGGCAAGCCCCCCCTAAATGACGAAACCAAAAGACGCTTTTGGATAGAACTGACCTACAAGGATATAAGGCGTATCAAGCGAATGCAGGGCATCGCGGTCAGGGATTCCAAGAAGAACCAAGAGCTCAACTCCAAGACAGTTGAGAGTTTCATTCAAGAGCAATTGAACCGAAGCAAAGAACAGGCAAGGGTCTACATTGATGACTTTGCGGAGGAGGTGGCATCGGTATTCGCCCAGCAACTCCGAGCGAATGTCTTTGGGATTGAGGCAGAAAATCTGAGAAAAGAGCTTGAGGCAGTCAAGGCACAAAACCAAGCCCTGATAGATTTTTGCGAAGAAGTCGGCGTTACGCCTCCCACAGAATGAGGTGACGCCATGTTAACTATCACGGATCTTAAAGGAGACGATTACAAGGAATACATGTTAAACGATGTTGTAAAGGTCGATGAAAAACCGAACAACGCAGCAAACTACTACGCCAAGAAAGATGGTCTTTCACCCTTTCCCAATTCTTTTCGGATGGAGGGAGAAGCCGCAAAGGCGTTAGCAATAGAGGGAGACTTTGAACAGAATAAAGAAATTTTCGTCAAACTTTATGACGGTTTCGACCCGACCACGGGTAAGGCTTTGGTTCAAAATCAAAAGAAGAAATACAAGGTGGGAGACAAAATCAAAGGGAGGAAATTGAAAAAGGGAGATAAGGAAATAGGCAAAGAGAAGCCAAGGAGGAGTGGGCAAGATTGTACTTTCAGTGCTCCAAAAAGCATATCTTTAGCTCTAGCTAAAGCGATGGCAGACGGAGATGAAGCGGTGGCGAGTGCCATTCTTCAAGCCCATCGAGAGGCGGTCTCCTACGCAATGGAGGAGATAGGGACGGGTGTAATTATTCGAGCGGGCAAGGGCGGAAAGCAAAAACTCAAAGGTAATAAAATTATTTGGGCGTCCGTGGACCATTTTGACGCTAGACCAGTGGACGACAATGCGCCAGATATGCAACTGCATACGCATGCTTGCGCCTTCAACATGGCATTAGGAGCCGATGGAAAGTGGCGAACCATTGACCATCTTTCCATGAACCAGCAAATCAAATCAGGCGGAGCTTTATACCGTGCCAAGCTAGCCGAAGGTCTACAAAAGGCAGGGTTGGCTGTAAAGAATGTCAGGGAAATGGGTGAGTTTGGAGCTACCGAAAGCGTAACGATGGAGCTTCAAGGGATAGGAGAAGAGGCAATAAAAACCTTTTCCAAAAGACAAAAGGAAGTTTTGGATGTCATGATCGCGGAAAATATTCCAGCCTCCCAAATGAGAAACAAGGTCAAGGAAATAAGAAGCGGTAAGGGCGCTATGTCAGGGGTGGAGATGATGGAGGAGTGGCAACGGCAGATGGACGCCTTGCCAGCTGATCAGTTCAAGTTCAGGGAAAAGCAACAGAACGAACTTTCAGAAATCATCACCGACCAGCAAATACTGGACTACGCCCACGACTTCAAGAAGAAAACCTTTCTAACAGAATACGATATTAAGGCCGTTATTTGTCAGGTCTATACAGGCCATTCAGACGCTATAACCAAGATTGAAGAGACTTCAAGGCGCATCCTTCAAGGTGAGTTGGTGGCGAATTGTTCCAAGAAGAACAACTTACACGAGACGCTTTATTGCTCTAAAAAGCTAGCCGTAGCCGACAAGTTGATACGGGATACCGTAGAAAAAGCCAATTCCAAGAACTCGGGAAAGCACCAAATCAAGGAGGAAATTGTAAAAGCGATGGTGGATAAATTCCAGAAGGAGCGTGGCTTTTCACCATCAAAGGAACAGCTTGAAGCAATCAGCAAACTGACAGGAACCGAGAGTATTTCAGTACTCCGAGGACTTGCGGGCAGCGGCAAAACGACAGCCTGCCAGATATTAGCCCAATCTTTCGAGAAGGCAGGATATAAGGGTTATGGTTGTGCTATGGCAAATGATGCCGCAAGAAAACTTGAAGAGGAGACAGGACTCAAGAGCAGTTCAGTTGTAAAACTCTTGGGAGACATTGAGAGAGGAGCGGTCAAGGTGGACGCCAAAACCTTTATTTACATTGACGAGGTGGGCATGGTTGACCTCGACACGACGGCAAAACTTATCAACATCCAGCGCGAAACGGGATGCCGTATGATTTTGGCGGGCGACTCCTCCCAACTTTCTCCAGTCGGACCTGGGTCAGGCTTGCGCGTTTTGGAGGAGTGTATCAAC